>DASQHF010000192.1:0-13785 GCA_035632215.1 Micropepsaceae bacterium | reverse complement strand
AGAGCGTCACGGTTCCGGCCGAATAGGTTTCGTCAGTCCGCATAGCCGTGTTTTCCGCGCACCTTGCCGCCACCGCGCTTTAGCTGCGCTCAAGCTCCGCCATCATCGCTTTTAAAAACCGCGCGGCTTCGGCGCCGGTAGCGACGCGGTGATCGAAGGTGAGCGATAGCGGAAGCGTGCGCCGCGCGACGACTTTCCCGTCCTTCACCACGGCGCGTGGACGAATGGTGCCGGCGCCGATGATCGCCACCTGCGGCGGAACGATGACGAGATTGGCAAAACGCCCTGACCCGAACACTCCGAAATTCGAGAGCGTAATGGTCGCGCCCTGCATGTCCTCGAGCGGAATGTCGCGCGCGGCGACGCAGCGCTTCATCTCCTCGATGCCCTCGCGCAGGTCCTGATCCTCGCGGTTGCCGACGTCGCGCATCACCGCGACGAAGAGGCCGTCCTCGGTGTTGATGGCGATACCCAAGTCGACGTCATGCCGCAGGCGCAGCGTCATGGATTGCGCGCTGTACCAGGCATTCAAGACCGGCGAGACGCGGCAGCCGGCGACGATTCCGCGGATCAGCTTGACCGTGATGTCACCCTTGTCGATCCAGTCCTCGACGTCGCATTCGTCGTGGATCGAGGCGGGCACGATCTCGGCATGCGACTGACTCATCTTGTGCGTCATGGCGCGCCTAACGCCGCGTAAGGGCTCGGCCGGCTCGGCGCCGGCGATCGCGCTTGCGAAGCGTTTGACGTCATCCATGGTGATCGAGCCGTCAGGGCCGGTGGCATCGACGGCGGAGAGATCGATTCCGAGCTTACGTGCGAGTGCACGCACGGCCGGCATCGCCTTTCCCGAGGCTCGTGCGAGCGCCGGCGTGCGTTCTTCCGTTTCGCGCGGTGCGCTCGCTTCCGGCATGCGCCCGACGACGGTGCCTTTGTCCTGATGCACCGCGCCGAGATCGAATTCGGCCAACGGCTCGCCGGTTCGGATGATGTCGCCGGGCTTGCCGTGCAAGGCGACAATGGTGCCGGAATGGGGCGAGGGAACCTCCACGACCGCTTTGTCGGTCTCGACCGAGACGAGCGGCTGATCCGCGACCACGCGGTCGCCTTCCTGCACATGCCAGTCGACGATCTCGACTTCGCTCAAGCCCTCGCCCAAATCGGGCAGCAGAAATGTCTTCATTGGAAGGTCACGACGCGGCGCGCCGCCTCTACGATGTCTTTAGCTTGCGGCATGTAGGCGTTCTCGAGCTTGGGTAACGGCACGACGGTGTCGTAAGCAGTGACGCGCTCGATGGGCGCCTGAAGCGACAAGAGCCCGCGTTCCGCGATGCGCGCCGCGATCTCGGCGCCGACGCCGCAATTCCTCGGCGCTTCGTGGATGATCACGAGCCGGCCAGTCTTCTCCACAGATGCAAGGATGGTCTCGAAATCAATCGGGCTGACAGTAGCCAAGTCGATGACTTCGGCGTCGATTCCCTCTTCGGCCAAGTCCTGCGCCGCCTCGAGCGTCTCCTTGATGACAGCGCCCCAGGCAACAAGCGTCACGTTACGTCCCTCGCGCAAGACAAAGCAGGAATCGAGTGGCAGCTTTTCGCCATTGTCGTTCACCTCTTCCTTGTGAGCGCGATAGAGGCGCGTGGGTTCCAAGAACACGACCGGATCGGGGTCGGCGATGGCGGCTAAGAGGAGCCCATAAGCCCGCGAAGGCGAGGAGGGGACGACCACGCGCATGCCGGGGATATGCGCGAATAAGGCTTCCGTGCTTTCCGAATGATGCTCCGGCGCGTGAATGCCGGCGCCCATGGGCGAGCGGAAGACGAGCGGACAGGAGAGCCGCCCGCGGGTGCGGTTGCGCAGGCGGCTCGCGTGACAGATGAGCTGATCGAGTGCGGGATAGATGAAGCCCATGAACTGGAATTCGGCCACGGGACGGAATCCTTGCGCGGCGAGCCCGACGGACATTCCTGCAATTACGGTCTCGGCCAAGGGTGTGTCCATGACGCGCTCCCCTCCGAAGCGCTCCAGAAGCCCTTCGGTCGCGCGGAAGACGCCGCCGTTTCTGCCCACGTCCTCGCCCAGGACGAGGACACGTTCGTCATCGGCCATTGCGCGGGCAAGGGCCATGGTGATCGCGCCGACCATGGTGACTTCGCTCATTTTCCGCCTCCCGCGAGCTTCTTGCGTTGCCATTCGAGGCTCGCGGGCAGAGTCTCGAAGAGATGGTCGAACATGGATTGTGGCTCGGGCGGCGGAGTCGCAAGATACTCGGCGACGGCGGCTTCGACCTTGTCCTTGCACTCAATGACGAGTTGTTCCTCGTCCTCCTTCGACCACCAGCCATTGGCGCCGATATACGTCCGTAGACGGACAATTGGATCGGTTTTCCAGGCGGCGCTCACCTCTTCCTCGCGTCTATAGCGCGTGGCGTCGTCGGCGGTCGTGTGGTCGCGCATGCGATAGGTGAGCGCCTCGATCAGCGAAGGCCCGCCGCCATTGCGGGCGCGCGCGATCGCTTCGCCGACGACTTCGCGCACCGCGATGACGTCGTTACCGTCGATCTGGATGCCGGGGATGCCGCCCGCGATCGCCTTCTGGGCGAGTGTCTTCGTCGCCGTCTGCTTCGCCACCGGCATGGAGATCGCCCAGTGATTGTTGATCACGACGAAAACGACGGGTAGCTGCCAGACGCCGGCGAGATTGAGTGCTTCGTAGAAATCGCCTTTCGACGTCGCGCCGTCGCCGAGCGCACACACCGCGACGCGCGGCTCGTGGCGGAGCTTGAAAGCAGTCGCCACGCCGACCGCATGTGGTACCTGGGTCGCGATCGGAACCGCGACCGGGAAGTCCTCGCGCGGGCCTTTGTAATCGCAGCCGCGCTCGTCGCCGCCCCAATAGAGCAGGAGCTCGGCGAGCGTGACCCCGCGCCAAATCTGCGCCGCCTGCTCGCGATAAGTCGTGAGCATGACGTCCTTATCGGTCATGACGCTCGCATAGCCGACGCCGACGGCTTCCTGGCCGATGCAGGAGGGGTAAGTCCCGAGCTGGCCCGTGCGCTGAAGCGCGATCGCCTTGTTGTCGAAGATGCGGGTCAGCATCGTGGCGCGGTAGAGAGGCAGCACGATTTCGCGATTGTTCGCGAAAGCGGGCGCATCGCCGAGCAATCTTCCGGACGCGTCGAGATACTGCCGGTATGGGATCTCGAACTCGGCGACGATCTTTTCTTTTCGAGCCTGTGCTGACGCTTTGTCGGGATTGTCGTTCATGGCGACCCGGCTTGTTTCGGATGTGAGCGGGACATTGCAAGACTGGACTTGGCGCCAAGTGGGCGGTTCAGCGCCGCGGAGATAAAACGGCCGGCTTCGGCAAGCGCATTCCAATCGACGTCCGTTTCGATTCCAAGCCCGTTGAGCATGTAGAGCACATCTTCGCTCGCGACGTTGCCTGTCGCCCCTGGCGCATAAGGACAGCCACCGAGCCCCGCGACCGAGCTATCGAACACAGCGATCCCTCTCTCGAGCGATGCAAGAACGTTCGCCAGCGCCTGGCCATAGGTGTCGTGGAAATGGCCCGCAAGTTTCCCCCGCGGGACGCGAGCAACGACGGTATCGATGAGCTGCTGGACTTCTAACGGCGTGGCCTTGCCAATCGTGTCGCCGAGCGAGATCTCGTAACAGCCCAGCGCGAGAAGCTTCTCGGTAAGGTGCGCGACCGCACCCGCCGCGATGCGCCCTTCGAACGGACACCAGACGGCACAAGAGATGTAGCCCCGCATGGCGATCCCGCTTGTCTGGGCTGCGGTTGCAACGGGATCGAAGCGCGCCAGGCTCTCGGCGATAGAACAGTTGATGTTCATGCGCGAAAACGTCTCGGACGCAGCGGCAAAGATCGCGATCTTGCGCGCCCCCGCGGCTTTGGCGGCAACGAAGCCCTGAAGATTAGGCACGAGCACAGGATAACGCACGCCCGGTGCGCGTTTGATCTTGGCGAGCACATCGGCGGTATCCGCCATCTGCGGCACCCATTTGGGCGAAACGAACGCTCCCGCCTCGATGACTTTGAGCCCGCTCGCGCTCAAGCGATCGACCAATTCGACTTTGACGGCCGTCGGGACGGTCGCGGGCTCGTTCTGGAGCCCGTCGCGCGGGCCGACTTCGACAAGGGTTACGGTCTTGGGCAGCTGCATTCCCGCTTCACATCCGGAAGACGCCGAACCGCGTCGGCGGAGTGGGGTTCCGTGCCGCGAGCTTGAGGCAGCGGGCAAGCACGTCGCGCGTCGATGCGGGCGCGATGATGCCGTCGTCCCAGAGCCGCGCGCTCGCGTAATAGGCATGCCCTTGGGTCGCGTATTGCTGCCGGATCGCCTCGGCGCGCTTCCATTCTTCCGCGTCAGCGGTGTTGGGGGCCTTTCCGGCGCCTTCCTGCTTGATGCGCGACAGAACCTGCGCCGCCTGCTCGCCGCCCATGACCGAGATGCGCGCGTTGGGCCAGGCGAAGAGGAAACGTCCGCCATAGGCGCGTCCGCACATGGCGTAATTGCCCGCGCCAAAGCTGCCGCCGATGATGACGGTGAATTTCGGCACCTCGGCGCAAGCGACCGCCATCACCATCTTGGCGCCGTTCTTGGCGATGCCTTCGGCTTCCGCCTTCTTCCCGACCATGAAGCCGCCGGTGTTCTGCAAGAAGACGAGCGGCACGTTCCGCTGGCAGCAGAGCTCGATAAAGTGCGTGCCTTTGAGCGCCGCCTCGGACAAAAGAATGCCGTTGTTCGCAAGAACGCCGATTTCGAATCCGCCGATGCGCGCGAAGCCGCAGACGAGCGTCGTCCCATAGAGCGGCTTGAACTCGTCGAACTCGCTCGCATCGACAATCCGCGCGATGACTTCGCGCACGTCATAGAGCCGGCGCAAATCGGAGGGCACGATGCCGCCGATTTCGGAGGCGTCGTAGATCGGTTTTTTCACATCTACTGGCGAAGGATTCTGCGGCCGATCGAGGCGGCCCGCCATGGCGCGGATCATCGCGACCGCTTCCGCATCGTCCTTCGCGACATAATCGACGACGCCCGAGAGCCGCGCATGGGTGTCCGCGCCGCCCAAATCTTCCGCGCTCACCACTTCACCCGTCGCGGCTTTGACAAGCGGCGGGCCGGCAAGGAAGATCGTGCCCTCGCCCTTGACGATGATGCTTTCTTCCGACATCGCCGGGATGTAGGCGCCGCCAGCCGTGCACGAGCCCATCACCGCGGCGATCTGCGGAATGCCGGAGGCCGACATGCGCGCCTGATTGTAGAAGATACGGCCGAAATGCCCGCGCCCCGGGAAAACCTGATCCTGCAATGGCAGAAACGCGCCGCCCGAGTCGACGAGATAGATACATGGAAGCCCGTTCTCCGCCGCTATTTCTTGAGCGCGCAGATGCTTCTCGACTGTCAAAGGATAATACGTCCCGCCCTTGACCGTCGCGTCATTGGCGATGACGACGCACTCTTCGCCCATGATCACGCCGATGCCTGTGATTAGGCCTGCGGCTGGAACCGGCTCGTCATAGACCTTATGCGCCGCGAAGGCGGAGAGCTCGAGGAACTCGGTTCCCTTGTCGATCAGCGCTTCGATGCGCGCGCGCGGCAGCATCTTGCCGCGATCGGTGTGGCGCTTCTTCGCCGTTTCGCCGCCGCCCTGACGGATCAATGCAAGCTGCGCTTCGAAATCGGCGAGCTGGGCGGCCATCGCCTTGGCGTTGTCCGCGAACTCCTTCGAGTTGCGGTCGATCCGGCTTGCGAGCACCCTCATCCGATGATCCTTCAAGAGAAGCGCTCGAGCGCGATCGCCGTCGCCTCGCCGCCGCCGATGCAGAGGCTGGCGATCCCGCGCTTCAGCCCTTTGGATTCAAGTGCATTTAAGAGCGTCACGATGATCCGCGCGCCTGATGCGCCGATAGGATGGCCGAGCGCGCAGGCGCCGCCGTGAACGTTGACCTTGTCATGGGAAAGCCCGAGCTCGCGTTCCGCCGCCATGGTGACGACGGCGAAGGCTTCATTGATCTCGTAAAGATCGACCTCCTCGTTTTCCCATCCGACGCGTTCGAGCAACTTCTTGATCGCACCGATGGGGGCGGTCGTGAACCAGGCGGGCTCCTGAGCGTGCGTCGCATGTCCGAGAATGCGCGCAAGGGGTTTCAATTTCCGGCGCGCGGCTTCGTGCTCGCTCATCAGCACGAGTGCCGCAGCGCCGTCCGAGATCGAGCTCGAATTGGCCGCCGTCACCGTGCCGCCGTCGCGGAAAGCAGGTTTGAGCTTCGGGATCTTTGCCGGGTCCAAGCGAGAAGGAGCTTCATCAATGGCGATTTCCTCACCGTCGGCGGCAACGGGCACGATCTCGCGCGCGAATGTCCCATCGGCAGTGGCTTTCTTCGCGCGCATCAGCGAGGTCGTGGCGAACTCGTCCTGCGCTGCGCGAGTGAATTGGAACTTCTCTGCCGTCTCTTCCGCGAATTTTCCCATGAGCGCGCCGCGGTCATAGGCGTCTTCGAGCCCATCCAGAAACATATGGTCGTAAATCTGGCCGTGACCCATACGGTAGCCCGCGCGCGCTTTCGCGAGCAGATAGGGTGCATTCGACATGCTCTCCATGCCGCCCGCGACCACGACGCGCGCAGAGTCGGCGAGGATCGCGTCATGGCCGAGCATCGTAGCCTTCATGCCCGAACCGCACACCTTGTTCACGGTCGTGCATCCGGCGGCATTCGGAATGCCAGCGGTGATCGAAGCCTGGCGCGCCGGCGCTTGGCCAAGCCCCGCCGGCAGAACACAGCCCATGAGGATCTCATCCGGCGCGTCTGTCTCGAGGCCCGCGCGCGATAGCGCGCCCTTGATTGCCGCAGCCCCGAGCTCGGGCGCAGTCAACGATTTGAGTTTGCCTTGGAAGCTGCCCAAGGGCGTACGCGCGGCGCCGGCAATGACGATGTGTTCAGCCATATCTATTCTCGTCCTTCGAAAAGCTCGCGGCCGATCAGCATGCGGCGGATCTCGGACGTGCCGGCACCGATCTCGTAGAGCTTCGCATCGCGTAAGAGCCGGCCCGTCGGCATCTCATTCATGTAGCCCATGCCGCCTAAGGCTTGGATCGCCTGCAAGGCCATCTGCGTTGCACGCTCTGCCGCGTAAAGAATGGCTCCCGCCGCATCTTTGCGCGTGATGGAGCCGCGATCGCAGGCGCGTGCGACCTCGTAGACATAGGCGCGACAGGCATTCAGCGTCGTATCCATGTCAGCGAGCTTGCCCTGCATCAGCTCGAATTCGCCGATGGCCTGACCGAATTGTCTTCGCTGGCGCACATAGGGGAGCACGACATCCATGCAGGCTTGCATGATTCCGACCGGACCGGCGGCAAGCACGGCGCGCTCGTAATCGAGACCGGACATGAGAACGTGCAAGCCGCCATCGGGTGGCCCGAGCACGTTATTTTCAGGTACTTCGCAGTCGCGAAACAAGAGCTCCCCGGTGTCGGAGCCGCGCATGCCCAGCTTGTCGAGCTTCTGGGCGGTGGAGAAGCCCGCGAACGTTCTCTCGATCAGGAACGCGGTAAGCAGGCGGCGGTCCTCCGCCGGCCCGGTTTTCGTGTACACGATGAGAACATCGGCGACGGGCCCGTTGGTGATCCACATTTTGGAGCCGTTGAGCACGTACGAGCTGTTGTTCTTCCTCTCGGCCTTCGTTCGCATCGAGAGCACATCGGATCCGGCGCCCGTCTCGCTCATCGCGATCGCGCCGACCCATTCGCCGGATAAGAGCTTCGGGAGATACCGGCGCTTCTGTTCGTCGGTTCCGAAGCGATTGATCTGGCTGACGACGAGATTGGCTTGAACGCCGTAACTCAAGCCGACCGACGCGGAGGCGCGGCTGATCTCCTCCATCGCCACGACTTGCTCGAGATAGCCCATGCCGGCGCCGCCGAGGCTCTCGGGCACCGTAATCCCGAAGAGGCCAAGCTCGCCCAATTTCGGCCACAGATCGCGCGGGAACACGTTCTGGCGATCGATCACTTCCGCCCGCGGCGCGATCTCTTCGGACGCGAAGGCGCGCACCGTGTCGCGCAACATCGACGCTGTTTCACCCAGTCCGAAATCCACAGTCCGTTCTCCGCGAGATCATGCAAGAGGCAAGAGGCCGTAGCGGTCCCCGAAACCATGAGGGCCGGCGGTCCATGGTCTAGAATGTAGGTCCGGAAAGGCGCCGAAAAAAGGACGCTAAGGCCTCGTGGAGGTCATTCGCCCGGCAAGTCCACCGCTACGTTTGCCGACAGCCCGGGCCGCAGCCGCTCGAGCCCCGCCTGACCTTCGCTGAGGCGGATGCGCACCGGCACCCGCCGGACAATGCGGGTGAAATTGGCCGTCGCAGGCTCGAAGGGGAGGAGCAATCAAGACGATCATTCTGTCGGACAACCCGCCAGCCGAAGTTCACAGAGGGAAGGTCAAGCCGCAACCAACGGGACGCTATCTTCCGTCGCCTCGGCATTGCGCGAAACCGGATGACCGGCCAAGGCCCAGGCCTCCAGGCCACCTTGCAGCGGCCGGATACGCCTGAAGCCCGCGCGCTTCAAATGGCGCGCGGCCATCGCTGCCGAAGCCTCGTTGGGACAGGAGCAATAGACCACAACCTCGGTTTCGCGCGCGTATTCGCGCTTGAGATCTTCGAGCTCGGACATCCTCGCGCGGACCGAGCCAGGAATGAAGCCGTCGCGGTCGCGCAAAGCATCGGAGCGCACATCGAGAATGATCGGGCTTGCGCCGTCCGCGATCAGCTCGCGCAACTCCTCGACGCTGATACGGTCCATGCGCAGCTGGCGGATGAAGCGCTGGCGCTGCCACCATTTCCCGACGAGAAAGAGCGCGAGCGCCGCGGCGATGAGAACCAGCCCGAAACGGCCGAACGCATCCAAGACCAATAGTACGTCGCCGATCGCGTCGCGGAATATGACTCCCAGCGCGACTGCGGCGCCGATGAAGAGCGTCGCTCCGATGAGATCGAAGAAGAGAAACGCCGCCCACGAGGTCCGCGCGGTTCCGGCGAGCGCGACGGCGATATTGGTCAAGCCGGGCACGAATTTCGCGAACGAGAGCGAAGCCGGTCCAAAGCGCACGAACGTCGCTTCGGTTTGGCGCACGCAGGAATCGGGCGCTAGCGAGATGCGGCAGAGGGTCGAGAGCACGCCCTTGCCGAATGCGCGGCCGGCGGAGAACCAGGTGAGATCGGCGATGAACGCAGCCGCAACGCCGGCCGCAAGAATCGCCGGGACCGCCGTCATGTCGTCCGCGCCGGCGCCCGCGGCCAAGGCCGTCGCGGTGACCAGCACCGGATAAACGGGAAGCGGCAGCCCGGCCTGCGAGAGCAGCACGTTCAAGAAGACGACGATCAAGCCGTAATGCTCGATCAAGAGGACGAGATTGTGCATCGCTCTCTCACGCGAACGCCGCGCCTTGTGCGGAGTGCAGTCCGACCTTTCCCTGGCCGAGCGCAAGCCGAGCGAGCTCGGTCATGAGCGCTTCCGCCGCCTCGCGGCCCGAGAGCCGGGATGTCTTGGGAAGCGCTTTCCTTCCCTCGAGCAGCGAGGTGAGGGCCCTTCGCGCACGCATGACGCGGCTTTTGAGCGTCCCGGGATCGACGTTGCAGATGGCCGCCGCTTCCCGATAGGAGAAGCCGCCGGCTCCGATCAGCGTCAATGCCTCCCGCTGGTGCGCCGGCATGAACTCCATCGCGTGCACCGTGTTGGAAAGCTCAACCGCGCCCGCTTGCGCCGCATCGTGCCCTATAATCCGCTCGGCGGCTTCCTGATCCCACGGCATCTGGCGCCAAGCGCGACGCCCGTCCGAATAGAATTTGTTGCGCAGGATGGTGCAAAGCCAGGCTTTCAAATTCGTATCGGGCTTGTAGCTCGCGCGAGCCCGCCAGGCATTCAAGAGCGTGTCCTGGACGAGATCGTCTGCGACCTCGGCGTTGCGCGACAGCGTGCGCGCGAAGGATTTCAAGAACGGCACGGCCTCGATCAGATCGGCTTCGAACTGCGCGTCTTCGATCGTTGCGTGAGCATTATGCTTGCTGGAACGATTCCTGGTCATCGGATCACCCTCTGTCTCATTTCAATCCAAATTGTCTGCGCTGCGTGGCTGGCGAAGCCGGCCGGTGCCAAAGAACGCCGCCAATAGCCAACGCAACCGCATGAAGCGCCGTGCGCCGCGTGGCCTATCCGCTCGTCGCGAAAAGAGGTGCGGCCGGTCCGGGGGGCATGGACCGGCCGCAAGCGAACCCGGTGTGTGGGGAGTGGATCCGGGTACGCTGGATGCTGGATCGCGATGCGCTGCATACATGGTCATCACCGCGCAGTCGTATTCGCGTCGCTCCATCCCCCGCCCGCGGCGGTATAGATGGCGACGAGATCTTTTCTTAGAGAGGCATCGGAGGCTGCCTGGCTCGCTTCGGCGTTTAAGAGGTCGCGCTCGGCGACGAGGAGATCGAGCAAGCTCGTGAAGCCGTTGGTGTATTGCTGGTTTGCGAGATCGGCCGCCTTGCGGGTCTGATCGACCGAGGTCGCGAGCGACACATTGCGCGTGTTCTCCTGCACGTAACTGGAGAGCGCGTCCTCCATGTTCTCGAGCGCTTCGAGCACCGTCTGCTGATACGTCAGATAGCTCTGCCTCTGGCGGGCGTCTGCGGCATTGATCTCGGATTCGATGCGGCCGAAGTTCAAAATCGGCTGCACCAAACCGGCCCCGATGCTCCACGGCGCCGCGCCAAATCCCGAGCCGCCTTGAACACCGAAAAGCGCCGTCAAAGAGACGTCGGGAAAGAGCTCCGCGGTGGCCGCATCTTTGGCCGAGATGCTCGCGGCAAAGCGCCGCTCGGCCGTGCGCACATCCGGACGGGTTTTCAATACCGTCGCCGGTGCCGCGACAAGGACTTGGTTATCCAGGGGCTGCAGCTCCGCGGGCGTTTTCAGGAGCGCATCCTTTGTCCCGGGCGGATAGCCCAGAAGAATGTTCAGCCGGTTCAGAGAAGCGTCGTAGGATGTCTGGAGCACCGGGATCAGCGCCGCGGTCGTCGACACTTGCGCGCCGGCGCGCTGGACGTCGAAGTCGGAAGCAAAGCCGCCCTGCAATTGCACGCGGGTTAGCTCCAAGGTCTTCTGCTGCGTGTCGAGATTGGCGCGCGTGAGCACGAGCTGGCGCTCGTAATTGCGCAGGTCGAAATAATTGCGAGCGACTTCGGCCAAGAGCTCGACCCTGACCGCCTGGCTCGCCGCGTCCTCCGATTCCAGGATCGCGGTTGCTTCTGCCGTGCGTGCCTGGTTACGTCCGAAGAGATCCACCTCCCAGGATGCCTCGAGCTCGCCCTGAGCGATGTTGACCGTGCGCTTCTGGGTGAGAAAGCCCTGATTGCCGCGGGAGACGCTTCCCGTCGCATCCACCTCCGGAAACAGCGCCGCGCGCGCGACTCCGCGGTCGGCGCGCGCTTCATCGACGCGGGCTTTGGCCACTTGCAGCGATTTGTTGTTCGCGAGCGCTTCCTCGACGAGCGCGTCGAGCGTCGGATCGCGGAAATGCTTCCACCAGTCGTGCTCGACTTGAGCAGAAGCATCGCCGGTCAATGGAGGGGATTTTTGCAGCTGGTTCCACGCCGCGGGCACCGACAAACCGGACTCTTGTGGACCGACAGGCGTGGTGCAGGCGGCGAGGAGGAACGCCGCGGTCAACGCGGCGAAGCGATCAAGCTTGCGACGCAGCAGCATGGGCCACTCCTTGATTCGGATGAAAGCGCTTCTCCAGCGAGCGCATCAGCACGTAGAACACAGGCGTCAAGAACAGGCCGAAGAAGGTGACGCCGAGCATGCCGGAGAACACAGCGATGCCCATCGCGTGACGCATCTCGGCGCCCGCGCCCGTCGAGATCACCAGCGGCACGACGCCCATGATGAAGGCAAAGGACGTCATCAGGATCGGGCGGAGTCTCAAGCCCGCCGCCTCGATCGCCGCCTCGCGCGTGCTCCGGCCCTGCTTCTCGAGCTCGCGGGCGAACTCGACGATCAGGATCGCGTTCTTGGACGCGAGCCCGATCAGGACGAACAGCCCGATCTGGGTGAAGATGTTGTTGTCGCCGCCCGTGAGCCAAACGCCCGTGATCGCGGATAAGAGCGACATCGGCAGGATTAGGATGATCGCGGGCGGGAGGAATAGGCTCTCGTACTGCGCGGCGAGTGTGAGGAATACCAGCAGCACGCAGATCGGGAACACGAGAGCGGCGGTGTTGCCCGAAAGGATCTGCTGATAGGTAAGCTCGGTCCACTCGAAGCGCATGCCTTTGGGCAGAGTCTCGTTGAGGATCTTTGTGATCGCTGCCTGCGCCTGGCCGCTCGAGTAACCGGGCGCCGGTCCGCCGTTTAAGTCCGCCGAACGGAAGGCGTTGTAGCGCTGTGCGGTCTCGGGGCCCGTCGTTTCCGACACTCTGATCATCGAGCCCAAAGGCACCATGTGGCCTTCATAATTCTTGGTCTTCAAGTTCAGGATGTCGTCGGGCTTGGAGCGGAACTCCTTGTCGGCTTGCGCCACGACCTGATAGGTGCGCCCGAACTTGTTGAAGTCGTTGATGTAGAGCGAGCCGAGATAGATCTGCATGGTGTCGAAGACGTCCTGGACGTCGACGCCAAGCTGCTGCGCCTTGGTACGGTCGAGATCGGCGTAAAGTTGGGGAACGCTGGTTTTGTAGCTCGTGAACAGGCCGGCAAGCTCGGGCGCCTTATAGGCCTTCGCGAGCACCGCCTTCATCGCCTGGTCGAGCGCCTGATCGCCAAGATCGGTGCGGTCCTCGACCTGGAGCTTGAAGCCTCCGATGGTTCCCAAGCCGATCACCGGCGGCGGCGGGAAAATGGCGACGAATGCGTCCTTGATGCCGAAATATTGGCGCTGGAGCCTCTGCGCGATGGCAGGGCCGGAAGCATCGCTTCTGGTGCGCTGGTTGAAGGGCTTCAGCGTTACGAAGACGATTCCCGCCGACGAGCTGTTGATGAAGCCGTTGATGGAGAGGCCGGGAAAAGCGACGGCGCCGTCGACAGCGGGATCTTTCAGCGCCAAATCCGACATTTGACGGATGACGTCTTCGGTGCGATCGAGCGTCGCCCCATCCGGAAGCTGCGCGAAGGCCACCAGATACTGTTTGTCCTGGGACGGCACGAATCCCGGCGGCACATGGGAGAAGCCGAGATAAGTGACACCCAAGAGTACGGCATAGATCGCGACCGCAGCGGTCTTGTGCCCGAGAATTCCTCCAACGCCGCGGCCATAACCCTGCGAGCCCTTGCGGAAGACCCAATTGAAGCCGCGGAAGAACCGGCCAAGCACCAGGTCCATCGCGCGGGTGAGGCCGTCCTTCGCTTCGCCATGACCCTTCAGCAGCGTCGCGGCAAGTGCCGGCGACAGCGTGAGCGAGTTGAAGGCCGAGATGATGGTCGAGAAGGCAATGGTGAGCGCAAACTGACGGTAGAACTGACCGCTCAGGCCGGTAATGAACGCGATCGGCACGAACACAGCGCAGAGCACGAGCGCGATCGCGATGATCGGCCCCGTCACCTCGCGCATCGCTTTTAGCGTTGCCTCGCGCGGGGATTGGCCGTTCTCGATGCTGCGCTCGACATTTTCCACCACCACGATCGCGTCGTCGACAACGATGCCGATTGCGAGCACGAGCCCGAACAGAGACAAGGCGTTGATGGAGAAGCCGAACAGATACATGGCCGC
>DASQHF010000191.1:0-6500 GCA_035632215.1 Micropepsaceae bacterium | reverse complement strand
AATCCGAACATGGCGCTTATGCGGCCTAGACCTGCCGTTCGACCAGTTTCAGCTTTAGCTCGGCGATCGCCTCGGCGGGATTCAGTCCCTTGGGGCAGGCCTTGGCGCAGTTCATGATGGTGTGGCAGCGATAAAGCCGGAAGGGATCCTCGAGATGATCGAGGCGCTCGCCTTTTGCCTCGTCGCGCGAATCCGCGAGCCAGCGATAGGCTTGGAGCAGCGCCGCGGGGCCCAAGAACCGCTCCGGATTCCACCAATAAGACGGACAGGAGGTCGAGCAGCAGGCGCAGAGGATGCATTCGTACAAGCCGTCGAGCTTGGCGCGCTCTTCCGGCGACTGGCGCCATTCGTCCGGCGGCGTCGCGGATTTCGTCCGAAGATAAGGTCCGATGGAGGCGTATTGCGCATAGAAGCCGGTGAGATCGGCCACGAGGTCCTTCACTACCGGCATGTGCGGGAGCGGATAGATGTTGATCGAGCCCGAGATGTCCGACATCGCCTTGGTGCAAGCAAGCGTGTTCGAACCCCCGATGTTCATGGCGCAGGAGCCGCACACGCCTTCCCGGCAAGAGCGGCGGAAGGTGAGCGTCGGGTCGACCTCGTTCTTGATCTTGATGAGCGCGTCCAAGACCATCGGCCCGCAGCCGGCGGTATCGATCGTGTAGGTATCGAGCCGCGGGTTCTCGACCGATTCCGGGTCGTAGCGATAGACGCGGATGCGCTTCGGCCGCTTCGGCGGCTTGCCCTCGGCGCTCTTCGTCGCGGGCCAAACCTTTCCCGCCTTGACGCGGCTTCCTTTGGGCAATCGGAACTGAACCATGAATGGGCTCCTTAAGCCTTACCGGAATAGCAACCGGGAACCGCGATGACAAACATTTCCCTCATTGCCGTTTGGCAATGAACAATTTTTCAGGGTGTCGTGTGACGTTAGTCCGCGCCGACTTGTTCCAGCGCCCAGGCACACTCGACGGGTTTGTCGGCGACTTCCCCGGTGATGACCAGCTGCTCCGCGCGGCGGGCGACGCCAGCACCGAGATAGACGCTTTCCTCGATCGACAGCGCGCCGCCGCCCCAGCGGAAGCGCCAGCCTTCGCCGTTGGGAAGCTTCAACAGCGCCGAGCGCAGATCCTGAGCGAGCGACACGCGCACGTCGGGATGGATGTGGAACCGGATCGCATAGGGGACGGGCTCGTTGCGCCGCTTGCGGCGTTTACTCTCCGACGGCGTCAGGCGATCGGCGCCTGCGAGCGAATTTCCCCGCGAGGAGAGCGTCATGCGGCGCTGATGCACAATGCCGAAGTGCTCCCAATAGCCATCATGGCTGGCCTCGACATAGTGGCCGCGCCCGCTTGTGCCGCGGCGCGTCTCGACCTCGATGGGCACGCTCTCGAAACGAGGACCGAAGAGCGAGCCAAGCTTGCCGTCGAGAATTTTCCCCGGCGAGGTATCGGCGATCGTCACCGTCGAATGCGCAGCGGTCGAGCGCAGCGCCTTGTCCCAGCGCGGATGCTCGTCGGGCGCGGCTCCGCAATTGACGATCATCCGGTGCTGTCCGACGCTCATCTGCAACGACAGGAAGCCCGCATGCGCTTTCGCCGAGAACGGTCCCGGCGGCGCGGTCCCGACGTCCAAAAGAACGACGGTGCGCCCGGCGGTGAGCCGCTGATAGCCGCTATAGGGCGCATGCGCGAAAGGCCGCCCCGTCACTTCGTCGCGTTCTAGAAGTGTCTCAAGCTCGCGTGCATCACACTCGGCTCCGCCGTTGAACGGCGCGAGCGCACCGTCGCCCAGACGGAAGAAGCGCAGCATCGGCGCCATGCGGTCGAGCGCGACCAGCAATTCCGGCGATTTGCGCCGCGCCTCTTCGAGTGCATCCTGCACCATGCAAAGCGCCCGGAATGCCTCCGACAGAGCTTCCGGCGAGCGGCTGATATGGCCGCCATCGGGAAGAATCTGGCGGCCGATCTCGGCGAGGAGCCTTTTCAACCCGATAGCCGCATAAGGCTCGTCGGCAAGACAAAGCCCGGCAAGCGCAAGTGCCGCTGCGGCTTCAAATCGTGGAATCCCGTCCGGCGCTTCGTGGAGCGTGCGCGCCAGCATGCGGGTCTGATCGCGAAGCGAGCGCATCAATTTGCTATGCCAGGGCAGGTCCTCAGCGGAAAGAAAGAACGCGCCGTGGGAAAAGAGATTGATGAAACGTTGGGCAATGATCTCCGGCTGCCAGGCGGGAAGCGCGTAATTCGAGTACCGGTTGAGCCAATGCTGCGTCAGCTTCGAGGCAAAATCGCGCGCGTGATCGCTCCCGGCGGTTTTCAAGTGGCGTAGCCATTCGAAACCATGCAACGCAACGGCATAACCGGAGCTCGGCATTTTCAAGTCGAAGATCGAGCCTTGGCGAATCTCCAACACTTCGCCGGCGAAGCGAAAACGCCCGCGGAAATATGCATCGGCGACTTCGAGACGCGCTGTGCGCGAGTCGAAGGCCTGGATGTAAATCCGCTCGGGGACTCTTCCCCGAAGACTTAAGCGATAGAGCGAGCTCTGGCGCCAGCTTGTGGCGACGGGTTGGAGCGCCCGAGCAAGTGCAGCCTGTGACGCTTCGGGGACGAGCGCTTTGCGCGGCGGCTTGGGCGCGCGCCTGACCTCGGCAGCGAACTCCTCCGTGGCATCGGCGAGATTATCCGCGGAGACGAGCGATACTGCCGGCATAGTCGGCGCGCCCTTTCGCTTTGGTGGTTTCGCCCTGGAAGACGGCCGTGCCCGCGACGAGGACGTCGGCGCCTGCGCGGATTACTTGCGCGGCGGTTTCCGGATTCACCCCGCCATCGACCTCGAGCATCACCTCGCGCTTGGATGCCGCGATACGCTCGCGCACGGCGGCGATTTTCGGCAATTGGCTGGCGATGAACGCTTGCCCGCCGAAACCGGGATTGACGGTCATGATAAGGACGAGGTCCAAGAGATCGAACACAGGATCGACGACCTCGACCGGTGTCCCGGGGTTGAGCACGTAGCCCGCCTTTTTGCCAAGCGAACGGATCAGTTGCAGTGTCCGGTGGGGATGCGGTCCCGCTTCGGGATGGATGCTGATGATGTCGGCCCCGGCCTCGGCAAAAGCGGCGATGTAGGGATCGGCCGGCGCGATCATCAGATGGCAGTCGAAGGGGAGCTTGGTATGCGGGCGCAGCGCCTTAACGACGACCGGCCCGATGGTCAGGTTGGGGACGAAATGCCCGTCCATGACATCGATATGGATGAAGTCGGCGCCCGCGCGCGTGACCGCCTCCACCTCTTCCCCCAAACGCGAGAAGTCCGCCGAAAGAATGGACGGCGCAATGCGAACGGCAGGCCGACGCTGTGCCATGGCAGCAAACTATGTGCGTGATTCGAGCCGGTGCGACAAGGCCATAGCACGAATCATCGGGCTCTAGCTTGTCGGCACCGGCGCGAAAAGCCGCACAGTTTGCTCTCGAATGCGGTGTTGACTCGCCCTCTCCCCCTCCTACACTCCTCTCCCCACGGAAACTCGAAATTCAGCCAGGACTTTTCCAATGGACGAGGGCTCGAAAAGCCCAGGATCGGCGCGACCGATTGCACTGAAACCGCGCCCCTTATCCCCCCACCTGCAGATCTATAGCTGGCCGCTGACCATGGCGGCCTCGATCACGCATCGAATGACCGGCATGGCGCTCGCCGGTGGGACGATCTTCCTTGCATGGTGGCTGATCGCCGCCGCGACAAGCCCCGAGGACTATGCGGTCTTCGTGCGGGCTGCCGAGCATCCGATTGGAGAGATCGTGCTATTCGGCCTCGTCTGGTCGCTCTCCTTTCATATTCTTAATGGGATTCGGCACCTCGCCTGGGACTTGGGCTACGGCTTCAAGGTCCCCACTGCGCGGTTCACCGCGGCGGTGGTCTACATCGGCTCTGTTTTCCTCGCGGGCGCGGTCTTTGGGGTTGCTCTCATGGTGAAGCGGGGGCTCGGCGTATGAGCGGCGATTTCCGGACACCCCTCGCGACGATCGAAGGACTGGGGTCGGCCAAGGAGGGCACTTCGCATTTCTGGCAGCAGCGCATCACGGCCGTCGCGCTTGTGCCGCTCTCGATCTGGTTTGCCGCTTCCGCCCTTGCCTATGTCGGCGCGGAGGAAGGCGCGGTCGCGACGTTCTTCGCGCAGCCCTTGAACGGCATCCTAATGTTCCTCTTCCTCTTCGCCGCGCTCGTTCATATGCGCATCGGGCTGCAGGTGATCATCGAGGATTACATTCATCAGGAGGGCCTTAAAGTTACGCTGCTGATGCTCAACCGTTTCGCGAATGTCGCCATCGGCGTCGGCGTCGCCTACGCGCTCATCAAGATCGCCCTTTCGGTCCACTGAAGATGAATTCCTATTCCATCAACGATCACACCTTCGATGTCGTCGTCGTAGGCGCCGGGGGCGCGGGCCTGCGCGCGGCGCTCGAAGCCGCCGAGCGCGGCCTAAAGGTCGCCTGCATCACCAAGGTCTTCCCCACGCGCAGTCATACGGTAGCCGCGCAAGGCGGCATCTCGGCCGCGCTCGGCAATATGAGCGAGGACGACTGGCGCTGGCACATGTACGACACGGTGAAAGGATCGGACTGGCTCGGCGACCAGGATGCGATCGAATATCTCTGCCGCCATTGCCCAGAAGCCGTCTACGAGCTCGAGCATTACGGCGTGCCGTTCTCGCGCATGGAGAATGGCAAGCTGTTCCAGCGCGCTTTCGGCGGCATGACGCTGCATTTCGGCAAGGAGCAGGCGCTGCGCACCTGCGCCGCGGCCGACCGCACCGGCCATGCGATGCTGCATACGCTCTACGGTCAAACGCTGCGCCACGACGTCAATTTTTTCGTCGAATATTTCGCGCTTGATCTTATTTTCGAGGAAGGCGCCTGTCGCGGCGTCATGGCGTGGAAGCTCGATGACGGATCGATTCATCGTTTCCGCGGCCATCGCACGATCCTCGCGACCGGCGGTTACGGACGCGCTTATTTCTCCTGCACCAGCGCCCACACCTGCACCGGCGACGGCAACGCCATGGTCTTGAGAGCCGGATTGCCACTCCAGGACATGGAGTTCGTGCAGTTTCATCCCACCGGCGTCTATGGCGCGGGCGTGCTGATCACCGAAGGTGCGCGCGGGGAAGGCGGCTACCTCACCAATTCTGCCGGCGAGCGTTTCATGGAGCGCTATGCGCCTCATGCGAAGGACTTGGCCTCGCGCGACGTGGTTTCGCGTTCGATGACGATTGAGATCCGCGAGGGGCGCGGCATCGGTCCCTTGAAAGACCACATCCATCTGCATCTCTCGCATTTGGATCCCAAGATCCTGCACGAGCGGCTTCCCGGCATCACCGAATCCGCGCGCATCTTTGCGGGCGTCGACGTCACCAAAGAACCGATCCCGGTGCTCCCCACCGTGCACTACAACATGGGGGGCATCCCCACGACGTATATGGGCGAGGCGCTAACGCTCGAGAAGGGCGATACCGACGCCGTCGTGCGAGGTCTCTTGGCCATCGGCGAAGCGGCCTGCGTCTCGGTGCATGGCGCAAACCGCTTAGGCTCGAACTCGCTGTGCGATCTCGTGGTGTTCGGCAAAGCCGCCGGCACCAAATGCGCGGAAGGCGTCAAGCCCGGCGAGAAGCACGCCGACTTGAAGAAAGATGCGGGCGAGCAGGCGATCGCGCGGCTCGACCGCTTCCGTCATGCCAAGGGCAAGACCCCGACCGCGATGCTGCGCTTAGCCATGCAGCGCGCGATGCAGGAAGACGCGGCCGTGTTCCGCACGGGAGAGACGCTGGAACAGGGAAAGAAGCGCGTGCGCGAAGTCTACAAGGGTATCACCGATATCGGCGTCAGCGACCGCGGGCTGATCTGGAACACCGATCTTGTCGAGACGCTCGAATTCGACAATCTCATCGCGCAGGCGATCGTCACCATCGACGGAGCAGCCATGCGTACCGAGTCGCGCGGCGCACATGCGCGCGAGGATTATCCCCAGCGCGACGACAAGAATTGGATGAAGCACACGCTCGCCTGGTTCGATCCGGAGACGGCGGAAACGAAAATCGAATTCCGCCCCGTCCACAATTACACGCTGACCAACGACGTCGAATACATCCCGCCGAAACCGCGCGTTTATTGAGTGACGTTGTCGGCTGGGTTCATCGGGACTAAGCTGGCAGCTATGGGGCTTCGTGGAAGGTGGAAGCCAGAATGCGGCCCGACAGATGCTCCCGACGCCTGTTGCTCAAGCGGGCCGCAGCCTTCGGCACGCTCGCGATCGTTGCTCCGGCGCGGCTTAGCCGCGCAGCGGAGATTGCGACCACCCCGCAATGCCACGACGGCGATAAGCCGACGAAAGACGACATTGAAGGCCCGTTCTTCAAGTACAGTTCGCCCCAGCGCAGCGACCTCGTCGAGCCCGGCACGCGGGGCGAACTGATTACCCTGGAAGGCTACGTCCTCTCGCGTTCC
>DASQHF010000190.1:0-15032 GCA_035632215.1 Micropepsaceae bacterium | reverse complement strand
CCGGAATCGCGAGCCGCGCAGCAGGCGGCAAGGAACGCGTCCGCGTCGTGGACCGATTCGAGATAGGAGACGATGACGCGGATATCGGAGCGCGCCGCGAAGTAGCGGATGTAATCCGCGGTGGTGAGTCCCGTCTCGTTCCCCGAAGTGATGACCGCGCCCGAATCCGTGCCGCGCTCTTCGAGCGTGCGCTTGATGGACATGGCGATGCCGCCCGATTGTCCGATCACCGCGACGGGCCCGGGTGAGACCTTCTGCGGCCGGTCGTCGGGCATGGTCATGAACTTCGCGATCCCGTTCATGTTGCCGAGGCAATTCGGGCCTGAGACCGCGAGCCCTGTCTGGGCGATGACGAGCTTCAATTCGAGCGCAAGCGTGCGCGCGGCTTCATCTTCGTCGAAGCCCGACGTCATCACAGTGGCGCTGCGTGCACCGGCATTGGCCGCATCGACAAGCGCCGCCGGCACGGCCTTTGCCGGGATCAGCACCACGAGATGGTCGGGCGCTTCGGGGAGGTCGGCGAAGCTCTTGTAGCAGGCGGCACCCCAGACGGAGTCGCGGCCCGGATTGAAGGGATAAATCGGGCCTGGATAACCATAGCGCAACAGGTTGCGCTTGACCCGCTCGGCCCAGTTGCCGGGCCTATCCGTCGCGCCGACGATCACGACGTTGCGTGGATTCAGGAGCGCATCCACTTGCGCGTTCGGATCGATGTCCGCCCTCAACGGAAGATCTCGTCGTAGATCTTCTTCCAATGCGGCATTTTTTCCGCGATCTCCTCGGGCGTGAAGAAGCGCGAGCGGAAATGGCCGTCCTCGGGCTTCAAGGCGGGCGTGAGCGCGCGCACGTCCGGATCGGCCGGGAGATACTCCGTGGACTGATAGACCTTCTGGCCTTCCGACGAGACGAGGAAATCCTCGAACAGCTTGGCGGCGTTGGGATGCGGCGCGGCTTTGGGGATCGAGACAACCGAAAGCAGTCCCGTTGCTGGCTCCATCGGGATCCATTTCACCGGCGCGCCCTTCATCGCGCTGATCACCGCATGATGGTTGAAGATCTGGAGCGCGATCGCGTATTCGCCGGCGATCACCTGATCCAACACCTGCCGCGCTGAAACATTGACCCCGGCCACCCGCTGAGCGTTAAGCTGACGGAGATAGGCGAGACCCTTTTCCTCGCCCATGTCGGCTAAGACCGTGCCGATGAAACCGATCGAGGCCGAGCTCGAGAGCGAGATCGCCCACACCATCTTGCCCCGGTATTTGGGATCAAGAAGCGCCTGATAGGTCTTTGGCTCCTGGCCCGGCGGAATGAGGTTCGTGTTCACCGCAGGTGTGAGCACATAGATGTTGGTGGCGATCCAGTAGCCTTCAGGGTCCTTGTATTGCGCCGGGTAATGCGCACCCGAGTCCGGTAGCCATTTCAGCACGTAGCCCGCTTTCTTCAGCGTCACCACCGTGGTCGTGCCGTCAAAAACATCGGACTGATTCTTGCCCGCGCGGTTCTCGTTGAGAATCTTTACCGCGGCGGTCGTCGCATTGGTCCGCGACAGCGTCACCTTGATGCCGGGATAGAGCTGCTCGAAGCGGGCGGCGGCGGGGCGCGCAAACTGATCCACGATCTGCGTCGTATACCAGATGACGGAGCCTTCCTTCTTCGCCGCGGCGACAAGCGCCGGATCGGCGGCGTGGGCCGAGGTGGTTGAGAGCGCGATGGCGGCGACCGTCATCAATCGTGCGGCACCCCCCTTCCGGCTTTTCGCGCCACCTTCTCCCTCAAGGGAGGAAGGAAGACGCAACGGAGAGCGTCGCTTCATCACCACCGCGAGGAGCCGCCGTGTTTGGTCGCAACGACTTCGCTCGTCTCGTCGAGGGCCGCTGGATTTCTCAATGTGGTGTCCTGATCCTTCACTGGATCGACGATCGCTTGTTTCAAGCTCAGCGCGAGCTTCCATTCGCTCGCTGGGCGAACATATCCGTCGGCTTTCACTCGATCCAGGCCCCAATAGATCTCGAGCCGATGGCCGTCGGGATCGCGGAACTCGACCGCGATCTGCACGCCGGCCCGCCTTCGGCCTTCGAAGTCGATCGGCACGCCGTGCTTCCGCAAGTGATTGCGCGCGGCAACGACTTCATCGAGGCTGTCCACCTCGAACGCCATGTGGTTGAGCTCGACATTGGGCGATGCGCCCCTCATCGAGCCGACGAGCGCGACGCCGTGATGATCCTCGTTGAAGCGCATGAACACCATGCCGCCAGGGACCATCGTGTCCGGATAAATATCGGAGATCGCGAAGCCCAAGATTTCCGTATAGAAGCGGACGGAGCGCTCCATGTCGGAGCAGTTAAGCACGACATGGCCGAGCTTCTTGATCTCGAAGGGAAGGCCCGAGGCTTGCTTCAATTTCTTAATCGCCTCGAGATCAAACGCCATGCGCCGCTCCACCTGGGTGGCCCGCGTGCGCGGGCCATGACAAAGTATTTTTACAATTTCAACAACCTCGCCGCGGTGCCGCGCAGGATGAGGTCGCGGTCGCGGGAGGACAGATTGAGCGCGTCGAGATCCTGCACCGGACGCAAATAGCCCATGTCGAGGCAGTAATCGCTCCCCAACATGACGCGGTCGGCTCCGACTTCCGAGATCAGGAACTTTACCACATTCGCGTTGTGGCCGATCGTGTCATAGGTGAACCGGCGCATATATTCGCTCGGCGGATGCGGCAAAGCCGGCACGTCGCGCCGGACCGCATAGCCGTGATCCATGCGCCCGATCAGCATTGGCACCGCGCCGCCGGCGTGAGGTAGGTTGATCGTGAGCTTCGGACATTTGTCCATCACGCCGCCGTAAATGAGATGACACGCGGCAATGGTCGTATCGAACGGATTGCCCAAGATGTTCGCAAGATAGAATGGATCGAAGCGCTTGCCGCCGACGGCACCGTTCGGATGCAGGAAAACCGGCAACCCCATCGCCTCGATCTTCAAGAACACGGGCAGGAATTCCGGATCGGAGAAATCGCGGCCCTCGATGTTGCAGCCCAGATAGACGCCGCGCATGCCGGGGAGCTTGGAGGCGCGTTCGAGCTCGTCCATCGTGCGGTCGCGATCGTTCATGGGAAGCGCCATGAGCCCCACGAAACGATCCGGATACTGACGAACAGCCCGGCTTGCGCCATCATTGAAGGCGCGCGCGAGCTTGAGTGCATAATCGGGCGAGCCGAAATAGGGCATCGGCCGCGTCAGCGACAACGCGTGAACTTGCACGCCCTGCGTATCCATATCGGCTAAGCGGAGCTTCAGATCGGTGAACTTCGCCGGGAATGGGCCGCCGGAGAATCCCGGGGCCTTCAAATTGTAGCCTTCGGGCGTCTCCTGATAGTCGGCGCCGAAGGGTTTTCCTTCGGCGAGTACGTGGAGATATTCCTCCGGGTAGTAATGCGCGTGGATGTCGATGCCGAGACGCGTGCGCGGGCGTGTGGTCGACGAAGTCCCTTCGAGCGTATGCGGCGCCGTGCGGCCCGGTAGCGTGCCTTCGGCGACGCCGACGCCGGAGATTTGCGCAGCCGCTTGGGTCGCGGGAAGCGCGATGGCGGCCATCGCGCCCGCTTGCAAGATCTGCCGGCGCGATGGGCAACATCGGTCACTCATGCATTCCTCCCGAGACGATTTGATCGGATCATAGCGCATCTAGGTCCCCCTCTCCCTAGCCCTCTCCCCCTTACGGGGGCGAGGGGATTGGAGTTCAGATCCAGATCCCTCTCACCCCCGCAGGCGGAGAAACAGTCGAACTTGGATTCCCCTCGCCCCCGTAAGGGGGAGAGGTCGCGTGGGATGAGCGAAGCGAAATCCCGAGCGGGTGAGGGGGTATCAAAGAGAGTTACGCGTCCGTTCCCGCTCGCATGCTTTTGGCGAGCACTTGGGCGACGTGGATGGCGGAGCGGCCGGTGCCGTCGTGGATCTGATGCCGGCAGGACGTGCCGTCGGCAACGATAATCGCATTCGCGTCGGCCTTGCGCACGGCGGGTAGGAGCGATAGCTCCGCCATGGCGAGAGAAACATCGATCGTATCGCTCTGATAGCCGAACGCACCTGCCATGCCGCAGCAGGAGGATTCGACGAGCTGCACGTCCAAGCCCGGAACGCGCTTTAGCACTTTCTGCACCGCACCCATGGCGTCGAACGCCTTCTGATGACAATGGCCGTGCAGGAGCGCTTTGCCGCCAATTGCGCCGAGCTTCGGATTGAACCGCCCGGCGTCGATTTCGCGCGCCAGAAATTCCTCGAACAAGAACGTGTTGGCGGCAAGGAGCTTCGCGTCTTCCCCGGGCGACATAGACGGCGCTTCGTCGCGGAACGTGAAGATGCAGGACGGCTCGAGACCGACGATCGGAACGCCGCGTTTGGCGAAAGGCACAAGCACCGCGGACGTGCGTGCCGCTTCGGCTTTCGCTTCGCCGACGAGCCCAGCGGAGAGGAACGTGCGTCCGCAGCACAGCGGCCGCGCCGATCCGTTCGAAGCCTTCGGCAGATGCACGCGGTATCCGGCGCCCGTCAGAACCGCGACAGCGGCATCGAGATTCTCGCGCTCGTAATAGCGATTGAAGGTGTCGGCGAAGACGACGACTTCTCTCCCCGCCTCCGGCCCGACCGCGGCCTCCTTGGGTGCGAAGAAATCATTGCGCCATTTCGGGAGCGAACGCTTCGCCGAGAATCCGGCGACCAGCTCACTCAATTTCGCCGCGCCCGGCAGCATGTCGCGCAGGTTCAGAAGGAACGAGATTTTCGACGCAGCGCCCGCGTAACGCGGCAGATAGCCGATCAGACGATCCCGCAACGAGACGCCCGATTTCGCGGCACGTGCGGCTAAGACCTCGATCTTCATCTTCGCCATGTCGACGCCGGTCGGACATTCGCGCTTACAGGCTTTGCAGGAGACGCAGTATTTCAGCGTCTCGGCCATCTCGTCGGAGGTGAACGCATCCGGCCCAAGCTGGCCCGATAATGCGAGCCGCAGCGTGTTGGCGCGGCCGCGCGTCAGGTCGCGCTCGTTCATGGTCGCGCGATAGGACGGGCACATGGCGCCGCCCTGATGCTTGCGGCAGGCGCCGTTGTTGTTGCACATCTCGATCGCGCCCTGAAAACCGGACGCGCCGCCGGGATATTCGGACCAATCGAGCGCGGGCTTGAAGTTGGAGATCTTGTAGTCCGGCCCGTAGCGCAAGTAATTGCGGTCGTCGAACTTCGGCGCACCGACGATCTTGCCCGGATTGAACAGAAGCTCGGGATCGAACAGCGCCTTCACCTCGCCGAAGGCGCGCACGAGCCGCGCGCCGAACATCTTCTCGTGGAATTCGGAGCGCACGATGCCGTCGCCATGCTCGCCCGAATGCGAGCCCTTGTACTGACGCACCAGCGCGAAGGCCTCTTCG
This sequence comes from Micropepsaceae bacterium, assembly GCA_035632215.1. Taxonomy (GTDB): domain Bacteria; phylum Pseudomonadota; class Alphaproteobacteria; order Micropepsales; family Micropepsaceae; genus CAIYRG01. Next base: position 9,604 of record DASQHF010000190.1, on the reverse strand, counting down.
GCGATGGCGCGCATCGCCTTCAAGTCCTTCTCCTGCTTCAAGTTCAGCACCGGCCGCACATGCAGACAGCCGACGGAGGCATGCGCGTACCAGGTGCCCTTGGTGCCGTATTTTTCGAACACCTGGGTCAGCTTGTCGGTGTATTCCGCGAGATAGGGCAGCGGCACGGCGCAGTCTTCAATGAAGGAGACGGGCTTTCGCTCGTCCTTCATCGACATCATGATGTTGAGCCCTGAAGCGCGCACCTCCGCGATCGCGGTCTGGAGCGCCGGGTCCCAAACCTCGATCACGCCGCCCCATTTGGCGCCGATGCCGTCCCAGGAGAATCCGAGATCGCCCATCATCTCGGCAAGACGCTTCATGCGCCGCTTGTTTTCCTCTTCGCCTTCGTCGAACTCGACCATCAGGAGCGCGGCCGGCTCCTCGCGAACGAATTTCGGGATCACGTCGCGGAACATCGGGATGGCGTGCGCCAAGTTCAGCATGGTGTCGTCGATGAGCTCGACCGCGATGGGCCCGAGCGTGACGAGATGCTGGGCGGCATTCATCGCCGCGTAAAACTGGCCGAAATGGCAGACGCCGACGGCGCGTTTGCCGAGCACTGGATGCAATTTCAGCTCGATCTTGGTCGAGAAGGCGAGCGTGCCTTCCGAGCCCACAAGGATATGCGCCAGATTGGACTTGGTGTTCTTCGGAACGAGCGCATCGATGTTGTAGCCGCCGACCCGCCGCTGGACTTTCGGGAACCGTGCTTCGATCTCCTCGGCTTCGCGGGCGCCCAGCGCGAGCAAATCCCGCGCGATGCCGCGCAAGGGCGAATCCGCTTCGAGCTCGGATAGGTCCGACGACACCGGCCCGAAATGCGCCTTCTTGCCGTTGGGAAGCATCGCATCGACCGAGAGCACGTTGTCGCGCGTCACCCCGTAGCGAAGCGAGCGCGTGCCGCAGGAATTGTTTCCCGTCATGCCGCCGATGGTCGCGCGCGAGGCGGTCGAAACGTCGACGGGAAACCACAAGCCATGCGGCTTCAACTGCCGGTTCAGCTCGTCCAAGACGATGCCGGGCTCGACCACGCAGGTTTTGCCCGCGACATCGAGCGAGAGAATCTTGTTCAGATACTTCGAGCAGTCGACGACGACCGAATGGTTGATCGTCTGGCCGCATTGCGACGTGCCGCCGCCGCGCGCGACCACGCTCGCGCCCTCGCCGCGAACGACCGCGATGGCGCGCTCCGCCTCTTCGATCGTCTTGGGCACCGCGACGCCCAGCGGCATCATCTGATAGGAGGACGCATCCGTCGCATAGCGCCCGCGCGTGAACGGATCGAACAGCACTTCGACACCTTCCGAACGAAGGCGGCGCTCCAAGCCGGGGCTCGCGACAACAGTCATGGCGGGGGTTTATGACCAGCCGCGCCCTTGTACACAAGGGCGGGAATGTGAAAGAAAGGCCCGCTTTTTTGAGGCCGAAAATCCGCCATGGCAGCCAACACCCCACGCATTCCCGGACGTCATTTCCTGCAGATTCCGGGCCCCGCACCCGTTCCCGACCGAATCCTGCGCGCCATGGATCGCGCGGTGATCGACCATCGCGGGCCCGAATTCCAGCAGCTCGGCCAGCGGGTGCTTTCCGGCATCAAGACGATCTTCAAGACCTCCGGTCCGGTCTTCATCTATCCCGCGTCCGGCACCGGTGCCTGGGAAGCCTCGCTCTCGAACGCGTTCTCCAAGGGCGACAAGATCCTCATGTACGAGACCGGCCATTTCGCCACGTTGTGGAAGAACATGGCGGTGAAGCTGGGGCTCCAGCCGGAATTCCTGGAATCCGATTGGCGCACCGGCGCGAATCCGGCGCGCATCGAGGAACGCCTGCGCGCGGACAAGAACCACGAGATCAAGGCCGTCTGCGTCGTCCACAATGAGACGTCGACCGGCATCACCTCGCCCATCGCGGACGTGCGCAAGGCGATCGATGCCGCAAAGCATCCCGCATTGTTCCTCGCCGACACGGTCTCGGCGCTCGCCTCCATCGATTACCGTCAGGACGAATGGGGCGTCGATGTCACGGTCTGCGGTTCGCAGAAAGGGCTGATGCTGCCGCCGGGATTGGGTTTCACCGCGGTGAGCGAAAAGGCGCTCAAAGCGTCAAAGGCTTCGAACCTGCCGAAGTCGTTCTTCTCCTGGGAAGACATGAGTGGACCGAACGCCGTCGGCTTCTTTCCTTATACGCCGGCGACCAATCTTCTCTACGGCCTCGTCGAAGCGATCGACATGCTGCACGAGGAAGGCTTGGACCGCGTCTTCGCGCGCCACAAGCGGCATGCCGAAGCGACGCGGCGCGCGGTCACGGGCTGGGGGCTGGAGATCCTCTGTCGCGATCCCAAATGCTACTCGCCGGTGGTGACCGCGATCCTGATGCCGCCCGGCCACGATGCCGACGCGTTCCGCAAAGTCGTGCTCGACAAGTTCGACATGAGCTTGGGCGCGGGGCTCTCCAAGGTCACCGGCAAGGTGTTCCGCATCGGGCATCTTGGCGATACCAATGATCTGACGATCCTTGGCGCGCTATCCGGGGTGGAGATGGCCCTAGGTGTCGCGGGCGTGCCCCACAAGAAAGGCGGCACCCAGGCGGCCATGGACTACCTCGAGGGCCAAGCCAAGGCGGCCTAAGTCTCTGGGTGGGGCGAGACGCCGGGCCAAATTTATGCTGAGGTTCGGGTGAAATCCCCCCTCCGCCCGCTAAAGCGGGCACCTCCTCCGTAAACCGAGGAGGATAAAGACGGAGTAGAGGGAACGGAGGAGAGCATGCAGCGGACATTCAAGGCGACAAACGTCGTACTCCTGCTCCTCTGCGCGATGTACTTCATCTCCTACATCGTGCGGCAAAGCGTTTCGACCGCGATGCTCGACATCCGTCCGGAGTTCAACCTCTCCACGACGCAGGCACAATTCATCTTCTCCGTCTTCGGCTATCCCTATCTCCTTTTCCAGATCATCGGCGGCACCTGCGCCGACCGTTTCGGCCCAAAGAAAACGCTGCTCATCTCCGGCATCGTCTGGGCAGGAGCGACCATCCTCACCGGTTTCGCGACCGGATTCCTCTCGCTTCTCTTCTGGCGAGTGCTGATGGGATTCGGCGTCGGTGCGACGCTCCCCACCGCCACGCGCGCGATGCAGCACTGGGTCGAGCCGAAAAAGCGCGGCTACGCACAGGGAATCACGCACGCCTTCTCGCGGGTCGGCAATGCGCTGACCCCCGTCGTTACTGTCGCGCTGATGGCGGCATTTACCTGGCGCGGCTCGTTTGTCGTGTTCGGACTGATCGGACTCGTTTGGGTGCTCGTCTGGAACTGGTATTTCCGCGACGATCCTCATGAGCATCCCGCAGTTACCCAGGAAGAGCTCGCGAAGTTACCTTCGCCACATCGTGGTCCGCGGCCGATCGTGCCATGGGGACCGCTGATCGCCCGCATGTGGCCGGTGACGCTCACCTATTTCTGCTACGGCTGGTGCCTATGGCTCTATTTGAGCTACCTGCCCGTCTTCTTCAAAGACACCTTCCATCTCACGAACAGCGGCGCGGCGACGTTCTCGACCATCGTTTATTTCATCGGCGCGATCGGGAACACAGCCGGCGGAATGGTGTCCGACAGGGTTCTCCAGCGCACCGGTAATGTCCGCTTTTCGCGCCTTGTCGTGACCGTCGTCGGCTTCACCGGCGCGCTGCTGTGGCTGGGGCCCGTCATCTACGTCCACGACATGGTGACGGTCGCGATCTGCCTCGCGGGTGGCTTCTTCTTTGCCGAAAGCACGATCGGTCCGATGTGGGCGATCCCGATGGACATCGCGCCGAAATATTCCGGCACCGCCTCGGGACTGATGAATTCGGGCTCGGCCTTGGCCGCGATCGTCTCGCCCGTCGTCGCGGGACTCGTCGCTGACTACACCGGCGACAAGCAACTCCCCTTCGTACTCGCGATCGGGATTCTATTACTCGGCGCGTTGAGCTCGTTCCTGATGCATCCGGAAAAGCAGTTCACCGAAGAAGGCATGCCCTCGCCGAAGGCGCACCCGGCAGCAGCGGAGTAGCGCCCATCCCTTTCACCATGGGCGGCCTTGAGCCGTCCACCCAGCCGCCGCGCGTCCGCGGGGCGAATAGACTGGTATAGTGAGTCTTATGCGCGCGCGGGCGCGCGCGCACTGGGTGGCCGCCTCAAGGGCGGCCATGGTGAGGTGGGGTGATGCGCATCAAATCTTTGCTGCTTGTCTGCTGTGCGAGCGTAATGCTCACGCCCGGCTTTGCGCGCGAGCCAGCGCGCGGGCCGTTTACGGTCGTGGAAGCGAGCATCTCCGACATGCGCACGGCGCTTGCGCGGCGGCAGGTCACCTCGCACGAGCTGGTGCAGCAATATCTCGCGCGCATCGCGACTTATGAGGACAAGTTCCACGCTGCGCTTTACGTCAATCCGAACGCGCTGGCCGAAGCCGACGCGCTGGATCGAGAGCGCGCGCAAGGAAAACTCCGCGGGCCGCTGCACGGCATCCCCGTCGCGGTCAAGGACAACATCCAGACCACGAACATGCCGACGACGGGCGGCGCGCTCGCTTTCGACGGCCTCGCGCCGCCCTTTGAGGCGACGCTCGTCAAGAATCTGCGCGCGGCCGGTGCGATCATCATCGCCAAGACCGGCATGACCGAGCTCGCCAACTGGGTCGCGGGACCGCCGACGCCGATGCCCGGCGATTACAACGGCCTCGGCGGCTATGGCTACAACCCCTACGATCCGCGGCGCGACCCGCGCGAGCCGTTCTTCGACGGGCGGCCCGCGCTCAACACAGGCGGCTCGAGCTCGGGCATCGGCACGACGGCCAATTTCTGGGCGGCCAATGTCGGCACCGAGACCTCGGGCTCGATCCTGAACCCCGCGAACCAGACCATGCTCGCCGGCATCAAGCCCACCGTCGGGCGCGTGAGCCGCTACGGCGTGATCCCGATCACGGCCGATCAGGACACGGCCGGTCCGATGGCGAAAACTGTCACCGACACGGCGATCATGCTCGGTGTGATCGAAGGCTTAGTTGACCCGAACGATCCGGCGACGACGAATTGCGCGCGGCCCCCGCGCGGCGACTACACGCAGTTTCTGAAAGCCGACGCGCTCAAAGGCGCGCGCATCGGGATTCCGCGGGCATTCTTCTACGAGGCCATCGTGCCGCCGAACGATCTGGAAGCGCATGGGGGCTTGAGCCCCGACCAGCATGACGCGATGGAGGCCGCGATCGAAGTCATGAAGCGCCTAGGCGCGACCATCGTCGATCCGGCCGACATCCCAAGCGTGCTCGATCCCGATCCCGACAGCAATCTGTTGAATTGGGGCATCTGCGGCGCGGCCTTCGATCCCGCGGCGAGCGATCTCAACTGCTCGATTGTCTTGAAATACGGCATGAAGCGCGACTTCAACGCCTGGCTTAAAGGGCTCGGGCCGGCGGCGCCCGTAAAGACGCTCACGGAACTCCGCGAATGGAATGTCGCGCACGAGCGCGCGGGGGCGATCAAATACGGCCAAGCCAATCTCGACCATTCGGACGACATCGATCTCGAGCGCGACCGCGCGCGCTATCTAAACGATCGCGCCAAGGACATCCGGCTCTCCGCGACACACGGGATCAATGAAGTGATGAAGCGCGAACGCCTGGATGCGCTCATTTTCCCCGGCGCATCGGGCTCGGCGATCGCAGCGAAGCCCGGCTATCCGAGCGTGATCGTCCCGTTCGCGAAAGTACCGGTGCAGCCGCAGTTTCCGTTCCCGGACGGATTCGATCTTCAGCCCGCCCCTTTCGGGGTCGCGTTTACCGGCATGGCGTGCAGCGAGCCGAAATTGCTCGCGCTCGCCTATGCCTTCGAGCAGGCCACCAAAGGCCGCGTTCCGCCGCCCGCGCCGTGACGCTCAAAAATCCGGCTTCGCCGCGCGCGGAACGCCCGCATCCTTGTCCTTATAGAAGCCGGTCGGGTTTTCGGCGCACGCCTCTTCCGGCCATTCGAGGTGGTCGCGCAGATAGACCATGCTCGCGGTCCAGGGCGTGGTGAACGCGCCTTCGTCCTCGATCGTGAACTCGATCTTCAGATACTTGTCCTTGTAGTTCGGATTGGCCGGGCCGCCGGGGCGCCAGTTCTCTTTCAGACCCCGTGCGAGGTCGTCTTTGACCTCCGCAAGGTCGGCGAGGCGATAACGCTCGATGACATGCAGCTTGCCCGTATAGGGCGTGCCGAACAGATCGACCATGGCGAACTTGCGGTCTGCCTTGATCCCGACCGTGTCGACGACGAGCGTGTCCCCTTCATAATGTCCGACGGCATCGCCGTGCCATGTCGGCGTCACCTTCGCGGGGTGTTGCATATTCATGCGCACATGGCGGACCTCGTGATCCTCGTTGAAGATCATCACGGTCTCGTCCTTTTGCTGCAGGATCTGGATCGCCATGTGCTTGAACAGGAACGGCGGCGGCTCAGGCCAGCATTGATTGGCGGGGCTCGGGAAAACCTCGCCGGCTAGTGAGCGCTCGCCCTTTTGCTTCACGACCTCTGCCGCCCAGGGCTGGAGGATCGGATTGGTATAATCGCCGACCAAGAGACTGTAGTCGGACTCGCCGTTGTCGGGCCGCCGCGACTTGTTCGTCACCGGACCGGGACCCGAGGCCGGCGGTATCAGCCAGGGAAGCGATCCGTGACGCCAGATCCCGGAGAAGTCCGGGACGGATGCGTTTTCGGCGCCGCTCGCCGGCAGGATCGCGATCGCGACGAAACCGAAAACAGCGCGGAGAAAATATCTTCCGCTCATCGTCACGCCGTGAAGAATTTCAGGAATCGGTCGAGACACTGTTCCGGCATTTCCTCCTGGATGTAATGCCCCGTGGGCAGGGGTTCGATGGCGACGAGGTTCTTCGCGTATTTGCGCCACACGGTCGGATATTCATCTGTCGTCGGCCCGCCGCGCGTGCCCCACAGAATAAGGAGCGGCGTCGTGACCTGTTTGTCCTTGTCCGCTTGATCCATCTCGAAATTAATCGTCGCGCCGGCGCGATAGTCGCGACAGCAGCCGCTGATCGTCTTGGGCGTGAAGCAGCGGATGAACTCGTCCATCACGATCTTGGGCCGCTGCTTCGGGATGCCACCGCGGTTGGTCAGGAACCATTCGGGCGAGACCGCATTGATCATGGTCTGTGGAAACGGCTCGGGCTGGGCCAAAAACGCCCAGTGCCAGGTACCGAGCGCCCACTGCCGCGAGGTGTTGGTCCACACATAATAGGTCGGCAGCATGTCGAGGAGGCAAAGCTTCATCAGCCGTTCGGGATGATCGAGAGCCATGCGGTGCGAGATACGCGCGCCGCGATCGTGACCGATGAGATGGAACTGCCGGTGTCCGAGCTGCTCCATCACCTCGATCATCTCTTCGCCCTGAACGCGGTGGCTGTAATTGATCAGCCGCGCGCCGGGCTCGGGGAGCGAGGAATCGCCATAGCCGCGCAAGTCCGGGCACACCACGTGGTAGCGCTGTGCGAGCTTCGCCGCGACCGCGTGCCACAGCACGTGATTGTTGGGATAGCCGTGGAGGAGGAGCAGCGGCGGCCCGGAGCCGCCGTGGCGCAGGCGTATGATCGCACCCTTGGTGCGCATGTCGAGATGCTTGAAGCCGGGAAAGAGCCCCGCGACTTCGGCGCTGCCCCAGCGGGTGGGATCGCGCGCGTAATCGGCCGATGTCGCTTCGGACACGATCGCGTTGGATTGCGCCAACGCCGGAGCGGCGATGCTCGCGGCGGCAGCGCCTGCGGCGACTGCCTGCACCAGATTCCGGCGGCTAATTCCGTTGTCGTTCGATTCGGGGTGAGACGTCACTTCAACCTCCATGTCGAATGTGGTGAAGCCTGAGGAACTCACGCGGTGAGGGTATCACGAATATGGGGGCTACGCTCCCCTTCTCGCTCCTTACAAGGCTTACTTCACCACCATGCTGGTGAACGGCGGGACGTAGGCTTGCAGCGTGATCAGGATCCCGACCAGGATCGCGAGCACGATCGAGTGCTTGAACACGAAGCGCAGGATCGAGCCTTCATGGCCGACCCAGCGGGTCGCGGTCGAGGCGACCACGATCGACTGCGCATCGATCATCTTGCCCATGACACCGCCGGACGAATTTGCCGCCGCCATCAGGATGGGGGACAGGCCGAGCTGCTCCGACGTGATCTTCTGCAAGCCGCCGAACAACACGTTCGAGGCGGTATCCGATCCGGTGAGCGCGACGCCTAGCCAGCCCAACAATGTGCCGAAGAAGGGATAGAGCACGCCGCTCGCCGCGAACGCGAGCCCGAGGGTTGCATCGACGCCCGCATAGCGCGTCAGCGTGCCGAGCGCGAGCATCGCCGAGATGGTGATCAGCGAATAGCCGACCACGCTGACCGTCTTCACGTAGGACTTCACAATGTGCCAGGGCGAAAAGCCCATCAGGAACGCCGAGATGATTCCGGATACCATGATCCCGGTGCCGGAATAAGAGAGGAACGTGAAGCGGAACACCGCGGGCTCGGGCGTCGGCATCGGCACGACAGGCGGCACGCGCAGCACGAGATTGTGCAGGCCCGGCATCTGGAACGCGGGCGAGAACAGCTTGTCGAGAAAGGCCTTGGTCTCATCAAGGCCCCATATAAAGAGCACGACGCAGACGATGACCCACGGCATCCATGCCATGACGACGTCGCCCGACTTCACCAGCGGTCCATTGGTCGCAGGCATGGTCGCAGCCATGGTGGAGGCCGAGTCGTCCTTGATGCGGAGCGCCGCCGACGTCCAAATCTCCTTCGGCTGCCAGACGAACAGGAAACCGCGCAGACAGATCAGGCAGAACACCGCCGCGCCGATAGCCGCCATCCACGGGTTGATGAAGTTCGAGATGAGAAACTGCGACACGCCGAAGGAGAGCCCACAAACGAGGGCCGCGGGCCAGATCTCCTTGGTCGCGCGCCAGCCCGCGAACGCCCAGATCAGCCAGAACGGCACGATCACGGAGAAGAGCGGCAATTGCCGCCCGACCATCGCGCCCAAGAGATAGGGATCGAGTCCCGTCGATTGGGACAGTCCCGCAATCGGCGTGCCGAGCGCGCCGAAGGCGACCGGCGCGGTGTTGGCGATGAGGGACAAGCCCGCGGACGCAAGCGGCGAGAACCCCAAGCCCATCAGGATCGAGCCCGTGACCGCGACCGGGGTGCCGAAGCCCGATGAGCCTTCGAAGAAGGCGCCGAACGCAAAAGCGATGAGCAAAAGCTGGAGCCGGCGGTCGGGCGTGATGTTGCCGATCGACTCCTGCATGATCTTGAACCAGCCCTTCTCGACCGTGAGCCGGTAGAGGAAGATCACGTTCAAGATGATCCAGCCGATCGGGAAGAAACCGGTGATGAGGCCCAAGCCCACCGCGCGCAAGGCCATGCCCGTGGGCATGCCGAAACCTATGACCGCGATGAGAACAGCGACCAGAAGGAAAACGGCAATTCACCGACGAGGTGAACCGCAAAGACGAAAAAAACAGCCTATACAACCACAGCGAGGACTACGA
>DASQHF010000189.1:0-3782 GCA_035632215.1 Micropepsaceae bacterium | reverse complement strand
TTCGGACTGCCGGGCGTCATTGTCGGCTTCGTGGGACTGGGATTCCTTCTGATGTGGCTCGATCGAGGACTCATGGTTGCTCTCGCTGCCGGCGATTTGCGTGGCATCTTGTTGCGCGCCATGCCCGGTCTCAACATGTTGCAGCCGGGCGGTAACGGTCTGGAAATCGTAGTCGGAACGCTGACCGCGCTGTTGGTTGCGTACTTCCTGCTGAATTTCAAGTTCTTCCGGCAATTCCTGATGCTAGGCGTGCGAGTCAAGGCCTCGGCGCGGCTCAAGGACGCTTGAGAAGCACTCGGGATATAGCCGGCAGGGCGCCCTCGTGACGGCACATGACGTCACCGCGGGGCGCCCCGCGAACGCAAGCGAAAACCCAGCCGGAAAGATGACTGCTCCAACACCCGGCATCGGCGCTCTCCATGTCATTGCCGGTCTCGAAGCCGAGCACGGAGGACCTTCCTACAGCGTGCCGCGGCTTTGCCAATCGCTTGCTGTGGCCGGGGCGCGGACCACTCTTCTCTCGGTCGCGGGCGTCGGCGCGCCCGCGACTCATTTCTCCGATGGAGCATGTGAGCAGCATCGCTATGTTTGGGACTACGCTCGCGTCCCGCTGCTCAAGGGATTGCGACTCTCGGCCGGGTTCGCGGACGAGCTTGAGCGAAGGACGCCGGACGCGGATGTCGTTCACAATCATGGCCTCTGGCTAATGCCGAATGTCCAAGCCGCTTGGGCCGCCAAACGCGCCGGCAAGCCCCTGGTGGTTTCACCCCGAGGCATGCTCAGCCCTGAGGCGCTCGCCTTTTCACCCCTTCGGAAGCGCGCCTTCTGGCACCTGTTGCAGGGCCCGGCCGTGCGGGACGCCGCATGCATTCACGCTACCAGCGAGAGCGAGTACGCCGAAATCCGGAAATTCGGCCTGCGCAATCCCATTGCGGTCATTCCAAACGGAATCGATCTGCCCACCCTTGCGGAGACAACGCCGGCAGGCCGTGTAGTGCTTTCGCTCGGTCGAATTCATCCGAAGAAGGGCATCGATCGCCTGCTACGTGCCTGGGCAAGTGTTGAAGGGACTCGGCCCGATTGGCGGCTGCGCATCGTCGGGCCTAGCGAAGAGGGTTATGGCGCCGCACTCGCAAGCCTGGTTTCCGAACTCGGTCTCCACCGCGTTTCGATCGAAGGACCTCTCTACGCCGACAAGAAGCTTGCCGCTTATCGCGAGGCCGATCTCCTCGTCCTGCCGACGTTGAACGAGAATTTCGGTCTCTCGGTCGCTGAATCTCTCGCAGCCGGAACGCCCGTGATTTGCACCGTCGGCGCACCGTGGAGCGGGCTCAACGCCGAAGGTTGTGGTTGGTGGATCGAACACGGAGCCGAGGAGCTTGCTTCGGCGCTCGCCAACGCAATGGCGATGCCGCGCGGCGCGCTCAAAGCGATGGGTACGAAAGGCCGTGCCTGGATGGAGCGCGACTTCTCGTGGAGCAGGGTCGCAAGAGAGATGCTTGCCGTTTACGGCTGGCTCATAGGGGGCGGGAATCCGCCAGCCACGCTGCGCTTCGACTGATCGCATGAACCAAACCGCTCCGGCGCTTGCGACGCGAAACCGTAATCTCGATCTGTTGCGGGCGATGGCGATCCTGATGGTGGTGATCGACCACATGATGGTGCAAGCCCCGCTGCATTTGCCGTGGCTGAAGCGGATCACCGATTTCGGCATCTACGGCGTGGATCTCTTCTTCGTCTTGAGCGGCTGGCTGATCGGCGGACTCTATTGGCGCGAGCATCGCAACTTCGGAAACGTCGCAATCGTGCGCTTCTGGATCCGGCGCTGGCTGCGGACGATACCGCCCTATCTCGTGACACTTCTGATCGCGTCGCTCGCCGCCTACGGCTTGAGGCGGCAGCCTTTCGATTTCGGTTATCTCTTGTTTATCCAGAACTATTACGACCACATGCCGTACTTTCTCATCAGCTGGTCGCTTTGCGTCGAGGAGCACTTCTATCTCCTGGCGCCGCTCCTCTTTCTGATCTTGCGGGGATTCGGCGGCGCAAGAGTGACGATCGCGCTCTTTTCTGTGCTCGCGCTTGCCGCAACGGCGTCGCGATTCCTAGAGGCCTCGGCGCTCAGCAATTCTTTCCCCTATACCTACACCGCCAGCCATTTGAGAATGGACGGCCTGGCGCTCGGGTGTTTCCTCTCCTATCTCGCGACCGAGGCGCCGGGAAGCTTCAAGCTCCTGTCGCGTGCTGCGCCTTATGCCATGCTTGGGTTCGTCGTGCTCCTGATGGTGCTCTCCAACGCCGGTTGGACGGCCTGGTACACACTGTGGGGGACGGGAATTGGGCTGTTCTTTTCCTGTCTCTTGCTCCTGGCGATCTCGGGCAAGGAAGTCGGTGCGCCCATTGCCCGTATCGCCGGACCGATCGCGCTCGCGAGCTATTCCGTCTATTTGACGCACGCCTGGGCGCTGACCGTCGCTCGCACACTCGCGGGCCATGTCCCCGCGGCAGCCGCGCCGATTCTGTATTTTCTCGTCGCGACGGTCGCGGTCGCTACACTAGGGGCGGCGTTCTACGTCTTCGTTGAACAGGCTTCGATCCGATTCCGCGATCTCCGTTGGCCGCGCAAGGCTGTTGCGGGCGCCGTCGCACCGGTCATGCCAGCGGGCGTTCAGGCAACCCGTTGAGCGCCGGCGCGCCCATTTCGATTTCCGAGATTACTCCGCTCCTCATCACCTTCGACGAGGCGCCGAACATCTCGCGTGTGCTCGAAAAGCTTCGCTGGGCGCGGCGCATCGTTGTGGTGGATAGCGGTAGTACCGACGGCACGCTGGAGCTCATCGCCGGATTTCCTCAAGCGGAGATCTTCCACCGTTCCTTCGACAGCTTCGCCGAACAATGTAATTTCGGACTTGATCTGATCCGTACGGAATGGGTCCTTTCGCTCGACGCCGATTACGAGCTCAGCGACGAGCTCGTGGATGAGCTGCAGGCGCTCAAGAACGATGGCTGCGCAGGTTATCGGGCGCCTTTCGTCTATCGGATTTTCGGCCGACCTCTCAGGGGCACGCTCTATCCGCCGCGCGTGGTGCTCTATCGCGTTCGCGACGGCCGCTACGCGAACGAAGGTCACGGACACCGTGTTGCGATTTCCGGTGCGATTGGAGGTCTCAAAGGGCCGATCTATCACGATGATCGCAAGCCCCTGTCGCGCTGGTTCGCGTCGCAGCAGAATTACGCTCGTCTCGAAGCCGATTACCTTCTTCGGACTCCCAGCCAAATACTCACGCGCAACGACAGGATTCGCCGCGCCGGCTGGCCTGCACCGCTCCTGGTCCTCATTTACACGCTCTTCGTCAAAGGTTGCATTCTGGACGGATGGCCAGGCTGGTATTACGCCCTCCAACGGCTGATCGCGGAGACGATGATCGCGCTCGAACTTCTTGATCGCAGGCTCGCCCGAGTGCGGCCCCCGATCACCCAAGGAGAGCAGAAGCCGTGATCATCCTCGGGTTGAATGCCTTCCACGGGGACAGCTCCGCGTGTCTGGTTCGCGATGGCGTGCTCATCGCCGCCGCGGAGGAAGAGCGCTTCCGTCGCATCAAGCATTGGGCGGGATTTCCCTCCCATGCGATCGGCTACTGTCTGCGCGAAGCGCGCTTGAGCTTAAGCGATGTCGATCATGTCGCTCTCAACCAGAACAATTGGGCAAACCTCTGGCGCAAGATCGCGTTTCTCGTCGGGCGTCGCCCCGATCCGGCCCTGGTTCTCCAGCGCCTGCGCAA
>DASQHF010000188.1:0-19198 GCA_035632215.1 Micropepsaceae bacterium | reverse complement strand
ATATCTATAAGACATCCAGCGGCGAGGAAGCCTGGGAGCTTTTGAAGACCCATCCCTGCGATCTCGTTTTTCTCGATTGGGTGCTTGAGGGAATGTCGGGGCTCGATCTCGCCCTGAAGATCCGCACGAGCCCGGAATCGCCCAATGCCTTCGTCCCGATCATCATGCTGACCGGCCACACCAGCATTGAAAAGGTCCACGCCGCACGCGATGCCGGCGTGAACGAGTTCCTTGCCAAGCCGGTTTCCTCGAAGGCGGTGATCGCCCGGCTTATTTCCGTCATCGAGCATCCGCGCGCTTTCGTGCGCACCAAGTCGTATTTCGGTCCCTGCCGCCGGCGCCGGCGCGATGCGGAGTACGATGGCCCGGAACGCCGCTCGAAGGAAGCCAAACCCGTCGACAGAACCGATCCATCGGCAGATGCCGCATGAGACCGGCGCGAGGAGATCAAGATGGCCAAGACACATGAACCGCTCGAAGTCTTCATGCCGCCCAATCTCTTGAAGGCGAAGGTCGGGGGAACGGAGGGCGTTTTCGATGCGAGCGCGCTCAAAGCCGCCGAAGGCGCCATCGAGGAGTTCAAGGAAGAATTCGGCGCCTGGTTGATCGATGACGTAAACCGGCTCACCGTCGCGCGCGACGCCTATGCGGCGGATCAGAACGACAAGACGCGTGGCGCCTTCTATCGCGCCGCGCACGACTTGAAAGGTCAGGGCAAGACCTTCGATTTTCCCCTCGTCGCCCGCGTGGCGGGTTCGTTGTGCAAGCTCGTCGAGGAATCGAATGCGGCTTCGAAACTACCCGCCAATTTGCTCGATGCGCATGTCGACGCGATCAAGATCATCGTGCGCGACGGCATCAAGGATCCCGCCGACAAGACGGCAAGCACGTTAGCGCTCGAGCTCGAACGGCGGGTCCTGGAACTCGTCGGTCCGGCGCATAATTTCATCCTGTATCGTCGCGGATAGACCGCGATTTTGTCCGTCCTGTCCACGCGTTTCCGAACGGCTAGCGCGTGCTTTCCCTTTCCTCGCCGCGCAGAGCGCGATATCGTAGCCGGACACCCGTCAAACGTGTTTCCGCCGGACTAAAGGGGAGGATGGCGATGACGAAACTCACCTCGCGAGGCATGTTTCTCCTAAGCGGAGCGCTGATCCTTTTCGGCTCTGCATCGAGCGCTCAATTTGCGGAGATAACCTCCCCGCCGGACTTTTCCGGCGGCTGGATCAACGAAGGCACGTTCAACGGCGGCGGGTTGGTGCAAATTCCGGGACAGCCCTACTTCAAACAGGACGCTCGCTACCCGCATGTTGCAAACAACGTCGGCCGGCAGCCGACCTATTGGATCGCTGATCTCGCGTCCAACTCGAACGTCAAGGAGTGGGCGAAGGACGTGATGAAGAAGGACAATGACGAGGTGATCAAGGGAAAGATCGCATATACGGCGCGCTCCTCCTGCGATCCGGCCGGCGTTCCCGGTTTCGACCAGTTCGGCTTCCAGCCGCATTTCTTCCTGCAAGAGAAGAACAAGGTCACGATGATCTATGGCGGCGACCAGCAGGTCCGCCATGTGTACCTGAACGTGCCGCATTCGGCGAACGTGAAACCGTCCTGGTACGGAGAATCCGTCGGCCGTTACGAAGGCGACACGCTCGTGCTCAACACCATCGGGCTGAAAGCGGGCACCCATGTCGACAACTTCCGGACGCCCCACACGGACAAGCTCCATGTCACCGAGCGTTGGCGGATCATCGAGGCCAACAGCATTCTCGAAGTGACTTTCACGATGGATGATCCGGACACTTTCGAGAAGCCTTGGTCCGCCAAGCAGCGCTTCCGGCGCGTGCCCACCCCCTATTCGGAAGAAGTGTGCATCGAGGGTAACCTCTTCCTTCATCAATGGGAGCTTCATACGGCAGACAAGTCTGATTTCTGAAACCGCGAAGTCGCGTGGCGCGACGGGAGGAAACCATGTCCAGATTTGTCGTGAGGCTGGCACTTCTCGGTTCGATATCCGCCGGGTTGTCCATCGGCGCATCGGCGCAGGTCGTACAGCCATCGCCGCCCAATCTGGGCGCCAATGGCTGGCTCAATCAGGGCACCTTTGGAGGCGGCGGACTATTGCCGGTTCCGGGCTCGCGCCTCGAGTTCCTGTTTCACCAAGACCCTGCCCATCCCTTCGTTCCCAACGGCACGGGCCGCCAGCCGACCTATCGGGTCGCGGATTTGGATGCGAACCCCAACGTTAAGCAGTGGGCGAAGGATGTCATGAAGAAGGACAATGACGAGGTCATCGCCGGCAAGATGGCCAAGACCTCGCGCCAGTCCTGCGAGCCTGCGGGCATGCCCGGCTACGACATGTATGGCTTTCAGCCGATCTATTTTCTTCAGGAGAAGAACAAGATCACCATGGTCTTCACCGGCGACCAGCAGGTCCGCCACATCTATATGGACGTGCCCCACTTCCAAAACGTCAAACCGTCCTGGTACGGAGAATCGGTCGGCCGCTGGGAAGGCGATACGCTCGTCATCGACACGATTGGCCTCAACACCAAGTTCTTCGTCGACAACTATCGTACGCCGCACACCGACAAGCTGCATGTGATCGAGCGCTGGCGCATCATCGAGGCCGACAGCATCTTAGAAGTACGCTTCACGGTGGACGATCCGGGCACCTATAACGAGCCCTGGACGGCCATCCAGCGCTTCCGCCGCGTGCCCACGCCCATGGACGAAGAAGTCTGCGCGGAAGGAAACTTCCTGCTCTTCGACTACGGCATTCCTAGAGCCGAGCATTCGGATTTTTGAGCCAAGGAAAGGTTTCGCGATGTTGAAATGGAAGATTCTCGCAGGTTTAGGGATGGCCTTCGGCGTCGCCGGCATGGGTTGGGGCTATGCCCAGCAAAGCAAAGCCGTCGGGTTCTACGAGCTGCGCATCTACACCGCTCAACCCGGGAAACGCGACGCGCTAGCCGCTCGTTTCGCGAGCCGCACCGCCGCCATCTATGCCAGGCACGGGATCACCAATGTCGGCTATTGGATCCCGAAGGAAAGCGATCCGGAGCTCGGCATCAGCGCCGAGAACACGTTCATCTACATTCGAGGCTACCCGTCGAAAGAAGAGCGGGACAAGCGCCTGAACGCGGCCCACGACGATCCGGAGTTCGGCGAGGTGGTGACCAAGGCGGAGTCCAATCCGGCGACCAAGCTGATCGTCAAAGCCCACAACATCGACATGGTGCCGAACGGCACCTATTCGGCGATCACGATCACGAAGTAGCTAACTTGAACCCTCCGGGGCTCGCCGGCGCGAGCGCTCCGAGCATCTGGAGCATGCCGGGCGAGAGCCGGAGGTAAAGCGCTGCGTGCGTCAGCACAGGTTCGCGCTTGATCCAGGTTGGCGCTTCCATACGCGCGCGATGTCCAACATTGGCGAGCGTCATTTGGGGCGCGGAACGAGGGAGGGCGGCCCTAACGGCCAACGCTGGCGCAAGTGCTTCGCTCGCGACAACCACCTGTCCTGCTTGCGAACCGTTAGGCTGCGTATGATCCGCGCTATTCACGGTCCAGGCATAGACCTCGGCGACCGTCTTCGGCCGTCCGTCGGTATGATAGAATGCGCCCTTGTTCCCGCTTGCCGCTTGCGGAAAGAGAAGATCGGCGCGCGCCTCAGGCTTCGATGCGTTGAGTTCGATCAGACGGCTTGCTCCGCCCTCGCCTAAGAAATGTGCGGCATAAAGTTCGCCGCTGCAGACTTCGCGGCCGAGTTTGTGTTCAAGCGTCTGCTTTGTCTGATTTGCCGCTTCGCCCGCCATGCAGGCAGAAAGCTGCGCATCCTGCCGCAAGGCAAGAATTGCCGACCGCGTCTCCTTCGAAGCGACGTCATAATGCCCGTCCGTCGTCTCGCGGATCGCACCGGCGAAATCTTTGAGCCCATAGCGATCGCCGTAGCGCTTGACGAGCCCAAGCCACGTCTGTTCGATGAATTGAAACAGGCCGGACGCCGACGAAGTCTTTGATTTGGCGTGGCTATCGAGCCTGCTCTCGCGCATGGCGGTATTCAGCAGGTAGTCGAAATCCGAGCCGGTCTTGGCGCTCGCCGTCTTCAAGGCGGCAACCACATCGACCTGCGGGGTGGAGGTAACGGTTTGCGTTTCGGCAATCATGAACAAGGGCTTTCTGCTCTCGCGCCCTTACTCTTCGCAATCGCCGTGCCAAGCTTTCAGAGGAGGTCGCGCAGCTCGGCGACCACGCGCGAGAGTTCGGCCGCGCCATAAGGAACGGCGGTTCCCGCGTTCCAGACCGTGCCCGGCCACGCGGGATCGCCCTTGGCCCTCGCGACGACGTGGACGTGGAGCTGCGGCACCATATTGCCGATATTCGCGACGTTGATCTTGTCGCCGCAACCGCGTGTCTTGCCCCAAGCTTTCAGGTGCTCGCCTGCGCGCGCGATCTCCGCCATCAATTGCCCGCGCGCGGGCTCGTCGAGTTCGAAAATCTCGCTAACGCCCACGCGGCGCGGCACGAGGATGAGCCAGGGGAAACGCTTGTCGTTCATGAGAAGGACGCGCGACAGCGTCCAGTCGATCACGACCGCCGTGTCCGCCATCAGCCGGGGATGCAGCACAAAGGACATTTCCGGCCCCCGGAAGGGATTCGTACTCGCCCTTTCAACGTCCCGCCAGTTGGGATTTCTAAACTTTGGGGAATCGCTTCGGGTCGAAGGCTGCAGAGGGCGGAGCGCCCTTCCCTAGAAGAAGCGCGCACATCGTATCCGCGACGAGGGGCGCAAACAGGATACCGTTTCGGTACTGCCCGCCAGCGACATAGAGACCCGGGACCGTCGTTTCGCCTAGGATCGGCGCCTCATCGGGCGATTTCGGGCGAAGTCCGGCCCACAGCTCGGATATGGTCCAGCCGGTCAAGCCCGGTATCAGCCGGCTCGCGGCACCGATCAGCCGATCCCGCGCCTCTCTCGTCACGCCAGTGTCAAAACCCACATCCTCGACGGTCGCTCCGATCAGGAGGCGGTCGCGTCGGGGGACGAGATAGACATCGTCGTCCCAGATCAGCGCTCGCGGCAACCTCGCGCCGGCGGGCGGCAGTACGGCCGCCATCTGACCTTTGATCGGTTTCACTTCGGGAAGAAATGGCGCCGAAACGCCTTCGATCCGATTCAGCCACGCACCTGTCGCGAGCACGATCTTGTCGCCGCGAAAATCTCCTTGCCCCGTGGCAATGCCCACCGCCCTTCCGTCCTCAGTGACGATCTTCTCGACGGCGCAATTCTCGCGCAGGACGACCGCGCGTTTACGAAGGACGACACGAAACGCGTCCGTCAGCGCCCGATTGTCCACTTGGGCGTCACCGCCTACGAAGAGAGCGCCCGTGATATCAGACGCCAACATGTTTTCGCGCTTAAGAACGTCGGTCGGATTCAGCCAAGCCGCGTCCATCCCATGAGCCAATAGAAGCGCGGCCCGCTTATTCAGCGGGAGTGCGCTTACCTCGTTCCAGGCGATCATAAGCGTGCCGTCCTGACGGAATCCCAACTCGGTTCCGCTCTCCGATTGGAGCTCGCGGGCGAATTCGGGCCACGCATTCCGCGAATTGTGCGCCAAGGTCGCCAGCGGACTTGGCTCGGGTCCAAGTTCCGCGCCCGGGGCAAGCATGCCTGCCGAGGCCCAAGTCGCGCCGCGCCCTGCGAGGCCTCGGTCGAAAATCTCGACCGATGAGCCTGCCTGCGCCAGCCGCCAGCCAATCGCGAGACCCGCGATGCCCGCCCCCACAATAAGGGTTTTCATGACTTGGCCGACGCCGAGAACTTTGCCATTGCGGCGATGATCCGGACGCCGCCCGAAACGAGGCAGAGCGTTCCGTAAAGATAGGCAAGCGGCGAAAACATCCAGCGGGGCGCAAGGCACATCAGCGCGAAAGCAATGAATGTCTCGCTGTGCTCGAGAAGGCTGAAGCCGCGCTCGGCTTGCGCGAATGCGCGAAAGGCGAGCGCGGGCACGGCATTCACCATCAGGCCGAAAAGAAGGAAAGCCGCTGCGAGTGCGTTCTGCGGATAAGCGAGGGCAAAGCCGAACGGGATCGCCGCATAGACGATGAAGTCCAAGGACGCATCGAGAAAGGCGCCGAGCGAGGTGGGCCCTTTCCGGCGGGCAATAGCTCCGTCCACGAGATCAGCCAGGCGGTTGAGGACGAAAAGCGCAAAACCGATGTCGTTGCGCTCGTCGGCGATCGCGGCTGCCGCACCGAGACCGCAGCCGAAACCGAGAATCGTCACAACATTGGCGCTGATATGAAGCCTTGCCAGGGCCGTGCCGGCGCTGCTGATCGCGGGCTCGAGAAGCCGCCTGATAGACTGGTCCAACATGGCTTTTCGCATAAGCCGGACGGTGAAAACGATCAAGGGAGGCGGGGATGACGGTTGGACGGTCAGCCCTTATAGTTGCCGCCCGATTTCAAGGATTCCCATGATGGAACAAGCGACATTCGGCGCCGGCTGCTTCTGGGGCGTGGAATCCTTCTTCCGCGAAGTGCCGGGTGTTGCCGATGCGGTCTCGGGTTACGCGGGCGGCACGCTCGCCAATCCCAGCTATCGCCAAGTCTGCACGGACACCACGGGCCATGCCGAAGTGGTGGACGTCACCTACGATCCTAAACAAGTCTCCTACGATCGCCTGCTCGACGTGTTCTTCGCCAATCACGACCCGACGACGCTCAACCGCCAGGGCCCGGACGTGGGAACACAATATCGCTCGGTGATCTTCGCGCACACGCCCGAACAGGAGGCGAAAGCGCGCGCCAAGATCGCCGCACTTACCGCGGCGGGCCGCTTCCGCCGTCCGATCGTGACCCAGGTCGAGCCGTTCAAGAACTTCTACCGCGCCGAAGAGTACCATCAGCGCTACTTCGAGAAGAACGGATTACCCTCCTGCCACGTGAAGCTCCCCGGATGAAGAAACTCCTCGCTGCGAGTATCATGATGCTTTCGGTTTTCGCGACCAGTGCTTCCGCCGTGGGCGAAGGAGACCGCTATGTCGGTGCGCCTTTCGCGACGCGTGCTCCCGTCATCGCCCAACACGGCATGGCCGCGACCATGCAGCCGCTCGCATCCCAGATCGCGATCGACGTCCTGAAGAAAGGCGGCTCAGCGGTCGACGCGGCCATCGCGGCAAATGCCGCGCTTGGCCTCATGGAGCCGGTCTCCTGCGGCGTAGGTGGCGATCTTTTCGCCATCGTCTGGGATCCCAAGACGAAACGTCTCTACGGCTACAACGGATCGGGGCGCTCGCCCAAAGGGCGTACCTACGCCGACATGAAGCGCAAGCTCGGTGGCCGTGCGTACGTGCCAGCCTATGGTTCGCTTTCCGTGACCGTACCCGGCACGGTCGACGGCTGGTTCGCGCTGCATGAAAAGTTCGGCAAGATACCGATGTCCGATCTTCTCGCACCGGCAATCGGCTATGCGCGCGACGGCTTCCCGGTTAGCCAATACATTTCCGCCCTTTGGGCGGCCAATATGGCCAATCTCTCCGGCTCTCCCGATGTCGAGGAGTTCGAGAACGCGCAGAAAACCTATCTCATCAACGACGAGCCGCCGGCTCAGGGGCAGGTGTTCAAGAATCCGGATCTCTCGAAGACCTACCAGGCGATCGCACAAGGGGGGCGTGATGCCTTCTATAAGGGCCAGATCGCGCGCGCGATGGACGCCTATTTCAAGCGGATCGGCGGCGATCTCCGCTACGAGGATTTGGCTGCCCATCACGGCGAATGGATCGATCCGATCTCGGTGAATTATCGGGGTTACGACGTCTACGAAATGCCGCCCAATTCGCAAGGCGCGGCCGTGCTCGAGATGCTGAAAATCCTCGAGGGCTATAATTTGAAAGCGATGGGGCCGGGATCGGCGGACGCGCTGCACGTCATGATCGAGGCAAAGCGGCTCGCTTATGAAGATCTCGCGAAATATTACGGCGACCCGGAGTTCGTGAAGATTCCGGTGAAGACGCTGATCTCCGCCGATTACGCGAAGCAGCGCCGCGCGCAAATCCACATGGACCGCGCCAATCCGAACATCGGACCAG
This sequence comes from Micropepsaceae bacterium, assembly GCA_035632215.1. GTDB lineage: Bacteria > Pseudomonadota > Alphaproteobacteria > Micropepsales > Micropepsaceae > CAIYRG01. The sequence continues at coordinate 11,102 of DASQHF010000188.1, read as the reverse complement.
GGGAAGCGAAGCTCGTCGCCGGCGACACCACCTATCTTACGGTTGCCGACAAGGACGGCATGATGGTCTCGCTGATCCAATCGAATTACGCCGACCTTGGCTCAGGTCTTGTGCCCGATGGTCTCGGCTTCATGTTCCATGATCGCGGTTCGTTGTTCTCGATGGATGAGCGCTCTCCCAACGTTTATGCGCCGGGAAAGCGTCCCTTCAACACCATCATCCCGGGGTTCGTCATGAAGGACGGAGAGCCATATCTCTCCTTCGGGCTGATGGGCGGCGACATGCAGCCGCAAGGTCATGTCCAAGTGCTGGTCAACATGATCGATTTCGGCATGAACCCGCAGGAAGCCGGCGACTTCATGCGCTGGCGTCATGTGGGCGGAAGCGAACCCACCGGACAGCCGGCGCAAGGCGTGGGACTCGTGATGATGGAATCGGGCCTCTCGCCGGCCGCGCGCACCGAGCTCACCAAGCGCGGGCATCATCTGATCCAAGCCGGCGGCGGCGCCTATGGCGGCTACCAAGCAATCTTACGGGACAAGAAGAACGCGACCTATTGGGGAGCGACCGAAATGCGCAAAGACGGCGTCGCGATCGGGTATTGATGGCGACACGATGAGCTGGCGCGCCTTCCGGAATGGCTTGCAGACCGTGCACTTGTGGGCGGGACTGATCCTTTCCATCCCCTTCATCCTGATCGGCCTCACCGGCAGCCTGATCGTGCTCATCGACGGCTTCGCCGATTTTTCGATTCCATCGGCAAGCAAAGGCGAGTCGCAATCGCTCCAACGGATTTATGAGGCCGCAAAAGCGGCCGCGCCCGAGGCTTGGTCTGTCGCTGCACTGGTGATGCCGAGCCGGGAAGGCGAGGCTTACGGGGCACAATTGCAGCTGCCGCCCGGACGGCGTCCTGCGGCGGGCCAGAACTTCATCGGCAGCACGCTCTATATCGATCCCGTGTCTTTGAAAGTCCTCGACAATGTCGAGCGCCGGCGCAATGGCCCCGTCATGCGCACGCTCACCTCGCTCCATATCGCGCTCATGATGCCCGGCTTCTACGGAGTGAGGATCGTCGGGTTCATGGGAATCGCCATGTCGCTCTTCGGCATCACGGGCCTCGTGCTTTGGTGGCCGAGACGCGGCCAGTGGCGCCAAGCGTTCTGGGTCAAGCGCGGGGTGAAGGGTTTCCGCTTCAACCGCGATCTCCATGGCGCTACGGGTTTTTGGTCATTGATCGTGTTCATGATTTTGAGCGTGAGCGGCGTCTATCTCGCCTTCCCTGTGACATTCCAGTCGACGGTGGCTTCCGTTTTCTCGATCAGGAATGGTCTGACCGAAGCGCATGCGGACGCGACGACGATCGCATCCATTCCAAACAAGGAGGCGATCACGCCCGACGATGCGGTGAAACTCGCGCTGGCCGCTGTGCCACGATCCCGCGCCTTGTCGGTGCAGCTCCCCCCCGATCCCGGCGGCATCTACATGGTCGCGCTCGCGCCGAGGCCCTATGGCGATGACGCGCCGCAGATCTCGGCTTTCGTCGGTCCCGGCACCGAAATCTCTGACGTTGTCGATCCCAGGAGCTACGCGGTCGCCAAGCGCGTCCTGATGTGGCTGCGCGTACTTCACTATGGTAACGGCTTGGGCGTCGTCTGGAGGGTGCTGGTGTTCTTCTCGGGGTTCCTGCCGCTTCTCTTCGCCATCACCGGCGTCCGCATGTGGTGGCTAAAGCGCGCCCAGCGATTAAGCGCGGCAACCGCGCCGGAGGGCGCAGTCGCCATTTCCGCCGCGGAATAGGGTTCATGCGGAACCTGCAAATGGTTGAATCGCTGAAAGGATTTGGTCGCGAAAAGCGGCAAAGTCCGATTTTGGGGCTTGCCTTCAGCGCGACGCTTAAGGCAAGTTTGCGTCGCAGCACGGGTAGGCTGCCGTGAGACATTTTTGAGACATTCTTAGCGTTAACAGTCCTTAAAGGTCGGCGACCAATACTAGGCAATCGATAGCCGCCGCATCTTGGGATTGTGATCCTGGGTAAGGATCGGGGCTATCGGGTCAAGCGGAGCGGGGGCCGTTTCCTCGCTAATCGCATAAAGGCGGGAATGAACGCTTTGCTTCAAAGCGCTCTGTCGAGGGCTAGAGATTTTGTAACCGACGCGAGGGGGCTGTACGCCCGCGCGGCCCGCGCGCTTGGCACGTCCGATGGCCGCTGGATGATGGTCTCCACCTCGCTGACGGCATCGGTCGCATTCGCGACCACATGGCTCGCGCTCGGCGCAACGCCCGAATCGAGCGCCCGCGCTTATGAACCGAAACGTCAGCAGGCCGCCCTTCCCTATGAATTGCTCTTGCGACTCACCGGGAGCCGCGCCGCGGTACCGGGGATCGCAGCGGAAGACTCGGCTCACCTTTACCGGGAGGCTGGAATCGTTACCGGACCCGATCTTGTCGGCCCTATCGAACGGATGCTTGCCGCCGAACGCGAGGCGATCAAGCCTCCGACCGAAACCAAGACGCTGAAAGTCTCAAGCGGCGGCACGATCATGGGCATGCTGCAGCAGGCCGGCGCTTCCAACGAAGATGCGGCCGCCGTCATCGCGGCGATGAAGCCGCTCTACAGCGCGCGGAATTTGAAATCCGGACAGATGTTCGAGGCGACCTTCGGTTCGACCAAGGACGCCAATCCTCCCGCCGAGAAGACGGCCGCTGCCGCTTCGAGCGCCGATGATTCCGATCAGGATCGACGGCTATTGTCGCTCTCATTCTCGCCGTCCATCGATCGGCAGATCACGGTCAGCCTAACGGCACCCGACGGCTACCTCGCCCATGACGTCCAGCGCAAGCTCGAGAACCACTACCAGCACGCCGGCGCGACGATCGATTCGAGCCTCTATCTCTCGGCGATGCAGGCAGGCATCCCCGCGAACGTCGTGGTCGAGTTGATCCGGATGTTCTCGTACGAGGTGGACTTCCAGCGCGACGTTCATCCGGGCGACGAATTCGAGATCTTCTTCAATCACTACTTCACCGATGGCCTGCCGGCCAAACCCGGCGAGGTCCTGGCCGCCTCGATGACGCTCGCGGGCAAGAAGCACGTCCTCTACCGTTACGAGCTCCCTGACGGCGTCGAATATTTCGGACCGCAGGGCGAGAGCACGCGCAGCATGCTGATGAAGACGCCCGTGGACGGCGCCCGCATTTCATCGGGCTACGGTGCGCGCCTGCATCCGATCCTCGGCTATACACGCATGCACAAGGGCATCGACTTCGCCGTGCCCTCGGGCACACCGGTGATGGCGGCCGGTAGCGGGACCGTGACCTTCGCCGGGCCAGCCGGCGAATACGGCAACTTCGTAATCATCTCACACGGGAACGGCTATGCGACGGCTTATGGCCACTTATCGCGCTTTGCCGTCCGTACCGGTGCCCGGGTGCGGCAAGGCGAAGTCGTCGCCTATAGCGGCATGACGGGACTCGCCACCGGTCCCCACCTTCACTACGAGATCCGCGTCAACAACAACTCCGTCAATCCGGGACTTATCAAGGTCGCTTCGGGCCGCAAGCTCCAGGGCGAAGAGCTGCACGCCTTCGCGACGGAACGCTCGCGCATCGACACGCTCATGGCCTCGATGCCAATCGAGCACAAGCTTGCCGAACTGACCGAGCTACGCGCCTCCACCACGCGCTAAGCTTCGATTGCGCCGGGGTTTCCGCTTTCCACGACGAACGTCTTCAGCGTCGACACGCTCGCGTTCGGGTCTTTGGCGTCCGAGATCCTGCGCAGCCGAGTGGTCATCCTCTCGGGACTGAGATCGACGGACACATAGCCGCGAACACGGCTTTCCATGAACCGTACATGGGGGTTGTCGGGGAGCGTCTTCACGAAGAATTCGTATGGCGGCGGATGCGAAGTGATCGACGTACCGACGAATTCGGTAGCAACCGTCGGTGACGAGGGGTCATCGAAGTCGAGTTTCAGGTCGTTGGCCCAATAAGAATGGATATCGCCACCGATCACCACGGGATTGGCAACGCCACTGTCGTGCACGTGCTGAAGCAGCCGCTTACGACTTGCCGGATAGCCGTCCCAAGCGTCCGTTGAAAAGGACGCCTCGCCGGATTCGCTTCGGACCTTCAGTTGCGCCATCAGCACGTCTTGCGCGATCACGTTCCAGCGCGCCCGCGACCGCGAAAGTCCATCGAAGAGCCAAGCCTCCTGCGCTTGACCGATCATCGAACGGCCTCCATCCAAGCGTTCGGGACAAGAAGCATCGCTCTCGAAGTGGCCTCCGCCAAATCCTATCCGGTAGCACGCTTGCCGCGAGCGGTATTGACGCCCGTCGAGGATGGAGAAATCGACCAGATCGCCGTAACGGACGCGATCGTAGATGCGCATGGATGCGCCATTCGGGCGCGCACTCGCGCGCAACGGCATGTGCTCGTAATAGGCCTGATAGGCCTGCGCGCGCCGATGCAGAAAAACCGCCGGCTCGATGAAATCTTCCGAGGTCTCGTTGGCGTAGTCGTTTTGAACTTCGTGGTCGTCCCAAGTCATCAAAGCGGTCGTGGCCGCATGCAGGTGCTTCAAATCGGGATCAAGCCGGTATTGTGCGTAACGATTGCGATAACCGGCGAGGTCTTCTGTCTCTCTGCCCTCGCTGTGCTTGCGCACGATATCGGCTTCGGGACGCGTGTCGGCGTATTCGTAGATGTAGTCGCCGAGGAAGCACACGAGCTCGGGATCTTCGTCCGCCAGATGCCGGTAGGCCGAGAAAAAACCATGCTCGTAATTCGAGCATGACACGAATCCGAAACGGAGGTTCTTGGTCGCACTCATGAAGGCGGGCAATGTCGTGGCGCGCCCGATGGAGCTTTGCGCATCGCCGCTCATGAAGCGGTACCAGTAAGGTTGGTGCGGCTTCAGACCTGAGACTTCCAAATGCACCGAATAGCCGAATTGAGCATCGGCCACGGCGTTGCCGCGTCTCACGATGCGTCTCATCTCCGGATCGCTTGCGATTTCATATGCGACGGAGATGGACGCGCCGCTCATGCCGGCCGGCTTTTGCGGGTCATAGTTCTCCGGTTCGGGCACGAGCCTCGTCCAGAGGACAAATCCGTCCGGCAACGGCGCGCCCGACGCGACGCCCAAGCTGAATGGATCAGAGCGCCACACACGCCGTTCGGCCGCTCGGCCAACAATCGCCGGCGCTGCGGCGAATCCCAGCGCGAGACCGCCCATTTTCAGGCAGTCGCGGCGACTCAAGCGTAATAGTTGCAACGATTTATGGATCATCGATCGCACAGTATCACAGGCGTGTGCGAGAAAAATGACGCCTCCACCGCTGGCGGCGCTCCATTTAAGGGATCAGTGCCGCTATCAATGCACCGCGTGGCTGGCGGGCGGTTCGGCGCCCCCGAGAACATCCAGCGCACCATCTTCGCGCGTATATTCCGTTCCGTTGATGATCAAGCCGCGCTTGCCGGCCGAGACTTTGACCGAGGAACCATCGGCGATCTTCCCCTCGAGAATAAGATTCGCGAGCGGGTCCTGAAGATTGCGCTGGATCACCCGCTTCAGGGGCCGTGCGCCGTAGACAGGATCGTATCCGGCCTGCGCGAGCCAGGCCTTCGCCTTCGCGTCGAGACTAACCGTGATTTTGCGATCGGCCAACAAACCCATCAGCCGCTGGACTTGGATCTCGACGATCTTGTCCATCTGCGGCCGCGTCAGGCGGTGGAACAGGATGATCTCGTCCAGCCGGTTCAAGAATTCGGGCCGGAAGTGTTGCCGCACCGCGGCCATCACCTGGCTGCGGACAGCGGTTGAGTCTTCGCCCTCGGGCTGAGCGGCGAGATACTCGGCGCCTAAGTTCGAGGTCAGGATGATCACCGTGTTCTTGAAATCGACCGTGCGCCCTTGTCCGTCCGTCAATCGGCCGTCGTCCAGCACCTGCAACAGCACGTTGAAAACGTCATGATGTGCCTTTTCGACTTCATCGAAGAGAATGACTTGGTATGGCCGGCGCCGCACCGCTTCGGTCAAGACGCCGCCCTCTTCGTAACCGACATAGCCCGGAGGCGCGCCGATGAGACGGGCGACGGAATGCTTCTCCATGAACTCCGACATGTCGATGCGCACCATCGCGCTGTCGTCGTCAAAGAGAAATGCAGCGAGCGCTTTGGTGAGCTCGGTTTTGCCGACGCCTGTGGGCCCTAGGAACAGAAACGAACCGATCGGGCGATTGGGATCCTGGAGCCCGGCACGCGCGCGGCGCACCGCGTTTGCGACCGCGCGGACGGCTTCGTCCTGGCCCACCACGCGCTCCTCCAGCGCGTCTTCCATCTTGAGCAGCTTCTCGCGCTCGCCGGCGAGCATCTTGTCCACCGGAATACCGGTCCAGCGCGAGACGACTTGCGCGATGTGCTCCTCGGTCACGGCTTCGTTCACGAGCCGCGCGCTGCCCTTTTCTTCTGCTTCCTTGAGCTTGCGCTCGAGGTCTGGAATGACGCCGTAGGCAAGCTCGCCCGCGCGTCCCAAATTGCCGCGCCGTTGCGCCACTTCGAGCTCTTGCCGCGCGCGATCGATATCCTCTTTGAGCTTCTGGACCGATGAAAGCGCTTTCTTCTCTTCCTGCCAGCGCGCGGTGAGCGCATTCGACTGTTCCTCGAGCGCGGCAAGCTCGCTCTCGAGCTTTTCGAGGCGGTCTTTCGAGGCCTTGTCCGTCTCCTTCTTCAAGGCTTCGCGCTCGATCTTGAGCTGGATGATGCGCCGGTCGAGCTCGTCGAGCTCTTCGGGCTTGGAATCGACCTGCATGCGCAAACGGCTCGCCGCTTCGTCCATCAGGTCGATGGCCTTATCGGGGAGAAAGCGGTCCGCGATGTAACGATGGGAAAGCGTCGCCGCAGCCACGATCGCCGCGTCGGTGATCCGGACGCCGTGGTGGACTTCGTACTTCTCCTTCAATCCGCGCAGGATGGAGATCGAATCCGCAACGGTCGGCTCGGAGACGAACACCGGCTGGAAACGTCGGGCGAGGGCTGCGTCTTTTTCCACATGCTTGCGGTATTCGTCGAGCGTAGTCGCGCCGATGCAGTGCAGCTCGCCGCGCGCGAGCGCGGGCTTCAACAGGTTCGATGCGTCCATCGAACCTTCGGCGCGGCCGGCGCCGACCAGCGTATGCATTTCGTCGATGAAGAGAATGATCTTTCCCGCCGCGGCCGTGATCTCAGACAAGACCGCCTTTAAGCGTTCCTCGAACTCGCCGCGGAATTTCGCGCCGGCGATCAGCGCACCCATGTCGAGCGCCATCAGCCGCTTGTCGCGCAAGGATTCGGGCACGTCGCCATTGACAATGCGGAGTGCCAGACCCTCGACGATCGCGGTCTTGCCCACGCCGGGTTCGCCGATCAGCACCGGATTGTTCTTGGTGCGGCGCGAGAGCACTTGGATGGTGCGGCGGATTTCCTCGTCGCGCCCAATCACTGGATCAAGTTTGCCCTGGCGGGCGATTTCCGTGAGGTCACGCGCGTACTTCTTCAGTGCGTCATAAGCATTCTCCGCGGTTGCACTGTCGGCCGTACGCCCCTGGCGTAAATCGTTGATCGCCTTGTTCAAGCCTTGAGGTGTAACACCTGCGTTCTTGAGCGCCGCCGCCGAAGGAGTCCCCGTGCTCATCGCGAGCGCCTGCAACAGGCGCTCCGCGGTCACAAAGGAGTCACCGGATTTCTTGGCCAGGTCCTGCGCCACGTCGAACACGCGCGCGGTTTCGGGCGCGAGATAGACCTGTCCTCCGCCACCCTGAACTTTCGGGATCTTGCCGAGCGCAATCTCGACCGCCTGGCGCGCTTCTTGGGGCTTGCCTCCTGCGGCTTGAATGAGATTGGAAGCCATCCCCTCTTCGTCGTCGAGGAGGACTTTCAACAAATGCTCGGGCGTGAAGAGCTGGTGATTTGCAGCGAGCGCGTTGCTCTGGGCTGATTGAATGAAACCTCGAGCCCGCTCGGTGAACTTCTCGAAATCCATAAACCTGCTCCTTCCGCCCGCCTTCCCGTCCGTTTTCGGCACGGCAAGAGTGTCAACCCACCCGGACGCACCCACATGGGCTAGCGTCGCCGTGGCCCAATAGCACCACGCTTGGGCTAATGTGGCGTTGATCTAGAGCAAGACAAGAAGCTTAAACTGGCAAAAACCGGCCAATCAGGCGGCTTCGTCGCCTTCCTCGCCATCATCGGCCGGGTCATTCAAGCTGAAGGATGGAGCGCTGCCGACCGGCTGCGGATAACCCTCTTGCATAACGGGCCTGCCGTCGCCGTTGTTGCCGTAAGGCTGCTGCTGCTGGCCGTGCTGTCCGCCAAAGTTCTGCTGTTGGCCGCCCTGCTGCTGCTGTTGCGGCAGCCCTCCTTGCGCCATCAGGATCCGGTAATAGTGCTCAGCGTGCTGGAGATAATTCTCCGCCGTCACCCGGTCGCCCGCGGAACTCGCGTCGCGCGCCAGCTGAAGATATTTCTCGTAAACATGCGCGGCCGTGCCGCGTATCTTGATGTCCGGGCCGGTCGAATCAAAAGACCGGTTGTGATTGTTTTGCGGCCTGCGGCCGCGGCCTCGAGAACGTTTCACAGTAGCCCCTCAATGTTCCGGGAAGGCGTCAATTCGCCGAACATGTGGCTTCGGCCGAACGACGCCGCGTCCCGCTTAATGCGATCACTCAACACCATGTACAAACGCATATCCCTTGCCCGCACGCGCACGGTTTTGCTCGTCTCTAGCTCGCGCGTTGTTCGGGCTCTTCTTTACGAAGGGGGCGCTTCCTGGCGCATCGTCTCAACCTGCCAACCCCCTTGGCGGTTGAAACCCTCCGTATCCCCAGCGGCGCGGACCCTATCCGCTTCCACTCTCCATTTCCAATGCTTTTTTCGGCTCAAGGCCGGCGCATTGCGCCCCACGCGCAACTAGGCAGCGAGGAATACTAGCGAGATCGTAAAACGTTCCATTAACTTCAAGGCCCGCGTTCTGGAACAATCCTGTGACCGCCTCTAGCTGGCCCTCACCCAACTCCACGAAAGCTAGACCGTGCCCCTTGAGCCGGCCAGGAATCACCTGCGCAATGCGGCGATAGGCCTCCAAACCGTCCACGCCACCGCTCAAGGCAAGTCTCGGTTCGTAAGCGCTAACGTCGGCGTCGAGAGCGCCGATCGCGCTCTCCGCGATATAGGGGGGATTGGCGAAGATCACGTCGAACCGGCGCTCGGGTGCAGCGCTCCAATCGCCGTGAACGAGTTCCACCCGCTCCTTCATACCAAGGCGTTGCGAATTCTCTTCCGCGAAGCGGAGCGCCTCCTCCGAGATGTCCAAGCCCACGCCTTTAGCGCGCGGGCGTTCGGACAAAAACGCAAGCAGAAGACAGCCGCTGCCGGTGCCGAGATCAAGAACATCGAAGGGATCATCGCGGCCGCGAAGACGGCTCAATGCGGCTTCGACCAAGGTTTCCGATTCCGGACGCGGCACGAGGACGCCTGGGCCAACAGTGAAGTCCAGGCTCCAGAATTCCCGCTTTCCCAAAATATAGGACAAAGGTTCGCGCGCAATGCGCCGCGCGAGTCCGGCTTCGAAACGCTCGCGAGTCTGCGTGTCGAGGGCACAGTTTCCCGCGATGATATCTTCCTGGTTCAGCCCGAGGACGTGCGCGAGGATGAGCCGCGCCTCAAGACGCGGCGATTCGATACCCGCCCCGCGCAGGCGCAGCACGGCCGAATCGAGGATTTTCATACCGACTCTTCTTCGGCTGCCAGCCGATTGGCCTGATCTTCGGTCACGAGCGCATCGATGATCTCTCCAAGATCGTCGCCCGAGAGAATCCGTTCGAGCTTGTAAAGCGTGAGGTTGATGCGGTGATCAGAGACGCGCCCCTGCGGAAAATTGTAGGTCCGGATGCGCTCCGAGCGGTCGCCCGAGCCGACAAGGCCTTTGCGTTCGGCGGCGCGTGCGCTCTGCTGACGTTCGCGTTCGGCCTCGAACAGGCGCGCTTTGAGGATTTTCATCGCCTTGGCGCGGTTCTTGTGCTGGGATTTCTCTTCCTGCATCGCCACGACGATTCCGGTCGGCAAATGGGTGATGCGGACCGCGGATTCCGTCTTGTTGACATGTTGGCCTCCGGCGCCGGACGCGCGGTATACGTCGACGCGCAAGTCCTTCTCCTGCACATCGACGTCGACGTCCTCGGGCTCGGGCAGCACCGCCACGGTGGCGGCCGACGTGTGGATTCGCCCCGAGGCCTCGGTCACGGGCACGCGCTGTACGCGATGGACGCCGGACTCGAATTTGAGCTTGGCGTAAGCACCACGTCCCTCGACGTCCAACACTGCTTCCTTCACGCCGCCGAGATCCGAGTTGCTCAGGGACAAAAGCTCCGCTTTCCACCCCTGAAGCTGCGCATAGCGCGTGTACATCTTTAGGAGATCGCCGGCGAAGAGCGCTGCCTCGTCGCCGCCGGTACCGGCGCGAACTTCCACGATGGCGCTGGAAGAGTCCGCGGAGTCTTTGGGGAGAAGCAGGAGCTTGACGTCATGTTCAAGCGCACCGAACCGCTTCCGTAAGCTGTCCGTCTCTTCCTGCGCGAGCGCCTTGAGCTCCGGATCCGAGGCCGGATCGTTCAACAGCCCTTCGCTATCGGCGAGCGCTTCGCGCGTCTCTTTGTAAGCGCGGATTGCAGTCACGACCGAGGATAGCTGCGCATGCTCCTTCGACAGCTTGGCAAAATCGTCCGTGCGCCCCGACGCCAGTTGGGCTTCGATCGCGTTAAAGCGATCCAGGACGCGTTCGAGTTTCACCTCGGGAATCATGACGGGTAAGATGCCGCGCTACTTCGCGGTTTCAAGCGCCGGCGTGTTGCGCGCGGCCTCGATCTCCGCCGCCTTCTTCTCGCAGAGCTCGACGATATGGTCGACCAGTTGCTTGTTGTCCAGCTTATAAACCGGCTCGCCGTTCAAGTAGATCATGCCCGCCCCGGCACCGCCGCCAGTAAAGCCGATGTCGGTCTCGCGCGCTTCGCCCGGCCCGTTGACTACGCAGCCGATGATCGAAAGCGACATCGGCGTCGCAATGT
>DASQHF010000187.1:0-4398 GCA_035632215.1 Micropepsaceae bacterium | reverse complement strand
CGCTTGCCATCGCCTACATCCTTCCCGTCATCGTGCCGTTGTGGAAGCTCACGCCGCCGGAAGTGGGGTTTCTCATCTCCGCGGGCGCTGCGGGCCAACTCGTCGGCGCGCTGGTCTTCGGCTGGATCGCCGAGCGCTATGGACGCATCAACGCGCTCATCGGCGCGATCGCGACCTATGCTCTCTTGAGCCTCGCTTGCGCCTTCTCTTGGGACTACGCGTCGCTCCTGATCCTGCGCACGATCCAGGGCTTCGGGCTCGGCGGCGAGGTGCCGGTCGCCGCGACCTACATCAACGAGCTCAGCAAAGCGAAGGGCCGCGGCCGCTTCGTGCTTCTGTTCGAGCTCGTGTTCCCGACCGGGATTCTTGCCGCATCGCTCCTAAGCTTGTGGATCGTGCCCAACCTCGGCTGGCAATACATGTTCGTAGTCGGTGTGATCCCTGCTCTTGCGGTGTTCTTCCTCCAGCGCCTACTACCCGAATCGCCCCGCTGGCTCGCGACTCGCGGGCGCTACGCGGATGCGGAGGTGGCGCTGCGTGTCGTCGAAAAAGGGACCGAGCGCGCGTATGGACGCCCCCTGCCGCCGCCGCAAATGAGCGTCGCCGCGGTGGAAAAGAAGCCGTCCTGGACGGATTTGTTCGGGCCGACTTATTTGAAGCGCACGCTCGTCGTCTGGGTGCTCTGGTTCGCAACCTATTTCGTCAATTACGGGCTCCAGACCTGGATGCCGACGGTCTACAGCACCGTGTTCCATCTGCCGCTCGGCACATCGTTGCGCTATCAGCTGTTCACGAACGTGCTCGGTCTCTGTTCGAGCGCGACTTGCGCGATGCTGATCGATCTGACCGGCCGGCGGCGCTGGTTCGTAGTCGGGTTCGCGCTTTCGGCGACGGCGCTCCTCTTCCTCTGGTACTCGGGACCGGACACCGCGACGCGCGTGTGGCTGCTCGGTACATTGAGCTACATGTGCGTCGCTACCCTCTCGCTCGCCGTTTATCTTTACACGCCCGAGCTTTATCCGACGCGGAGCCGCGCTCTTGCCGTGGGCACCGCGACCGCATGGTTGCGCCTCGCCACAATGATCGCGCCTACCATCGTCGGGTACCTTTTGGACGGCGGCGGGTTGCGCTTCGTGTTCTTAACCTTCGGTCTTGTGGGCCTGGCCGCCGCGATCATCGTCGGCTCCTTCGCGATCGAAACCAAAGGCCGCGTGCTGGAAGAAATCTCGCCGTAGCTACCCAATATGCAAAAAAGCTGTGTCATCCCCCGCGAAAGCGGGGGACCCAGCAGGCGCGCGTCCGCGCGGCAAAATTTTTTGTTTGAGCGAGTGTGATGCTCGGATCGCGTTCTACGATCGACTAGGTCCCCCGCCTTCGCGGGGGATGACACCAGTTTTCGTGCACTGTTCCTATTCGCTGCTCGTCATTCGTGCGGTTCTACGCCGCACGGATGAGCTCGACCAAGCGGCTGGGCGTGACCGGCGCCTCGGTGATCTTCACCTTGAATGGTTCGAGCGCGTTCTCGACTGCGGCGATGATCGCCGCAATCGCCGGGATCGTGCCGCCTTCGCCCGCGCCTTTGACCCCGATGGGATTCAAGGGCGACGGCGTCTCCATATGCAGGAGCTCGACGGTCGGCACATCGGTCGAGCCCGGCAGCAGATATTCGCCGAAATTCACGTTCACCGGCTGCGCGTTTGAATCGTAGATCATGCGCTCGAAAAGCGCGTTCCCCACGCCATGCGCAAGGCCGCCCTGCACCTGGCCAGCAACGACCATCGGATTGATGACGTTGCCGCAGTCATGCATCACGACATAGCGCAGGATGGTCACGCCGCCGGTCTCGATATCGACTTCGACTTCGGCGACATGGCAGCCGTTGGAATAGGTCGACTGATCGGGCGTGAAATAAGCCGTGTGCTCCATACCGGGCGAGAGACCGCCCGCCATCGAGACGCCGGGCATGCCGGCCGTCTTGATCGAAAGCTCACGGAAGCTTTTCCGTTTCTCCGGCGCGTCGCGCACGAAGGCAAAGCCGTTCGAAAGCTCGATCTGATCGGAAGGCGTCTGCAGCATCTCCGACGCGACGGCTTTGAGCTTCTTCGCCACTTCCATCGCGGCGATGTGGGCGGACGAGCCGGCATTCACCGCGGTGCGCGCGGCGAAGGTGCCCATCCCGAAGGCGATCGTCGCCGTATCGCCGGTGACGACCGTGATGTCCTCGTAATCGACGCCCAGCTGATCGGCGACGATCTGGGCGAGAATCGTCTTGTGCGATTGGCCGTGCGGCGTCGCGCCCGTATAGACCGCAACTTTGCCTGTGGTCGAGATGCGCACCGTCGCGCCTTCATAGGGGCCAAGACCCGTCGCTTCGACCGCATTGCTTATGCCCATGCCGATATGACGGCCCTTCGAGCGTGCCTCGCGCTGCCGCTCTACGAAGCTTTGATAGCCCGCGGCCTCGAGCGCTTCCGCCTGGCATTTGGGATAGTCCCCACTGTCGTAAGTGACGGGACGGCCGTCGCGGAAGACGATGCCGACCTTGTAAGGCATCTGCTCGGGTTTGATGAAATTGCGCCGGCGGACTTCCGCGGGATCGAGTTTCAGCTCGCGTGCGACGCGATCCATCAGCCGCTCCATCACGAAAACGCCCGCGGGCCGGCCCGCCCCGCGTACGGGCGTCGTCGAGATCTTGTTCGTAAATGCGACAATCACTTCCATCTTGAAGCTCGGGATCACATAGGGTCCGGGCACGGTCGTCGCCGCGATCCAAGGGACGGTGAGCCCCCAAGGGAGATACGCGCCTTCGTCGTGCACCATGCGGCCGCGGAGTCCTAAGATCTTCGCGTTCGCATCGACCGCGATCTCGACGTCCCAATATTCGTCGCGCTCCTGATGCGTGGCCAAGAAATTCTCACGCCGGTCCTCGATCCATTTCACCGGTCGGCCGAGCATCTTCGCAGCAACCGCGACGCATGGATATTCGGGATAGAGCGCGCCTTTGGGCCCGAAACCGCCGCCGACATCTGGCGTGATCACGCGCAGCTGGTTGTCGTTCAAGTCGAGCGCATCCAAGAACGAGCGCTTGATGCGATGCGAGCTCTGCGAGCTGATGTAAACGGTGAACGCGTCGATCGCCGCGTCGTAAGTCGCGACCAGCCCGCGGCACTCCATGAAGAACGGCCCGCCGCGATGCGTGTGCAGCGTCTCCTTGAAGACGTGCGCCGCGTTCGCGAACGCCGCATCATTATCGCCATGCGAGAACGGAATCCGGGCGGCGACGTTCGAGGGAGTGCCCTCGTGCACCAGTGGCGCGCCCGACGCGATCGCGTCGAGGCAGTCGGAGGCGGCGGGGAGCATTTCGTAGTCGACCTCGACGAGCGCCGCCGCGTCCTCGGCGATATGGCGCGATTCCGCCACCACCATCGCCACCGGCTCGCCCACATAGCAGACCTCTTTGGGGGTGAGCGCCCAAGGCATCTGAAGCTGGGTAATGGCGGGGTTCGGCACCAAAAGGGTGAACGGTTTCTGGACGGCTTCGGGGAGATCGGCGTGGGTCAGCACCAGATGCACGCCTTTAAGCGCGCGGGCGGCGCTTGCATCGATGCCGTTCACGCGCGCGTGCGCCTCCCTGCTGCGGACGAAAGCCGCGTGAAGCGTGCGCGACAGGCGCAGATCGTCGACATAGTGCCCGCGGCCGGTAAGAAGCGCCGGATCTTCGGTCCGTTTGACTGCCGCCCCGAACCATTTGGGGCGATTGGCGCCACCACCCTCTGCGCCGTGCTTCCCTGCCATTGAGCTTGAACCCTCGTTGAATGCCCTTGTCCAAGATGGAATAAACGGCGAGCCCGGCTTTGCAAAGGGGCTCAATCGCTTCAGGATCGACCGATGCTCACCCGTTCACCCACGCAAGGCCCGAAGCTCGACTTCCAGGAGCATTTGAAGTCTCTGGAAGCCGAAGGCCTCGTCACGCGCATCAACCGCGCGATCAACAAGGACACCGAGCTGCATCCGCTCGTGCGCTGGCAATTCTTGGGCGGCGTGCCGGAAGAAGATCGCCGCGCCTTCCTGTTCACGAATGTCGTCGATTCCAAGGGCCGGCGTTACGACATTCCGGTCGTCGTCGGCGCGCTCGCGGCGTCGCCCAAAATCTACGCCATCGGAATGGGAAAAGACGTCGAGGAAATCGGTCCCGCCTGGAGCAAGGCGCTCGCGAAACCCATCCCGCCGGTGCGCGTCAAGTCGGCGCCCTGCCAAGAAGTGGTTATCACCGGCGACGATCTGAAGCGGCCGGGTGGCGGACTCGCGGCGCTTCCCGTTCCGGTCTCGACGCCGGGATTCGATTCCGCGCCCTACTTGACCGCGACCCTGTGCGTAACGCGCGATCTCGAGAACGGC
>DASQHF010000186.1:0-12668 GCA_035632215.1 Micropepsaceae bacterium | reverse complement strand
GTAACGATGTCGAGGATAGCAAAGGCCGCATACAGGAGAAGCCCGGCGACCAGATAGGCGCGAATGAAGTTGACCGATTGGCGCAACGTCGTATCGACGAAGCGGCGCTCCACGTCCGGATTGCGGAAGCGCAGCCAGACGCGGTCGAGCTCGAACAACTGCTGCTCGTCGCTCTTGGAAGCCTTGGGCTCGTCCGAAATCATTGTCCCTACACAGGTTTCGGCCGTCGCAACGGTTGTAAGGCGCCGGGGTAAAGAATCACGTAATCGGGGGGCTCGATTGTCGGTTCCTAGGGGATGGTTAACATCTTGGCACGCGCCCGCAGCGAGCCGCCGCGACGGCGAAACGCCGAGCCGGAGCACGGACTTAGACAGAGTCCGGCCGAAGACAGGTGCCGGAGCTCTTACTCCAATCTTAATATTTCAGCGTCGCGAGGATCGTCCTCAATGCTGGCGCGATATCGGGTCTTCCGAGCGCAACCGCGAGGTTCGCGTGGAGGAATCCGATCTTGTCGCCACAATCGTAGCGAGCGCAGGTCGTGGTGACGGCATGGAACGGAACACGCCCGAGCAGGCGCGCCATGGCGTCGGTGAGCTGGATCTCGTTCCCCGCTCCGCGCTCGCGCCGCTCCAGTTCCGCGAAGATCTCGTAGGGAAGAATGTAGCGGCCGATGATGCAAAGCTGCGAGGGCGCTTCCGCGGGCTTTGGCTTCTCCACTACGCCCTTGACCTCGGTGATGGTTCCGCTGCGCTTTCCCGACGCGATCACGCCATAGCGTTGCGTCTCTTCGCGACGCTTTTCCTCCGCCGCGACCATGATACCGGCGCCGACGTCGCGGTAAGCTTCCACCATTTGCTTCAGCGCTCCGGGCTTGCCGACCATCAGATCGTCGGGGAGGAGGACCGCGAACGGCTCCTCTCCGACGAGATGACGAGCCGACCAGACGGCGTGGCCGAGCCCCAACGGCTTCTGCTGTCGCGTAAACGCGACAGAGCCCGTATCGGGCAGGCTCTCCACCAGGCTGTTCAGTTCCTTGGTCTTTTCCCGTGTCGTAAGAAGGGATTCGAGCTCATAGGCGTGGTCGAAATGATCTTCGATCACGTGCTTGCCGCGTCCGGTGACGAAAATGAACTGCTCGATCCCGGCCTCGCGAGCCTCTTCGACCGCATACTGAATGACCGGTTTGTCGACGACCGGCAGCATCTCCTTGGGTACGGCCTTGCTGGCCGGCAAGAACCGCGTGCCCATGCCCGCAACCGGGAACACGGCTTTACGAATCTTCAGAGCTGTGGACATCTAGCTACCGATGAGTCATGAGCGGCAACGCCAGGCTTGCGCCAAGGTTCCATTCGGGCGCGGGCAAGCATTGCACGGCCAAGGCCGCGGGGTCCACTTGAGGTTTCTTGAGGGATGAGGATCCTTCTCACCGGTGCCGCAGGATTCATCGGGGCTCATGCGGGCAAGGCGCTGCTCGACAGAGGGCACGAGGTTATTGGCCTCGACTCGCTCGACGCCTATTACGATGTCGGCTTGAAAAGGGCGCGCTTGCAGCTCTTGACGAATAGCCGCTTCCGCTTCGTCAAATGCGACATTGCCGACGAAGCGGCGCTCCGTTCGGCTTTCCCCGATAGTTCCTTCGACGTGATCTTGCACCTCGCCGCGCAAGCCGGCGTGCGCTACGCGCTCGAGAACCCCGCTGCCTATACGCGCTCGAACCTCGTCGGCCACCAGAACGTGCTGGAGCTCGCTCGCCGGACGAGCGGTCTGACGCAGCTTATCTATGCCTCCTCGAGCTCGGTCTACGGAAACGATACCAAACCTCCCTATTCCGAAGAGGCGCGCGCCGATAGACCCGTTTCCTATTACGGCGCGACCAAGCGGGCAGGGGAGCTCCTATCCCACTCCTATGCCGAGCTGTTCGGCTTGAAACAGACGGGCTTGCGGTTCTTCACGGTGTATGGCCCCTGGGGCCGTCCGGACATGGCGTATTGGCTGTTCACCGATGCGATCATGAAGGGACGGCCGTTGAAATTGTTCGGCCGCGGCCTCTTGAAGCGCGATTTCACCTGGATCGACGATATCGTGACCACGATCGCGCGGATGGTGGAAACGCCATTCGTGCAAGCCCCCGGCGCCCCTCATCGCCTTTATAACCTCGGCAACAGTCGGCCCGAGGAAGTTCGCACGCTGGTGAAGGAGATCGAGGCGGCGACGGGAAAGACAGCAAACATTCAGTATGCGGAAGAACCGGCCGGCGATGTTAAGGAGACATATGCCGACATCTCCCGCGCGGCCAAAGACTTCGGGTTCAAGCCTTCCACCTCGTTGAGCGATGGAATTCCCCGCTTCGTCGACTGGTTCCGATCCTACCATCGGATATAGACTGCGGTCTCGAAGACAATGACGACAGGAGGGCGCCGCCGATGACGATACTCACTCGCCGCAACTTTGTTCGGAGCGCCACGGCGCTCGCCGGCGCCGCGCTTGCAGGCGGAAGTATTCCCGCTCGATCCTGGGGGGCGCCAGCCGCGGGAGGAGCAAGCAACGTGAAAGCACTCGTCTATGACGTCTTCGGGACCTGCGTCGATTGGCGCAACGGCGTCGCCAAAGACGCCGAACGCATCCTGAAACCGCTCGGCTATCAGCTGAACTGGATCGAATTCGCGGACGCGTGGCGCGCGCTGTACCAGCCGAGCATGGAGGAAATCCGCTCCGGCAAGCGCCCGTTCGCCAAGCTCGACATCCTCCATCGCGAGATGCTCGAGAAGATCAAGCCGCGGTTCGGTCTGGAGAAACTCGACGACAAGACTTCGGCCGATTTGAACCTCGCCTGGCACAGGCTCGATGCATGGCCCGATGTACCCAAGGGCTTCGCGAGGCTCCAGCGCCGCTTCATTCTGGCGCCGTGCTCGAACGGCAATATCGCGCTCATGGTCGATATCGCGCGGCGCAACAATTTCCACTGGGACACGGTGTTGGGATCGGAGATTGCTCGCGACTTCAAACCCAAGGCGCGCGTCTATCTTGCGAGCGTCGAGGCCCTCAATCTGCCCCCCGGCGAAGTCATGATGGTCGCCGCGCACAGCGACGATCTGCATTCGGCGGCCGCGAACGGCCTCAAGACCGCTCACGTCGCGCGGCCGCAGGAACATCCGGGCGCGGAAGACGGGCCGAAGACGCAGGTGGACTTCGCCGCTCGCAGCATGGAGGACTTGGCGGATAAGCTTGGGGTCTAGCCCGGCTTCACCGTCGGCCGGCCGACGCTCACGTAAGTAAACCCGGACCGTGCCATTTCTTCCGGACGGTAGATGTTGCGCAAGTCGACGAGCAGCGGCCGCTTCAGGAGCTTCTTCGCTTCTCTCAAGTCGAGCGCGCGGAATTCGTTCCACTCCGTCAGGATGACCGCGCCGTCGGCTCCGGTAAGGGCCGTGTTGACATCGGCGCACATCTCGATGTCGAGATGCTTTTTGGCCTCGTTCATCCCTTCCGGATCGTAAGCTCTTAGCTTCGCACCGCGCTTCATAAGCTCGGGCAGGATGACGAGGCTCGGCGCGTCGCGCATGTCGTCGGTATTGGGCTTGAAAGTAAGCCCCAGCACCGCGACCGTCTTGCCCTTGACGCCGCCGAAAGCGGCATCGACCTTCTCCGCCATGCGCTTCTTGCGCGCGTCGTTCACTCGCGCCACCGCCGCTACGATCTGCGTTGGAGCGCCTGCTTCTTCCGCGGTCTTCAGAAGCGCGAGAGCGTCCTTCGGGAAGCATGAACCGCCATATCCCGGCCCTGCATGGAGGAATTTCGAGCCAATGCGCCCATCGAGCCCGATGCCGCGCGCGACGTCTTGAACATTCGCGCCGACCTTCTCGCACAAATCCGCGATTTCGTTGATGAAGGTGATTTTGGTCGCGAGAAACGCGTTTGCCGCATACTTGATCAGCTCGGATGTTTCGCGCGAGGTGAAGAGCATCGGCGTTTCGTTCAAGTATAGCGGCCGGTAGAGCTCGCGCATGACCGCGCGGGCGCGGTCGGTGTCAACGCCGCAAACGACGCGGTCCGGCCTTCGGAAGTCCTCAAGCGCCGAACCTTCGCGCAGGAATTCCGGATTGGACGCAACATCGAACTCGGCCTCAGGCCTCAAGCGCCGGATCGTCTCTTCGACCTTTCGCCCGGTGCCCACCGGAACGGTCGACTTGGTGACGACAACCGTGTAGCCGTCGAGCGCTGACGCGATCTCCTCGGCAGCCTGGAAGACGTAGGTGAGATCGGCGTGACCATCCCCGCGCCGTGACGGCGTTCCGACGGCAATGAAGACGGCATCGGCGGTCTGCACGCTGGCCTTCAATTCCTCCGTGAAGGCGAGACGCCCGGCCTTGACGTTGTCGGCAACCGTTGCCTCCAGCCCCGGCTCGTAAATCGGGATTCGCCCTGCTTTCAGGGCCCCGATCTTGGCCGCGTCCTTGTCCACGCAGGCGACATGGTGACCGAACTCGGAGAAACAGGCGCCAGAAACGAGGCCGACATAACCCGTTCCGATCATCGCAATGCGCATGAATCACGGCCGCTCCCGTTGCAGGTCCTGTTTCGCCCGGGCGAGCCTTTCTTTCAAGCGGAACTTTCACCCGGTCCGCAAGTAACGGACCGCCTCATCGCGCTCGAAAAGATAAAGGAGGACTCGCAGGGCTTCGCCGCGCGCCGACTTGAGACCGAGGTCCTTGGTGAGCACGAGCCGCGCATCGTCGCGCGCAGCGGCGAGCAGCTCGCCATGCACCGCCAAGTCCGCGAAGTGGAACTCCGGCATGCCGCTCTGCTTGGTGCCCAAGAGCTCGCCCGCACCCCTGAGGCGCAGATCCTCCTCCGCAATCGCGAATCCGTCGTCTGTCGCGCGCAACGCCGCAAGGCGCTCTTTTGCCGTCGGTCCCAAAGGGGCCTGATAGACCAAGAGACAGGTCGAGCGCCTCGTCCCGCGTCCCACGCGTCCGCGCAATTGATGGAGCTGCGCGAGCCCGAAGCGCTCGGCATGCTCGACCACCATGATGGAGGCATCCGGCACGTCGACGCCTACTTCGATCACCGTGGTCGCGACGAGGAGGCGCGTTTCGCCCGCCGCGAACGCCGCCATGGCAGCGTCGCGCTCGGGACCTTTCATCCGGCCGTGTACGAGCCCGACTTTCAAGCCCAGACTTTGCTCGAGCATCGTGGCGCGCTCCTCGACGGCCGCGAGGTCGCTCTTCTCGGATTCTTCCACCAGCGGGCAAACCCAATAGGCGCGGTCGCCGCGCAAGAGCGCGCGTTCTAGACCCGCGATCACCTCGTCTAGGCGAGAGGAAGGCAGGACGCGCGTTTCGACGGGTCGCCGGCCAAGCGGCTTGCCCGTCAGCTTCGACACGTCCATGTCTCCATAGGCGGTGAGCTGTAGCGTGCGCGGAATGGGCGTCGCCGTCATGACCAGCACGTTTGCCGGAATCTCTCCCTTTCCCTGCAACTTCATCCGTTGGTGAACGCCGAAGCGATGCTGCTCGTCGACGACAGCGAGGGCGAGATCGCGGAACGCGACATCCTCCGAGAAGATCGCATGCGTGCCAACAAGGATGCCGATCTCGCCCTCTTCGAGAGCGCGAAGAATCTCGCTCCGAACGAGTCCGCGTTCTCTCCCCGTAAGCAAGGCGATTCTCACCCCCGCCGCGTCGGCCATCGGCTGTAGCGAGGCGAGATGTTGGCGCGCGAGAATCTCCGTCGGCGCCATGAAGGCGCCCTGCGCGCCGGCTTCTACGGCGGTCAAGAGGGCGGCCATGGCAACCACCGTCTTGCCCGAGCCCACGTCGCCTTGGAGCAGCCGCACCATCCGCGACGGCGTGGCCATGTCGCGGACGATCTCGCCGACCGCCTTGGACTGTGCCTCGGTCAGCTTGAAGGGAAGGCTTTGAATGGCGCGCGTACGAAGCTCGCCTTTGACCTTGATAGCCCGCCCGGGACGGCTGCGCACGTTCTCGCGAATAAGCGCGAGCGCAAGCTGGTTGGCGAGGAGCTCATCGTAAGCAAGCCGTAGGCGCGATGGGCTCGAGGGCATCAGGTCGGCTTCGGATTTGGGGGCATGGGCTGCGAGCAGCGCGTCCTTGAACGAGCTCCACCCCTGTCTCGAGCGATAGGCCGGGTCTTGCCACTCAGGGAGTTCGGGGATCCGCTCCAGCGCTTGGCGAACGGCTTTACCCAGTGTCCGGGCGGCCAACGATTCCGTCGTCCGATAGACCGCTTCGACGGAGGGGATTGACTGAGCTTCTTCCGCCGGAACTGCGTAATCGGGATGCGCCATCTGAATGCGTCCGGCGAAGCTGTCGATGCGGCCGGAAAGGACCCGGCGCGAGCGCGGCGGGAGGATCTTTCGGATATGGTCTTCATGCGCGGTGAAGAACACCACCTCCATCGCGGCCGTGTCGTCGGTGGTGAGCACGCGATAGGGATGACGACTTCCCCGCCGTGCGGGCATGTGATCGAGCACGTTGACGGTGACAGTCGCGATGCGTCCTGGCTCGGCCTCGATCAGCTTCGGGCGATACGTTCGGTCGACGAGGCTCGAAGGCAGATGGAAGACAAGATCGAGCAGGTGCGCCGTGCCCTCGCGGCCTACCACCTTTGCGATCGCCTTCTCGATCTTGGGCCCGACGCCGGTGAGGCTGCGGGTTTCCGCGAACAGCGGGTTGAGAATCGGTGGGCGCATGGCAGGAACGCGATTGGCCGAGGAGGTCTCAAACGATATAGCACGACGATGCAGGAGGAGGGCGCCATGAGGCAGGGCATCGTCGCTTAAGGACGCGCGAACTGGCCGTTCCCCGCTTGATTTCGCAATGGCGCGGAACGATCTCGCACGTTATAGCAAGCCGATGACCCAAACCGAGAGCATCGAAGTGCGCCGGAAGAAGGCCCTGTTCCGCGCGCAGCGCCGCGGCTTCCGCGAGCTCGATCTGGTGTTCGCGGCGTTCACCGACAGCCATCTTGAGCGTCTCGATGGCACGCAGCTGGAAAAGTTCGAAGCCTTGCTGTCGGTGCCCGACTGGCAGATCTACGGCTGGATTATGGGCCATGAGGCGGTACCTGGCTCGTTCGATCATGATGTCTTCGCGCTGCTTCGCGACTATCGCTCCAATCTCAAGCCATGAAGGGGTGAAGTGACGTGGAACGTTTGAGCGCAATCGCGCGCGCAACGGGCCGACTAAACGTCAGCGGCGCGCCCGAAGGCTACGATGCCTATGTTGCCGCAGAGTCGGCGCTGCGCTCAAAGGGGCTCGTCCTCTTCGTCGCTCCCGACGATGCGCGCGCGAGCATAGCGCTCGAAGCGGCGCGGTTCTTCGCCCCGGAGCTCGAAGTCCTCTATTTCCCCGCTTGGGATTGTCTTCCCTACGACCGCGTCTCGCCCCGCTCCGATATCGAGAGCCGCAGGCTCGCGACACTCGCCGCGCTCGCCGCGCGCAACGCGACGTCTCATGCCTGCCTGGTGGTCACCACCGTCAACGCCTGTTTGCAGCGCGTGCCGCCGCGCGACTTCATCGCGCGCGCGAGCTTCTCCGCGAAAACTGGGGCTAACGTCGATCGCGACGCGCTCACCGCGTTTCTTGCGGGAAACGCCTATTCGCGCACGGGAACGGTGCGCGAGCCGGGCGAGTACGCGCTCAGAGGTGGGATTGTCGACTTATGGCCGCCGGGCAGCGAAGAGCCGTTGCGGCTCGATTTTTTCGGACCTGAACTCGAAAGCATCCGACGCTTCGATGCCGAGTCTCAGCTTTCGACCGGCACGGAGGAGCGCATCACGCTTCTCCCGGCAAGCGAAACGCCGCTCGATCCCGACGCGATCAGCCGCTTCCGTTCAGGCTATGTCGCTGCTTTCGGTGGGGTCACCGATGACGATCCGCTTTATGAAGCTGTGAGCGCAGGCCGCAAGCACGCCGGCCAAGAACATTGGCTGCCGCTCTTCTACGATCATCTCGATACGCTGTTCACCTATGCCGGCCATGCGCCCGCTTTTTTGAGCCCGCATATCGACGAAGCGAAGAAGGCTAGGCTCGAGCTGATTGCCGACTATTACGCGACGCGCGAAGCGCTGCGCACGGGAAAAGGTCCTGTGGGCGCGATCTCCGCGCCATACAAGCCGTTGAAGCCCAACGCGCTCTATCTCCGCGATGCCGAGTGGGACAAGGCGCTCGCCGCGCGGCCCGTGCGCTCTCTATCGCCGTTCACGGCACCGGACTCGACGACGGCGACCGATGCCGGCGGCCGGCCGGGCAGGGACTTTGCGCCCGAGCGCGCCCAGGAAGGCCGTGGCGAGAAGCCCGCTGGACGGGTCAACATTTTCGAGGCGGCGGCAGCCCATATCGTTGGCGTCCAGAAATCCGGCAAGCGTGTCGTCATTGCCTGCTGGAGCGAAGGTTCGGCCGAGCGCATGGGCGGTGTATTGGCCGATCATGGACTCGAAGCAGTGAAGCGTGTTGCCGATTGGCGCGAAGCTCTGAAGCTGCACAAATCGGCCGTCGGCCTCGCGGTGTTCGGAATTGAGCACGGCTTCGAGGCTCCGGATTTCGCCGTCGTCACCGAGCAGGACATCCTCGGCGACCGTATGGTGCGCTCGCGCTCTCGTGCGCGGCGCTCGCAGAATTTCCTGGCCGAGGCTTCATCGCTCGCGCCGGGCGATCTTGTCACGCACATCGAGCACGGCGTGGGACGCTATGTCGGCTTGAAGACGATCGAGGTTGCCGCCGCACCGCACGATTGCCTCGAGCTGCAATATGATGGCGGCAAGCTTTTCCTGCCCGTCGAGAACATCGAGCTCCTGACGCGCTACGGCTCGGAGGAAACAGGCGTTCAGCTCGACCGCTTGGGCGGCGTCGGCTGGCAGCACCGGAAAGCCAAGATGCGTGCGCGGGTGCGCGAGATCGCGGCCGAGCTCATCCGGATCGCCGCGGCGCGAAGCTTGAAGGAGATGCCGGCATCTGAAGCACCGTCCGGCCTCTACGACGAATTCTGCGCGCGCTTTCCCTACGCCGAGACCGAGGATCAGGAGCGCGCGATCGCCGAAGTGATCGGCGATCTTGCGAATGGCCGGCCGATGGACCGCCTCGTCTGCGGCGATGTCGGGTTCGGCAAGACGGAGGTGGCACCGCGCGTGGCTTTCGTGATGGCGATGTCGGGGGCGCAAGTGGCAGTGGTCGTCCCGACGACGCTCCTGGCGCGTCAGCACTACCGGACTTTCACCGAACGTTTTGGCGGGCTCCCGGTAAAGATTGCGCAGCTCTCGCGATTCACGCCGGCCAAGGACGCCAAAGAGATCAAGGCACAGCTTGCCGCGGGTGGGGTCGACATCGTCATCGGCACGCATGCGATTCTCGCCAAGACGGTCTCGTTCCGCAACCTTGGTCTTCTCATCGTCGATGAAGAGCAGCATTTCGGGGTCGCGCACAAGGAGCGGCTGAAGAGTCTCAAAGCCGATGTGCACGTACTCACGCTGACAGCGACCCCCATTCCGCGCACGCTGCAACTGGCGCTTTCGGGAGTGCGCGATTTGTCGCTGATCACGACACCGCCCATCGATCGCTTGGCGGTGCGGACCTATGTGACGCCGTTCGACCCCCTGACAATTCGCGAGGCGCTTCTGCGCGAGCACTATCGCGGCGGGCAGAGCTTCTACGTCGTCCCGCGCATCGCCGATTTAGGACAGGCCTCCGAGTTCTTGAAGGAAGCCGTGCCGGAAGTGAAGACCGCGATCGCGCACGGGCAGATCGGGACCGCGCAGCTCGAGGACACGATGACGTCCTTCTACGATGGCAAGATCGACGTTCTCGTCTCGACGAATATCGTCGAATCCGGCCTCGACATTCCGACCGCGAACACGCTCATCGTCCATCGCGCCGACATGTTCGGCCTCGCGCAGCTCTATCAGCTCCGCGGCCGCATTGGCCGCGCCAAGCAGCGCGCTTACGCCTATCTGACGGTTCCGGCGGACAAGAAACCGACCGAAGCCGCCGAGCGGCGCCTGCAAGTGCTCCAGTCGCTGGACAATTTGGGCGCCGGCTTCTCGGTCGCGAGTCACGACCTCGACATCCGCGGCGCCGGTAATCTCTTGGGCGAGGAGCAGTCCGGCCACGTGCGCGAGGTGGGCATCGAGCTCTATCAGGACATGCTCGAGGAAGCCGTCGCTTCGCTGCGCGCGGGCCGCGTCAACGAAGAGATCGCGGATACCTGGTCGCCGCAGATCAGTTTGGGCGCCGCGGTGCTTATTCCTGAGTCTTATGTGCCCGACCTGAATGCGCGGATGGCGCTTTATCGCCGACTCTCGGAGATCGAAGAGGAGGGCGAGATCGAAAGCTTCGCGGCCGAGCTCATCGACCGCTTCGGTCCTTTGCCCGACGAAGTGAAGCATCTCTTGAAGATCGTCGAGATCAAGCATCTCTGCCGCATGGCGCAAGTCGAGAAGATAGAGGCTGGGCCAAAGGGGGCAACGCTCACCTTCCGCAACAAGGCCTATCCGAACGCGCGCGGCCTCGTGCGCCTCATCACCGAGCATTCGGGTACGATGCGGGTGAGACCCGACCAGACGCTCGTCGTGATGCGCGACTGGCCAACGCCGGCCGCGCGGCTCAAAGGCGCCGAATTGCTGCTCCAACAGCTCGCGCTGCTTGCCGAGGCTGCTTGAACGCGGTGCATGCTTCGCGTTAGACCGCTACGCTAAGGAAGCCGATGAAGCCGCGCATCAACATAGCGTTCATGTATTTCTGGCCGGCCTTCAGACCGGAGCAGTTCCAGGCGTTCTTCCCCGTTGTCTACGAGAAATACGATCTCGTCTTGTCCAATGAGCCCGAGGTCGTTTTCTATTCCGTGTTCTCGCCGCAATACCGGCCTTATCCCGATCCGCGCAATCCTGTGGGGCCGACCAAGATGCGGCAGGGAAATTATCTCCGCGTCTTTTTCACCGGCGAGAATTTCGAGCCGGCGATGGACGAATGCGAGTTCGCGATGTCGTTCTCGACGCTCGTGAGTTCGCCCAATCACATGCGCGTTCCCCTGTGGGTGTACGAGAATCGCGGCTCCGGCTTTCCCGCCCAACGGCTCATCAAGCCTGACAAGGACTGGGAGAAGGTCGCCCGCGAGAAGACGGAGTTCTGCAATTTCGTCTACTTCCACGAGGTCAAGTTCCGCGACAAGATCTTGGCCGAATTCAGCCGCTACAAGCGCGTGGATTCGGCTGGGCGCTGCAAGAACAACATGAAAGGCTGGTGCGTTCCGACCGCGCCCAACCGCTTGGCCGGCAAGGTCGAGTTCTTCAGGCGCTACAAGTTCACGCTCGCAATCGAGAACGCGGTATGGCCGGGCTACACGACCGAGAAGCTGGTCGATCCCATGTATTCCGACAGCATCCCCATCTACATCGGTGATCCGCTTGCATCACATGACTTCAACCCGGAGAGCTTCGTCGATTTCACGCGCTTCAAGGACTTCAAGGAGATGCTCGACTATGTGCGCGAGCTCGACAACAACCGCGCGCTTTATCTGAAGACGCTCGCCCAGCCCTTTTATCGCGACAACAAGCTTCCCGACTGCGCGCGCGAGGACAAGATCCTCAACTTCTTCGACCGCATTTTCGATGCGGCGATAGCGCGGAGAAAATAAACAAACTTATCGTGGCCCGCGCACGCGGGCCATGACAACCCATTTATGTACAACAGAGCTCACCCCACGTTGATATATGTCGTCTTCAGCTGCGTGTACTTTTCGAGCGCGTGGAGCGACTTGTCGCGGCCGAAGCCAGACTGCTTGTAGCCTCCGAACGGAACCTCGATTCCGCCGCCGTCGCGCGTGTTGACGGTGACTGTGCCGACACGCAACGCGCGCGCTATTCTGTGCGCCTTGGAAAGATCGTTGGTCCATAGATTTGCCTCGAGCCCATATTGGGATTCGTTGGCGAGCTTGACCGCTTCCTCCGGCGTCTTGAACACGATGGTCGAGAGTACCGGCCCGAAGATCTCCTCGCGCGCGATCGTCATGACGTTGCCGACGCGGTCGAAGATCGTGGGCTCGATGTAATATCCGCCCGTCTCCTGCCGCACTTGGCGGCCGCCGACGGCTAAGCTCGCGCCCTCCGATTTTCCTTTGGCGATGAAGGAGAGCACGCGATCCGTTTGGGTCTTGTCGACCATTGCGCCCATCCGCGTGCGGTCGTCCAACGGATCGCCCGGCTGATACTTGCGCGCGAGCTCGGAGACTTTGCCCAAGAACGCGTCATGGATCTTGTCTTCTACCAAGAGCCGCGAGGCGGCATCGCAGACTTGCCCCGAATTGTAGAAGATGCCGTCGGCTGCGCCCTGCGCGGCTGCATCGAGATTGGGCGTATCTGCGAACACGATATTCGGCGTCTTGCCGCCGCATTCGAGGCTCACAGCCTTCATGTTCGACTCGCCGGCGTATTTCAGGAACAATTTCCCTACCTCGGTCGAGCCGGTGAAAGTGACGACGTCGATGTCCGCGTGGCGCCCGACAGCCTGTCCCGCGGTCTCGCCGAAGCCGGGCACGACATTGAACACGCCTTCCGGAATCCCCGCTTCCGCCGCGAGCTCTGCCACCCGCAGCGCGGTCAAAGGCGACTGCTCGGCGGGCTTCAAGACGACCGAGTTTCCGGCCGCGAGCGCGGG
>DASQHF010000185.1:0-16379 GCA_035632215.1 Micropepsaceae bacterium | reverse complement strand
CACGGGATCCCCATCGAGCGAAACTCCTGCCTGGATCGATGGCTGGTTATAATAGGTCCCGCGCAGATAGCTCTCGTTCTGTTCCTGAAATACCGGCCCCGCATTGAGCGTGACGGTCGGACGAACGGCTTCCTCATCGCGGCCGCCGAATGGAATCCGAAGCTGGAAAATGGTCGCAGCTCCTTTCAGTTGCGCGGTTGGCCTCGTCATCACCTGAGACAACGCCGAACTGCCGGTGGCACATAACGCGAGCACAACGATTGCAGCGAAACGAAGCTCTTTGGCCATGGCCCTGCCTCTTAAAAGCTGCGAGCGGGATTCGACGCTGAACGAGCCCGGTCAAGATAAAGCTCTTCACGTGGGGGTTCAATGGCCGGCAGCAGCGGGCGTTTCCATGGTGTTCTTTCCCGATAGCGCTCGATAGGCATACGCCGCGCCGCTGTAGATCAGTCCCGAGTAGAGAATGAACACGACGGAATTGAAGACCTCCCAGGGCAGGAGCTGCCGGCTGATCGCTTCCTCCGCGCGGGCCATCAGGCGGAAAAAATCGCCGCTTTCGGTCGCGTCCGCGCCAACGGCGCTGCCGAGCACCGCGCCTTCACCGGCGAGCAAAAGGACGGTTGGCGGAAGCGCAAGGACGACAGCGAGGAAGAGCATGCGCCAGAAATTTCCTTGGCTCAGATCGTGGCTGCGCTTCAGCCCCCCTTTTTCTTCGGCCACCACCACGCCCGGGAGCAGAAAGCCCATGCGCAGCATCGTCGCGAGCGCATACACGAACACGGCCAAGCTGAGAACACTTGCGATCAGGGACGCGGGTGTAGGGCTCACTTCGCCCGAGGCGTTGGGCGGTACACCGGCCAACAGCGCCCCAAGTGTCGCGACGCCGAAAGCAAGCGCGATCAGCGCTGCCGATCCGAGCCAGAAGCGGATCGAAGCCGCGAACATGCGAAGAGCGGTGCGGTCGAGCGGAAAATGAAGCATTGCCGGAACGCGCCAGCCGAAGATTTCGCGGACAATTCCTACGGCAGCCGCCGCGCGCGCGAACATCGCCACGACGAAGCCTGCGCCCATCGCGAGGACATAAAGAGCTTGTCCCCGCGCGTCAGCGCTCTCGAGCTCGCTGATATGTGCGGCCAGATACACGTGGCCGCCATAGTCCGCGAAGGCGTAAAGCACCGCCGGAAGGAATGTGATGCCAAGGACGGTGCCGATATGTCCGAACAGAAAGCGGTATGAAGAGGCGATAACCTCGCCGACGGGGAGTTTGTTCATGCGAACTCCGCAACGGTTCCTTCAGTCGGCAGCACCAGCGCGCGATAGGCAGAAGCCGAAGCCGCGGACATGACACCGATCGGCGTCTTCCCCACTGGCATCTTTGCCATGCTCGCCTCCCCGCTTCTCTGCTCACGCTATGCTGAGCCCCTTCCCCTGACAATTGCCGCAGACGCTGGTTCCGCGTTATTTCCTTCATCATGAAGACGATCCACATTATTGGCGGCGGGCTCGCAGGTTCCGAGGCCGCCTGGCAAGCCGCGGAAGCCGGCGCGAACGTCGTCCTGCACGAGATGCGACCCACGCGCATGACGGAAGCGCATGTGACGGAAGGGCTGGCCGAGCTCGTCTGCTCGAACTCCTTCCGGTCCGACGATTGGGAGAACAACGCCGTCGGGCTTCTGCACGAGGAAATGCGCCGCGCGGGCTCGGCTATCTTGCGAGCAGGTGACGCGCACAAGCTCCCGGCCGGCGGCGCGCTCGCCGTCGATCGCGTGGGGTTCTCCCAAGCGGTCGAACACGCTCTTCGCACCCATCCCGAAATCGAGATCAAGCGCGAGGAGATCGCCGATCCGCCTCACGACTGGGAAAACGTCATCGTCGCGACCGGCCCGCTGACCTCGGACGCGCTCAGCCAGACTTTGCGCGCGCTCACGGGCGAGGATTCGCTCGCCTTCTTCGACGCCATCGCGCCCATCGTCGAGCGCGACTCGATCGATCTTTCTATCGCCTGGTTCCAATCGCGCTACGACAAAAAGGGCCCGGGTGGCGGCGACGCGGACTACATCAACTGCCCGATGAACGAGGAACAGTACCGCGCCTTTGTTGCGGCCCTGCGCTCGGCCGATGTGACGCAATTCCACGAATGGGAGAAGAACACGCCGTACTTCGAAGGCTGTCTGCCGATCGAGGTGATGGCGGCGCGCGGCGAGGACACGCTGCGCTTCGGGCCGATGAAGCCCGTAGGCTTGCGCGATCCGAAAACCGGCCGGCGGCCTTATGCCGTGGTGCAGCTCCGTCAGGACAACGCGCTCGGTTCCCTATGGAACATGGTCGGCTTCCAGACCAAGCTTAAACATGGCGAGCAGACGCACATCTTCCGCACCATCCCGGCGCTCGAGAACGCGCGCTTCGCGCGTCTCGGCGGTATCCACCGCAACACCTTCCTGAACTCGCCGCGGCTCCTGGATTCAAGTCTGCGGCTGAAAGCGCGCCCTGCCCTGAGGTTTGCCGGCCAAATCACCGGGGTCGAGGGGTATATCGAATCGGCCGCCATCGGGCTCCTCGCCGGACGCTTTGCCGCCGCGGACGCGATGAGCAGAGAAATCGCGCCGCCGCCCGAGACGACCGCACTGGGCGCGCTTCTCGCCCACATCACCAAGGGCGCGGTGGCGGCGACCTTCCAGCCGATGAACGTCAATTTCGGCCTGTTCCCGCCGCTCGAGACGGACACGCGCGGACGCGATCGCAAGAAACTGATGGCGCACCGTGCGCTCGCGGATCTCGATCATTGGCTCGGCCGCAAAGCCGCCGCGGAATGATATCTACAAATGACCACGCAAGAGCGCGGCGATCATCGCAAGCTGCCGGCGATGCGGAGGCACATCCGAAGCATTGCGGAACGGCTCGAATCCCTTAGCGGTGATCACGCGCAAATAGGCTGGCAAGAGCGCGGCGGGCAACAAAGCCGGGAGCAGCCGCCGCGGCACTTGGCGCCGCGCCGCGGCGAGCTTCTCTCGCGCTTCCTCCGCGATGAGCCCGATCAACCGCGGCAAGCGATCGGCCGCACCGTTCGCGAAAATCTCGTCGGGCGAAATCTCCGCCTGCCGCAGAGCGCTCAAAGGAAGCATCAAGCGCTTTTGCGAGACATGAAACGGAAGCGCGCGCAAAAGGCCGATGAGCGCGTAGGCGATGCCTGCGCTCTCTGCCAGATCATCCAGGCTCTCCTCCGCCCCAAGCACCCTCGCCGCGAGCCGCATGAGGTGCCCAGAAGTCGCGTCGGCATAGGTCATAAGAGCGGCCATGTCCGCGAACGGCGTTTCCTCGAGGTCGCTTTCGCGGGCTTCGATGAGTTGCTCGAACAACGCCTGCGGCGGGCGATGTGCCGCGATCAGCTCTTTGAGCGAAACAACGACCGGATGCGCGCGAGCGCGACCGGCATAAGCTTCGGCGACCGCCTCGCGCCACCATTGCAGGCGAATGTGCCCGGCAATCGGTTCGCGCACGCTCTCGGCAATTTTCGCGACCTCGTAGTTGAAGGCATAGAGCGCAAAGAGATGCGGGTGCACGGCCGCCGGCGCGAACATCGCCGCCAAATAGCGGTCATAGTCCGTCTTGCGGACAGTCCTTTCGTGCGAGGCCGCCGCGTCCGTCATTCCTTTCAAGCAAAAGGGCCGCCCATCGGACGGCCCTTTCCTCTGTTTCTCATGTGCCGTTTAAGCCAGATGCGGACCCGCCGCCATACAGAACAGCATCGGAACCGAAAGCATGGTGTTGACGCGCGAGGTGAGACCGGCCATGCGCGCGGCCTTCGCCTTCTGATCGGCCGGCAAATCCGGGTAGGCGTTGCCGATGTTCAGCGCCTTCTGCTGGTTCGGCCAGATGATGAACCAGACATTGAACCACATGATCGTGCCCAACCACATGCCCAGCCCCATCAGGATGACTTTCAAGTCCACGAAGCCCTCGATCGCATCGAGCGTGTAGGCGCGGACGAGATAGGACAGCGACTGCGGATAGTTGATGAGGATCGCGAGCAACAGCCCGAAGAAGATCGTCGACATGGCGCCCCACCGGAACCAGAAGAGTGCTTCCGGCGCGATGAAACGCGACACGCCGCCTTTCAGCTCGTCTGGGATCTTGGGCATCGTCGGCGTCTGGACGAAATTGAAGTACCACAGCAGTCCGATCCACATCACGCCCGACATGATGTGCAGCCAGCGGGCGAGAAACGGCCAGAACACGTAATTGTTGAATTCGGCCATGGAGACGTAAATCAGGAAAGCGATGAAGGCGAGCACGAAGCCGGCGATCACCGTGTTGCGAAGATTGGTCAAAATCGCAGTCATGAAATCCCCCAGTCCGATATCTTTGGTTGTGCCTTATACCACTTTAGGCGAATAGCGAATGGCGAGTAGCGAATAGGGAACTTTCGTCATTCTACTCGCTACTCGCTATTCTCCATTCGCGCCTTACAGGGTGAGAGCTTTGGGACGCGTCCGGCGCAGCCAGGTGACGACGATAAGGCGCGTCACCATGGTGGCCGTGAAGAAGGAGGTGGCGACGCCCAACCCGAGCGTGACGGCGAAGCCGCGCACGGGCCCGGTTCCCACGGCATAGAGGATCGCCGCCGCTAGCACGTGGGTCATGTTGGTGTCGATGATGGTCGCGGTCGCCCTCCGGAACCCGGCGTCGATGGCGGCTATCACCGTTTTCCCGCCATGCATCTCCTCCCGGATGCGCTCGTAGATGAGCACGTTCGCGTCGACCGCCATGCCCATGGTGAGCACCATACCGGCGATCCCGGGGAGCGTCAGCGTCGCTTGCAGGCCGGTGAGGAGGGCAAACAGGAGCACCATGTTGGTGGCGAGCGCGAGCGTCGCGAACAACCCGAACAGGCCATAGGTCAGCACCATGAAGCAGACCACGGCCAGAAGTCCGCCCATCGAGGCAAGCTTGCCGGCCTGCACGGAATCGGCACCTAGCTCGGCGCCGACCGTCCGTTCCTCGATTACGGTCAGCTTCGCCGGCAGCGCGCCAGCGTTCAACAAAATGGACAGATCATTCGAGGTCTGGGCGGTAAAGTTTCCGGAGATCTGTCCGGAACCGCCAAGTATAGGCTCGCGAATAACGGGGGCCGAGATCACCTTGTCGTCGAGAACGATGGCAAAAAGCTTGCCGACATTCGCCTTCGTGACATCGCCGAACTCCTTGGCCCCGCGAGAGTCGAACATGAAGTTGACCACCCAGCCGCCGCCGCGCGGATCGAGCCCGGCATTGGCTCGTTGCAAGCGGTCGCCCGAAACCATGATGCGGCGCTGGACGAGGTAGGGAACCGTCGCGCCGCTCTTGTCCGTCTCATTAAGAAGCTCGTCGTCGGGGGGGACATTGCCTCGCGCTGCGGCCTGGACATTGCCGGTCATGTCGACGAGACGGAACGTCATCTTGGCGGTCGTGGAGAGGAGCCGCTTGAGCTCCTCCGGATCTTTAAGTCCCGGCACCTGAACCAGGATGCGGTCCTCGCCTTGCTGCTGGATGGTCGGCTCGCGCGTGCCAAGCTCGTCGATGCGCCGCCGCACGACCTCGATCGACTGACCGAGCACTTGCGTCTGCATTTGTCGCTGGAAGGTTGGCGAAATCTTCAGCGCGAAGGTGCCCTGCCCGTCATCGGTAAGATCGTATTCTGCGCCGCCCAGCCCCAGGAAGGTCCCCGGTGGAGAGGCGGTGTCACGCAATATCTTGCGCGCAGCTTCGATCTGCATCGGATCGATGATGTGCACGCTTAACGTATCGCGCGTGAGATTGAGGTTGTCGAAATTGATTGCCGGCTTCTCCCGGCGCAGCGCCGTGCGGAGGTCGGCGCGCATCGATTCCATCCGCTCCTTCACCACGCCGGGCATGTCGACTTCGAGCAGCAGATAGGAGCCCCCCTGAAGGTCTAAGCCGAGATTGATGGTAGATTTCGGGAGAATATTGGGGAGCGCGTTGCGCGTGCCTTCGGGCAGGAAGTTCGGCGTCGTGAAGATCAGACCGATGAGCAGGATCCCGAGGACGAGGAAAGCCTGCCAGCGCGACATGTAAACCATGGGATCTCCTTAGGCCTCTAACCGGCTTTTGCTGGCTGGTCGCTCTTGGCTTCCACGCCCTTGGAGCGCACTTCACTGAGCGTGCTCCGCATCACCCGGACCTGCACATTGTCGGCGATCTCCACCATGATTTCGCCGTCGTCCTTGACCTTCGATACCTTGCCGACAATGCCGCCGGCGGTCACAACCGTGTCGCCTCTCTTAACGCTTTCGACCATTTTCTGATGCGCCTTCACCCGCTGTTGCTGCGGGCGGAAAAGCAGGAAATACATGATCGCAATAAGCGGCACCCACAGCAGAAGCTGCGAAACGAGGTCATTCTGGGTCACGTTAATCTCTCAGGGGCTCTTTCCGGCCGACTTGAAGGGGAATATAGCCCTCGCGCCCTCCATTGCAACGGCGGCAGCCTAGGCTACGGTTCTTAAATGACCAAGGATTTCGCTCAGATTGAGCGGCTCTTGGAGCGCATTGCACACGCGCTCGAGCTTCGGACGAAAGCGGTTGACGCCTCGGGCGACGGCGCTCTTGCCGACGCCGACGCTTTCATCTGGGAAGCGGAGTCCGCGCATCTCGTTCCCGTCGTCGAGGTGGCGGCCCTACCGCTTGGGCTCCTGAAGGGCATAGACGCGGCAAGGGACACGTTGCACGAAAACACGCGACGCTTCGGTGGGGGCCTTCCGGCCAACAACGCGCTCCTTTGGGGCGCGCGCGGCATGGGCAAGAGCTCGCTCGTCAAAGCCGTCCACGCCGAGGTCAATCGCGGCCTCAAGCGCCAAGACCGGATCGCGCTCATAGAAATTCCCCGCGAGGATATTGCTTCTCTGCCGCAGCTCCTTCGTCGCCTGCGCAAGCTCAAGCGACGGTTCCTCCTCTTCTGCGACGACCTTAGCTTCGACCGCGATGACACCAGCTACAAGTCCTTGAAGGCCGCGCTCGAAGGCGGCGTCGAGGGCCGGCCGCCAAACGTGCTCTTCTACGCCACCTCGAACCGCCGCCACATGATGCCGCGCGACATGATGGAGAATGAGCGCTCGACCGCGATCAATCCATCGGAAGCCGTCGAGGAGAAGGTCTCACTCTCTGACCGTTTCGGGCTGTGGCTCGGTTTCCATCACTGCGGCCAGGACGAGTATTTCCTCATGGTCGAGAGTTACGCGGCCCATTACGGGCTGAAGCTCGCGGGCGACGAATTGCGCGAACGCGCGCTCG
This sequence comes from Micropepsaceae bacterium, assembly GCA_035632215.1. Taxonomy (GTDB): domain Bacteria; phylum Pseudomonadota; class Alphaproteobacteria; order Micropepsales; family Micropepsaceae; genus CAIYRG01. Next base: position 9,093 of record DASQHF010000185.1, on the reverse strand, counting down.
CCTGGTCGGCCGGGCGAGGCGCGCGCTCGGGACGCGTCGCCTGGCAATTCATCCAGGATCTCGCGGGCGAATTGGGAAAGACGCTGACTCGGTAACTTCCCTCAGTTCGACGCCACCAGATAGGGCGACGGGTCGATCGGCTTCGTGCCTTGCCGTAGCTCGAAGTGGACCTGCGGCTGGTCGACGTCGCCTGTGGCACCCGCCGTGCCGATCACTTGGCCCGCCGCGACATGTTCGCCCCGGGTGACGGTGATTTTGTCGCAATGCGCGTAAGCGGTGATGAAACCATCCTCATGCGTGATGAGCACGAGGTTGCCGTAGGCTTTGAGATCATCCCCGGCATAGCTGACGGTACCGGCAGCGGCCGCGTGGATGGGAGCGCCACGGGTCGCGGCGATGTTGATGCCGTCATTCCGCGCGCCATCTGCGCTTGCGCCGAATGGAGACAAGACGCGGCCCTTCACCGGCCACACCAAGCGCTGGCTGAATTGCGGGGCGTCTGCCGACGGCATCATCCATGAGAACCAGGACTCGTCGGCTTTACCCTTTTGCGGGACAGGCTTGAGTTCGGGAATGGGCGTCTTTTCCACCGGCACGGGCCGCTGAACGGTTGAGCCCGGCGTCGCGCTGGCAAGCTCGCGCGGCGGAGCCGCACTGACGTTCTGCTTCGGAGACGCACTAGCCGTCTGCTTTGGAGCAGCGGTTTCGTCGCGTAAGTGCCCGTAGGCGGGAACCCGGATCGTGTCAGTCGTAGCGGTACCGTTCCGGTCGTAAAGCTCGTTGACCGCGAGGAGGTCGTCTTCCCGAACCTGCCAACGCGCGGCGATGTCCCTCAATGGTTCGCCGTTCTTTACAGGCACCGTGTAATAGGAGGTCGGCGCCGGCTGAACTGGCACTGTTTTTATGGGTAGCGAGCACGCAGCGAGCGTCGCCAGAGCCAATACCAAGCCCGCACGCGCATGGAAGTCTCTAACGCTCATGGCTCGCCTCATGGTCAAAGGCCCGAATTGGGGCACCGATCATCGTAAACAAATGGTTAACGTAAGCTGAACGGCTACCGGTCGGTCGGCTTCCAGGCACGGCGATAGCGGCCGGCTGTTCCTGCCTTGGACGGCTTCGCGGCCTTTGCACCTTTACCGCCCCTCCGGCTGTTCAACCCGGCAATTGGTCCGTCGAGCAGCGTGGATAACCGCTGCTGTTCGCGGAACTCGGTCAGATTGAGATGCAGCGGCGTGACCGAAATATGGCCTTCATAGATCGCGCGCAAATCGGTTCCGGATTCCGGATCGGAGAAGATCCGCTTGAACCCCACCCAGAAATAGGTGCGTCCGCGCGCGTCCACCCGCTCGTCGAGCCGCAGCATGGACTGGTCGCGTGCGCCCTGCGCGGTGACGGTGACGCGTTTCACTTTGGAGGCTGGCAGCGCGGGGAAGTTGATGTTCAGGAGCACATCCTTGGGCCAGCCGACGTCGACCAGGCGCTTCAGGAGCGCCGGCCCGTGGCGTTCTGCGCAAGTCCAGATCTGCTCGGTCTCGTCGCGGCCGCCCACCGCCTGGCTCATCGCAATCGAGGGAATGCCGAGCACTGTCCCTTCCATCGCCGCCGCGACGGTCCCCGAATAGGTCACATCGTCGGCGACATTGAAGCCGCGATTGACGCCCGAGATGACGAGGTCGGGAAGTCGGTCCTTCATCAGGTGGATGCCGGCCATCATCACGCAGTCCGTCGGCGTACCCGAGAGCGCATAACGCTGATGTCCGGCTTGGCGAAGCCGTAAGGGCAGCGTCAGCGTGAGCGAATGCGAAGCACCGGATTGCTCGGTCTCGGGCGCGATCACCCAGATGTCGTCCGAGAGCGTGCGCGCGATCTGCTCGGCTACGGCCAAGCCCGGTGCGTGGATTCCGTCATCGTTCGAGATGAGGATGCGAAGCTTGCGGCGGCGTGCGCTCATGCAATGCGTTCGAGGCCGCCCATGTAGCCTTTGAGCGCTTCGGGCACGAGAATGGAACCGTCCGCCTGCTGATAATTCTCGAGGATGGCCACGAGCGTCCGCCCCACCGCGAGGCCGGAGCCGTTCAGCGTATGGACGAAGCGCGTGTTCTTTTCCCCTTCGGGGCGATAGCGCGCGTTCATGCGACGGGCCTGGAAGTCGCCGCAATTCGAGCAGGACGAGATCTCGCGGAACATGTTCTGTCCGGGCAGCCAGACTTCGAGGTCATAGGTCTTCTTCGCCGCGAACCCCATGTCGCCCGAGCAGAGCAGCATCACGCGGTGATGCAGCCCCAAGCGCTTCAAGACTTCCTGGGCGCAATTCGTCATCCGCTCATGCTCGTCCGCCGATTGCTCGGGCGTCGTAATCGAGACGAGCTCGACTTTCGAGAACTGATGCATGCGGATCATGCCGCGCGTGTCTTTCCCCGCGGCGCCCGCTTCCGCGCGGAAGCACGGCGTGTAGGCCGTAAAACGGAAGGGAAGCTGCTTCTCGTCGAGAATCTGCTCGCGCACGAGATTGGTGAGCGACACTTCGGCCGTCGGAATGAGCCAATAATCAGCCGTCGTCCGGAAGAGATCCTCGGCGAACTTCGGGAGCTGTCCGGTGCCGAACATCGCCTGGTCACGCACCATCAACGGCGGCGAGACTTCGGTATACCCAAACTGCTCTGTATGCAGATCGAGCATGAATTGCGCGATCGCGCGCTCCAGCCGCGCGAGCTGCTTCGTCAGGACAACAAACCGCGCGCCCGACATCTTGGCGGCGGCCTCGAAATCCATCTGGCCTAAAGCTTCGCCGAGCTCGAAATGCTCTTTCGGCTTGAAATTCATTCCAGGCTTGTCGCCGGAGCGACGAATTTCGACGTTCGCCTTTTCATCCGCACCAACAGGAACATCCGGCGCAGGGAGATTGGGTATCGTCGCGAGGAAATCGCTCAGCGCGGCTTGCAGCCGCCGTTCCTCTTCCTCGCCTTGCTGGATTTCCGCCTTCAGGCCGGCGACTTCCGTCATCAGCGCTCGTGCCTGTGCTTCATCCTTTCTGGCCTTGGCCTGACCGATCTGCTTCGAGGCTTCATTGCGGCGCGCCTGCATCTGCTGAAGCCTGGTTAAAAGCGCGCGCAGCTCCGCGTCGCGCTTCAAGGCTTCGGCACTCAAAGGCGTCAAGCCCCGGCGCTTCAGTCCCTCGTCGAACGCAACCGGATCGTCACGGATGAGTTTGATGTCGTGCATGGCGGAATCTTTCAGAAACGCGGCGGTTCTGGCACGGGTGCCGGAACGGGTAAAGACCAACTGCAAGGGCTTTTAAGGAGAGTTTCATGACCGACGACGAACGCGCCATCAGGGCCTTGATTGATAACTGGATGCAAGCAAGCCGGCGAGGCGATCTCGAGACCGTCTTGAGCCTGATGGCCGACGATGTCGTCTTCAGGGTTCCCGGGCGCGAGCCGTTCGGGAAGGCAGAATTCGCCAAAACGTCGCAAGGCATGAAGGACGTACGCGTCGAAGGCGAGGCCGAGATCGTAAAACTCAAGGTGCTGGGCGACTGGGCTTGGCTGCGCAACCATTTGCGCATCGCGGTGACGCCGCCCAATGGAACGACGACGCGGCGCTCGGGCTACACGCTCACGGTTCTGCGCAAGAACGCGGCCGGACGGTGGGTCCTGGCGCGGGACGCAAATCTCGTGACTTAGGTCGGCTGGACGCCGCCGCCACGTTGGGCGGCTTCGGCCTCCGCATCGGCCTTGGCGCGGTTCTTCTCGATCGCTTTCACGATCCAGATCGAGACCTCATAGAGGCCGACGAGCGGAATGGCGAGCGAGAGCTGGCTGAAGACATCGGGCGGGGTCAAGACAGCGGCCAAGATGAAGACGCCGACGACCGCATAGCGCCACACCGAGCGCAGGCCTTTGCTGGTGACGATGCCTACGCGTCCCAAGAGCGCGAGCAAGACCGGAAGCTCGAAGCAGAGTCCGAAGGCAAAGATCAGCGTGGTGATGAAGCTCAAATACTCGCTGACACGGGGGACCATCTCGATGGCGATGGTGGTGCTGCCCGGATCGGGATGCGTCTCATAACTCAGGAAAAAGCGGATCGCATTCGGCAGGAGCAGGTAATAGACGAACCCCGCGCCGATGATGAACATCACCGGCGTCGCGATGATGAACGGCAAAAACGCCTTCCGCTCGTTGCGATAAAGACCCGGCGCGATGAACATCCAAAGCTGCCAGGCCATGAACGGGAATGCGAGGCACAGGCCTCCGAACATTCCCACCTTGGCGTAAGTGAAGAACTGCTCATACACCTGAGTGAAGATCATCTGCCGGCCCGGGCCGTGCAGCTGATCGGCCAGAGGCTGAACCAGGAAGGCGTAGATCGGCCGCGAGTAATAGAAGCAGACGAGGAACGCGATCAGGAACGCGATGCACGAATTCACCAGCCGGGTGCGCAGCTCGATCAGGTGATCGAGGAGCGGCGCCTTGCTCGCCTCGAGTTCGGCTTCTTCGTCCTGTGTCGCCATCTAGCTCAAACCGGATCGGGGGATTTGACCGGCTCTGCGGCGGCTTCCACCGGGGCGGGCGGCGGCGCAGGCTCGACATGAGTCGGCGGCGTATCGAGGACAGGCGGCGCGGCCCCCACGTCTTCGATCGTGGGCGCCGCGGGCAGCGAATTCACCGGGATGCCGAAGGCTTCGTAATCGGCATCCGTCATCGGCTTGATCGCGTCGGATTTCAAACGATTGACCTCCGAGCGCAATTCCTCGAGCTCGGATTGGCGCGCCATGTCGTCGAAGCTCCGGCGGAACTGATCCGCCATGGCGCGGGCGCGCCCCGCCCACTGCCCCACCTTTCGCATCAGCTTGGGCAGATCCTTGGGACCCACCACGACCAACGCCACGATGATGATGACGAAGAGTTCGCTCCAGGCGATGTCGAACATGAAGTCTCACAACCTCAAACTAAGACGCCGGACTCCCGTTCGGATGCGGACCGCCGGATGACCGGCGGGACCCTGGCCTGCTCGCGCGGGCCCCGGCAGCCGGGCAGATCAGCCCTGTTTGACCTCTTCCGGCTTTTTCACGTCAGCTTCGTGCTTATCCTGGACCGAGCGCTGCTCGTTCGGGTCTTTCAGGCCCTCTTTGAAGTTCCGGATGCCATGGGCCAGATCGCCCATGATCCCGGAAATCTTTCCACGGCCGCCGAAGACCACCGCGACCACCATGATCACGATCAGCCAATGCCAAATGCTAAAACTGCCCATCGGGTCCTACTCCCATCGTCATGGCATCATACCGCGCCCGCAATAACCGCGGGCAAGTTATTTGCCCCTTCCGCACCGCACAGCCGGTCCAAACCGCGGCTCATCCGGACCGCATATCTCAAGCCCGACAAATCCTGTCACGGCAAGGGAAAACCAGCGCATCCTCGGGCCTTGCCGCAAGCTTAATTTGCGTGCCGGGCGCAAGCTCCACTGTTAACGGAGCCATCGCCCTGACTGAAGTGGGGACTTCAACCCCTTGGGGCAAGGCGGCAGGCTCGATCGCGGCTTCCACTTCCAGTTGGCCGGCACAGGGACGAACCCCCACTACGCGCGCAGGCAGCCCGTGCTCGGACACGCTAATCATGGCTGGCCGGTATATTAGCTCCGCCCACTCGCCCTCTGCCACGGCGCTGGCCGGGGTTTGACCGAAAGGTGATGCCACAAGGCCCCCTTTCACCCGCGCGTGAAAGATATTGGCGCCCCCGAACAAAGCCGCTGCTTGGCGATCCTTAGGCTTTGCATAAAGCTCGCCTGGCGTCCCGATTTGAACAATCCGGCCCTCGCGCATGATAGCCACCCGATCGCCCACCCGCGTCGCTTCGTCGGGATCATGCGTCACCATCACGGTGGCCGCACGAGCCTCGCGCAAGCGCTTCAACGTCGTCCCGCGAACGTCATCGCGTAAGCCTGCGTCGAGCCCCGAGAAGGGCTCGTCCATCAACACGACGTCAGGGTTGGGCGCAAGCATGCGGGCAAGCGCGACACGCTGCTGCTCGCCGCCCGAGAGCGTATGGGGATAGGCGTTTTTCAGTTGTTGGAGACCGACGCGCGCGAGCTCGGCTTGGGCGCGGGTCGTTCTTTCCGTCGAGGGAAGCCTGGACAGGCCGAACGCGACATTGTCGAGCGCCGAAAGATGGGGAAAAAGCGCGTAGTCTTGAAACATCAATCCGACTCGACGGGTTTCAGGAGGCTCGTGGCGCCCGTCGCCTTCCACCAGCTGGCCTCCGATGAAAACGAGGCCCGAATCGGGCCGCTCGAGACCCGCCGCGATTCGCAACGTCGTCGTCTTGCCACAACCCGATGGGCCCAGAATGCACAGCACTTCCCCGCGGCTCACATCGAAGCTGACACTGTCAACCGCAACACGTTTGCCAAAGCGCCGCGTCACCGCGCGAAGCGACAATCCATCCACGGGTGCGCTGCCGGCCATGCGCTGAGAGAAGCCTTGTTGCGAATGATTCGCGAGGTTGTTATTCCCAAAGGCCGTCGACCGCAAGTGAGCGGGCGGTTAACGCCGATTCCCTGGAAGCTCAGGTAAAGACGACTTGTCCTTTGCGGCCAAAGGCCTCGGCGAGATCGTCGAGGCGCTTTTCGACCGAATCGCCAATCAGCGTCTTTTTCCGCGGCGGGACTTCAAGCGCTACGGTTTCCTTGCTGAGCTGCAAGTTCATCCGCTGAAGCTCGCCTGCGATCGCGCCGGAGAGCCCAAACCCCAAGCGCGCCGCCAATCCGATTTGAAGCGCCCAGACTGCGCCCTCCGGCCCGAGCAGCCCGCCGATATTGGTGTCCTCCGGGAAATCGTCTTCGCCCGTGTAGCGGTAGTACACGGCTGTCGCCATCACCGCGCGCTCGTGATGGTCGGCTCCCCCGTAAGCCCCGCGAAGCACCTGGGCGAAAGCGCCCATGGCCCGGTCGTCCGGGTGCCGGCGCCAGCCGATATCGGAGAAGAGACAGGCGGCCTCGCGGATGCGTCGCTCCAACTTTGTCTCCTTCGGGAACAACGGGCTCATCCAGTTGAACAGCTCTTCCCCATGCGCCGGCGTGCGGCTCTCCCGAGCGCCCAAATCGCGCGCGAATTCGATCAAGGGATCCTTCTGGGATTCCTCTTCCGAGAGCTTCCTCTGGAGCACACCTTCCCGAAGGCCATAGGCGGAAACGACGACCTCTTTAAGATCGAAGCCGTGAATCATCTCCTCCATCACGAGCGCGCCAAAAGGAAGCGCGTCGGCGCGGCGCTTGGGGACGGAGCGCATCTTCTCGAGCGATTTTCGCGAAAGACCCGAAACGACCCGGCAGAGCTGGACCGCGCGCTTTCCAGGCATCACGTAATGATGCAGAACCCGCAAAGGATAGGATTCCTGATCCATGTCGACATGGGCGAGCGCGCGCCAGATGCCGCCCACCGCGTAGAGCGCGCGTCCCTTCAAGGATTTCGAGAAATCCAGCTTGTCCAGGCCCTTTTCCACGATGTTGCGGGCCTTATTGATGCCGCCACCCGAGAGATCCATCAGGCGCAGAGGCCCGAACGGGAGAGTCGCCGCATCACCGGTCTTACCGTTCTTGACGGTGACCATGTCGAGGCTGCCGCCGCCCAGATCCGCAACTAGGCCGTCTGCATCGGGAATGCCCGCGAGCGTTCCTTCCGCGGCGATTCGGGCCTCGTCTTCGCCCGAGAGAATGCGGATCTTGTACCCGAGCGCCTTCTCCGCACGGCGGATGAAGTCGCGTCCGTTGGAAGCATCGCGCGCCGCGGCAGTCGCGACGGCACCCACGTTGCGTACGTTGTGTCCCGCGCAGAGCTCGCGAAAGCGGGTGAGAGTCTCGACTGCGAATTCCATACCGTCGGCGTCGAGCTTTCCGGTCGAGACCATGTTGCGGCCGATGGCGCAGATCGATTTCTCATTGTGGAGCGCCGAGGCATGCCGCCACGGACCCTCATAGATCACGAGGCGCACGGAATTCGAACCGATGTCGACGACTGCGACGGGTCTATTGGTCTTCGGCATTGACGAGTTAAGCGAGGCTCGAGGGATTCCCCGTCACCCGCCGCGACTCGGCTGAGCGACGCCAGCTCGAGTATCCACTTTCAGCGCCTTTCCGCGACCGGAAAGAGAAGGATTGGTCATGAAATAATAGTGGGCTGAAAACGCATCCGACCTGTCGAAGGCGGGATCGCGAGCGTAGGAGCCGTCGGCGCGCAAAGACCAGCTCTGTGCCTGGTCTTTGAGGTTCTCGACCATGATCTGGTTCAAGACCTGCTGGTGTACGGTCGGATTGTCGATGGGGACCATCGCTTCGACACGGCGATCGAGATTGCGGGTCATCCAGTCGGCGGAGCTGATGTAGACCTTGGCCTTGGGCGTAGGGAGCCCGAAGCCTGCCCCAAAGCAGACGATTCGGGCATGCTCGAGGAACCGGCCGACGATGCTCTTTACACGGATGTTCTCCGAGAGACCCGGCACGCCCGGACGCAGGCAGCAGATGCCGCGCACGACGAGCTCGATCTGCACGCCCGCTTGGCTCGCGCGATAAAGCGCGTCAATCACGCGCGCGTCCACAAGAGCATTCAGCTTCGCCCAGATCGCGGCCGGGCGGCCCGCGCGGGCATGTGCGATCTCGGCCTCGATGTGCTCGATGATCGTGCCGTAGAGCGTCAAGGGTGAAATGGCGATCTTCTCGAGATGCGTGGGTTCGGCGTAACCGGTGATGTAGTTGAAGAACTGCGCTGCATCGCGACCTAACGCCGGATCGGCCGAGAACAGCGACAGATCGGTGTAAATCTTGGCCGTGACGGGGTGATAGTTCCCGGTTCCGAAGTGTACATAGCTGCGCAGCTGACCGCTCTCGCGGCGGACCACGAGACTCACTTTGGCGTGGGTCTTGAGCTCGATGAATCCGTAGACCACTTGCACGCCCGCGCGCTCGAGATCGCGGGCCCATTTGATGTTCGCCGCTTCGTCGAAACGGGCCTTGAGCTCGACGAGCGCAGTCACCGACTTGCCCGCTTCGGCCGCTTCGATGAGAGCCCGCACGATCGGACTGTCCTTGGAGGTGCGATAGAGC
>DASQHF010000184.1:0-2449 GCA_035632215.1 Micropepsaceae bacterium | reverse complement strand
TATAATCGCGCCAGCACGGTTTCGATATCCGGCCAACACAATCGGGAAGCCCTGGAGGAGACACCATGAATTTCAAAGCTGTCGGCCTCGCCACCCTGGCGACGGCGCTTATTGCTGTTCCTGCGTTCGCCCATCATTCCTTTGCCATGTTCGACTCATCCAAGACCGTGACCTTCAAAGGCACGGTGAAGGAGCTCGAATGGACGAATCCGCATAGCTGGCTGCGCGTGACGGTGAAGGACGAGACCACGGGCAAGGACGCGAACTGGGCGTTCGAAATGGGACCGCCCGCGCAGCAGATCCGGCGCGGCTGGGAGTCCGACAGCTTGAAGCCCGGCGACTCTGTCACCGTTCACGTTCATCCGCTTCGCGACGGCTCGCGCGGCGGGCAATTGATCGATGCGACGCTCCCCGACGGCCGCACCGTCGGCGGCGCCGGCGCGCCGGCCATCCGGTAAGCCGCATCCACGCGACGCAACCCCGGCCGGTTGTTCGGTTCAACCTGCCTCGGTTATATTCGCGCCTAATGCCAGGAGGAGAAGCCTATGAAAGTCAAAGCCCTTTTGCTTGCCGGTATCGCGGTCGCGTTTGCGGCACCCGCTTTTGCCCATCATTCCTTCGCGATGTTCGACGCGGAGAAGACGGTCACGATGCAGGGCACGGTGAAGGAATTTGAATGGACGAACCCGCATAGCTGGATCCGGATGATGGTCGCGGACCAATCCGGCAAGCAGGCGCAATGGGCGCTCGAGATGGGCTCGCCGCAGCAGAACGCGCAGCGCGGCTGGACGGCAACATCCTTGAAGCCCGGCGACAAGGTCACGGTCACCTTCCATCCCTTGAAAGACGGCTCGCGCGGCGGCCAGTTCATGACGGCAGTGCTGCCCAATGGACAGCAGCTCGGCAACGGCGGCCAGCGCAACAACGCCGAGGGAAACTAGCAGCCGTTCCACAGCGCGAGGTTTTGGGCTAACGCTGGAGCGAGAAATCGCTCCGGCGTTTGCCGTTTTCGCCCATGCTCGATCAAGCCTATCAGCATTTCCATGCCGGGCGCTTGGATGCCGCGGCCAAAGCCTGTCAGACCGTGTTGAACCGCGAGCCCGACAACGCCGAGGCCAATCATCTCTTGGGCGTCATCTGCTTTCAGCAGGGCGACATGGCGGTCGCGCGCGAGCTTCTGGCGCGGGCGATCGCTACGCCCTTGGCAACACCCGAGATGCACAACAATTACGGCGGCGTGCTCGATACGTTGGGCGACAGCGAGGCCGCCGTCGCCGCCTTTAACCGAGCGCTCGGCGCCCGGCCGAATTACCCGGATGCGCTGAACAATCTCGGCGTGGCGCTTCGCGAGCTCAAACGCAACGATGAAGCGATCGAGGCCTTCCGCCGCGCGGTCGCGCTCCAACCCGACCTCGCGCAGGCCAAAGCCAATCTTCGCGCCGCCTATCGCGACGTGGTGCCGGCCTGGCATTTCGCGATGATGGACGATCGCGCGCGCAACGACGCCTACGAAGCGGCGATTTCCCGCGCGGTGAAGGGCAAGCGCGTGCTCGATATCGGTACGGGCGCGGGACTCTTGGCGATGCTGGCGGCGCGCGCAGGCGCCGCCAAAGTCACGACCTGCGAAGCGGTCAAGCTCATCGCCGATCGCGCCAAAGAGATCGTCGCGCGCAACGGGCTTTCCGATCGCATCACGATCATCGGCAAGAGTTCATTGGATTTGGCGCTTGGGCGCGAATTGCCGGAACGCTCCCAGGTGCTCATCACCGAAACCTTCGCGAGCGGGCTGATCAGTGAAGGCATCCTGCCCACCATCGAGCATGCGCGGGAGAATCTCCTGACCGAGGATGCCGTCGTCATCCCCGCGACGGCCTCGGCGATGGGTTATCTCGCCGGCGGCGAGACGCTCAAAGGCCTTCTGTTCGTCGGCAACATCAAGGGCTTCGATCTCGTCCCCTTCAACGATTTCGCGCCGCCGTCGATGGGGGTGCTGCTCGACCATTTTCCGCACGAGACCTTATCCGACGACGTCACATTGTTGCGCTTCGATCTGAAGGGTAAGCGCTTTCCGATGGAAAGCCGCACGGTGCCGGTGACGGTGACGCGGGCAGGCGAAGCGATCGGCGTGGTTCAATGGATCAAGCTCGAGCTCGATGCGCTCACGAGTTACGACAATCGGCCGTCGCCCGAGGCGCCATTCAACGGCCACTGGACGCAGATCCTCTATCGTTTCCCGAGGCCTCTTCGCGTGAACGCGGGCGACGTCGTTCCGCTGAGCGTCAAGCACAACCGCACCCAGATCTCGGTCGACCTGATCGAGTAATCGTTTCGCCCCCCTCTCCCGCTCGCGATGTCGCTTCGCTCATCGCTCGCGACCTCTCCCCCTTTGGGGGGGCGAGGGGATTGAACTCGCAGTCCCCTCTCCCCCACAGGGGGAGAGGGCTAGGGA
>DASQHF010000183.1:0-23318 GCA_035632215.1 Micropepsaceae bacterium | reverse complement strand
GCTCGATTTGCGGCACGGCTTCCAGTCGTGTCGGCGTCGAACAGCCCGGAAGCAGAGGCAGTATAAACAGCGCAACGGCGAGGAACGGAGCTCGGCTTGAACGCCGCCGGATCTTTCCCACGGTTCCGGCGGCCAAGCTTGCGAGGCGGACGAGGTTATCTTCGCCTCGGAGAGATCGAATGTTCATCGGTGCAAAGTTCCTCGTTAAGCAGAATTGTGCGCGTTCGAAGGCCCAGATGGGCACATGCACAAACAGCTAGAGGAGGTTTAGTTCCGAGGCTCAATGAGACCTTGGTCTCAGTCGACGATCACGATCGTTGCAAGAGTAGCCAGAGTGGGAGCAACCGACAGCTTGGGCGGCTAGACTAACGGCGAGGTTCGCTTTCAGGCAAAGCGGTCATCCGGTCGGACACGTACTTACTCCACAAACGTCCGCGTCGGTGGATCAAAGCGCGTAGGACAACGAAAGAAATCCGGCATTCATGTCCAGCTCGGGGCTGCCGTTGGCGAATATCCCCGGCACGCGGGTGTAGACGTACCTTTGCCAGCCCGTCGAGATTTGCATGTTGTCGTTGATCTTGTATCCGATGCCGGCCTCGTAGGCATGGAAGTTGAAATTCGTTGGGCCATGCGCCGAGCCCACCGCATATTCGCCGCCGAGTCGCCATGAGCCCGCCTCCGCCAGAACGGAGAGATGCGCGCGATGGGATTCGTTGTCGGAGAGTGCGCGCGCGTCATCGAACAAATATGCGTTGGTCGTACGGTAGGCTACGCCTAGAGACAACTTGACGTTCGAGACCGTGTAGGCGATTTGCGTGCCCAGCGCCCAATCGTAGAGATCGGAGAATCCGGGCGTGCGGTTCTCCACCGACCCGTGCGAATAGGCGGCGGACGCCTCCAACGTGACATCGGAAAGATGCGTCGTGTAATTGACGGCCGCCTCCCAAATGTCGGACTGCCGGTCCGGAATATCCTCAGGGTTCTCGATACCCGGAAGCGGCGCTTTTACCATGTTGGGTGTGAAGGAAGCGCCGAACTGAAGGCCAAATAAACGTGGCGAGACGTAATTGATTTTGCTGAAGTTCGACGAAGCGGCTGCAACTGTCAGACGCTTCAGGAATGGTCCGAAGGCTTTCCCCGTTACACGGTCGCGGAAGAGAGTGCTGTCCGGATTTTCCAGCGCGATATGCTCGTCGACGGTGGGCCCGGCAAGACCCATGCTGTAGCCGACGCCATCGTTTTGTCCCACTTCAACGCGACCGAAGCCCGTCCGCGCGAACAGATAGGCGCGCTCGAAAAAGTCGTTGTTGTAATTGTCGCCGGAAAGATCGTCGTAATAGAGGAGCGCGTCGACACGCGCACCCAATTCCATACCATTGTCGAAGACGCGCTGCGCCTCTACATGCCCGCGTGACTGCCCGGTGATTCCCGAATTGCCGTAGTCGCCGCTTTGGCTAAAGGCATAGCCGGTGGCGTAGACAAAGCCGCCGGGCTTGATGGTCATACCCTCGATATTCCACTCCGGCTGTTTGAGCGCCAACGCGTCGCCCAAGGAGCCGAGTTCATCTGCCGCCCTGCCGGAGTGGGGTTCCATCACTCCCAATGTGACCAAGACAAAGATCCACGTCCGGACGCTTGTCGTCATCATCGCTTCCGAACCCCACAAAGCCTAGAACCAAATTCCGAGCAGCCTTTTCAGAAGTTCTTCCAACGGCATCATGCTGAGTAATAGCGGTGCGACCGGGGCGAGGGTCGCGGCCGCGAGTTCAAGGATAGTTTCCGTGTTGAAAGGTATGACGCGAATAGTCCGCACTCTCTCGAAACTATTGCCCATATCGGCAAGGGACTGGATATCCGCACTGCCCAGCAGCGGCGCATCGGCGGGGACGCCCCCGGGCAGCCACTTGATATCGAACTCGCGCGCATAACGCTCGGCCAATCTGCCATATTCGCGATTGCCGGCCCGCTTCGACTGAGCAAGCTGAGGTGCGAACACCAAGAGCGGGCCGAGCACGACACAGTTAAGAAACAGCACAAGGACGAAGATCTCGAGTATGAAATCCGGCAATTTGGCTCCGAGATGGAAAATGCGGTTGCCAAGCAGTCCAGCGAGCAGCGCGCCATGTGCAATCAGCACCGGGATGAAGGCGTAAGCCGTTCCCGAGAGGAATCCCAAACCGCAGAGACGGTCCGGGTGGGCGGGCGTCAGACTCAAATTGATCCGCGACACCTGCCACAGAAAGCGGATCCAAATTAACAATCGGAAATACCATCGGCACAGCAGAAACTGGAAGATCGGCAGGCTCACGTAGCCATACCACATCCCGGCGAGCGAGAGCTTCGGGCCCTCGGCGGACGGTGCCGCGTACCAGGTGGTCGCGTCGAGCGCCACGTAGTGGCGCCAAATGATCAGGATACCGAAGACATAAACAAAGGCGAGAAGCAGCACCTCGGCGAGCACCGAGTTGCGCAGCCGAAATACCGACGTGATGGCGGCATCGAACCGCGTCATGGCGTTTTCGGGAATTAGATGATGCTCCAGGAATTGCTTCGCCACCAAACGCATGCGCCGATGGACGTGGAGTTCGGCTCCGATCAAGAGGGGTACCACCACGAGGAAGCGGACGTGAACTTCCAAATCCAGCGGGAAGGGTACGGCTAGACCCCCACCCAGCACGTTGCCTTCCAGAGCCGAGAGCACCAAGAGCGGCAGCCAAGTAAGCAAAGAAAAAAAGATGATGCGTTGGCTTAGCAACCCAAGCGCATTGTCGGTCAGATGCAACTGACGCAGTAGCTGAAAAACCGGCCCGCCCAGGACGAGTGAGAAGTCTTCCGGATCTCGGAGCCGATTCAAACCGGTGGGCTCCAAGGTGTGCGTTCTCATCTACATTTCCTCGCGTAGCGAGCACGCCCATCCTCCAAGAACGACCAGGCGGAGGGGCAGCGAAGACGTGAAATTGAAATGACTGCGCGGGGTGCATCGCAATCGGGAGGACACAACGCCGACCAGGAGCCTTGCGTCATCGATAGTACTTCAGCACCAGCCCAAAGCGATTCTCGTGAGCAGGTTCCACAGCCGTGTCATTTTGAAACCGGTAATAGGGTTCGATACGGAAGCGCTCTGTGAGTTCGATATCGGCGCCAACCTGGTAGGTTTGCTGGTTCAAGGCGTTGAAGCGAGTGTCGTACAGAAACTCTGTGCGGACATAGGCGATCACGTCCTTGCCGAGTACAGTGTATTGCTTATCCAATCCAAGCCGGACACGGTAGCGATTGGCGCGCGTTCCGCTGAGCGTGCGCTCATCGAACCGGGCTCGAGACTCCACCCAAAACCCCTCCGAGATCGGATATCGGCCGTACAGCTCGAAGACGAACTGTCTCTCCTTATAGCCGTTCTCCAGACCAGTGCCCTCATGGGCACCCCCGAACGAGAAGCCGATACGTCCCCACACATAGCGGTTCCGCGCCACGTCGGCGTCGAACAACCGCCCGCCAAAGATCGGTCTGAGTGCCAGCACATCCAGATACAGTCCGAGGTCGCTGTCGGTGGCGCCTTCATTTAGTGACTTGGTCAGGCTGGCTGACGTGAACAAGCGGAAGCGGTCCGACAGCTTGAAGTACCCGTCAACCTCGGTGAATGTTTCGTTCTCAGTGTCTGCCCGGGCCGGCCCGACGAGTGCCGCGCAAGCGAACAGCGCCGATAAGAGGAGACGGTGGCTGGTCCGCAATTATCTTATCCGGGGCTAAAGAGCGCTTACGCAGAATTGGCCGCCTGGCTCCGCCCCCGTCTATTGGACTTTAGTCCAATGGGCGCAGACGATTTCGCATTCGATTGGACGCCCTGACATTCCAGCTCTTTTCCCATCCTGGCGGTTGCACCCGCCCGCAAAAGCGCGCGAAATCAGCCTTAGGTCCCACTATCGCATTGCCGCCGCATTCGCCAATTTGTGAGCGGGGCGTGACATTGAATGGAGGCCGCTCGGGTGAAAATGGATCAAGTCCTAAATGGAGCCCGTCCGGCCGCTGCTGGTACGCGTACGTTCCCCGATCCGTACGGATTCAGAACTCACGAGCGGCGCGTACTCGTGCTGCAGGGTGGAGGCGCCTTGGGCGCGTACCAGGCGGGCGTCTTCGACGCCCTAGACAGCATTGGATTTGCGCCGAACTGGGTGGCAGGGGTCTCGATCGGCGCGATCAACTCCGCCCTGATCGCCGGCAATCCGCCCAAGAAGCGCGGCGAACGGGTGCGGGAGTTCTGGAACCATGTTGCGGGAAAGGACATCGCGCTGCCCGCGGGAATGGAGATGTTGCGCCCCTGGATGAACAAGATGAGCGCCGCCTCCGTGGTCGCCTTCGGCGTACCCGGCTTCTTCACGCCGCGCCAAATCCCACCGGCCTTCGCAATGGGCGGCAGCTTGGGCGCACTCAGTTATTACGACACCGAACCCCTGCGCGCGACGCTGAACGAGATGGTCGATTTCGACCTGATCAACGACGGCGACGTGCGGCTGTCGCTCGGGGCCGTGAACGTGCGCACGGGCCAGTCCCGGTATTTCGACAGCACCGTCGACACGATCACGGCGTCCCATGTCATGGCGAGCGGCGCGCTTCCGCCCGGCTTTCCGCCGGTCGAGATCGACGGCGAGTTCTATTGGGATGGCGGCGTCATGTCGAACACGCCGCTTGTATACGTGATCGGCGAAAACTACCGCATCGATGCGCTGGTCGTGCAGGTTGACGTGTTCAATGGCGTTGGCGAGATGCCAAAGACCCTAGATCAAGCACAAGAACGTCTGAAGGACATCCAATACCAGAGCAAGCAGAGTATGTCCTACGCCATGCTCCGCAGGATCGAGGAAATTCGCAGCCTGCTTGCCGAACTAATCGCAAAGCTGCCGCCTGAGACGCTGAAGGAGCCCAACGTCAAGAAGCTGGAGGAGGTGAGCCATCGTGGCCGCCTTTCGGTGATCCACTTGGTCAATCGCGCCGACAACCAGTCGTTCGACGTGAAGGACTACGAGTTCTCGCATCACTCGGTCGACACCCTCTGGCATGCCGGTCGCGACGATGTCCTGAAGGGCCTGATGCATCCGGAGGTCTACCACATCACCGACTTGGGCAACGGCGTCCGCAAGTACGATCTGTAGGCCGGGCCGTAATTTCCGGCTGGGGCGCTAGGCCGCTGAGGTTTGCTTCCGCTGCTTTGGTCGAAACCCTATTCAGTCGTTTTGCCATCGAAGTGTTCGTTGTCCGCTTCCGCATCGTCGCGGGTAAGCGCGCCGTAGGCCAGGATAGGAGCGCGAGGGCGCGGCACCCTGGAGTCTAGTCGCTTATCTAGGAGACCACCCTTCCAGATGTTCACTCCCAAAGCGCCAAGCGCAGCGAGTCCTATGAACCCGGCTCCGATGATCGGACCGAAATAGGCCATCGGAATAAAATCGACTCTAATGTGTGCAACGCGCGCATGGATGAAGGCAACGCCTAGCAGGAGGTACAACAAAATCGTCACGAAACGGTGCAACTTCCTGGCCATGCGATACCCTCGACAAAAGGGACTACCTAATGAGATCCCGCTAATCGAATGTCGCGAGATCAATTCGCCCCGGCTTCCTGCACGCTTCCTCGACGCGGAAAGCAAGATAGAACGCATGCATATAAAGTAACCGCACCACATCCCGACTCCACCGGGATGAGGCGCGGTTCCACCGTCCTGAACGGGTCATCTTTCCCTGGTTTAGGACGCTCGAGGGATCGTCCGCTTTTCCCGAGACCTGCCGGTCGCGAGCCAGTTGGAGCCCACCCCCCCCCGCGAGCCCATACCCAGCCCGGCCCCAAGAGCCGAACGACGCCGCAGGAGTCTGCTAAACTTTTCAGGCCTGGTGCCGGGTGGGGAACGTTGCAGGAAAAAACGGGAGACTCGCGTGAGTAAGGAAAGTGAGAACATGGAGCTAATGCAAACACTTGATGATTCCTGGAACAACCAGGACTGGGACACCTTCGAGAAGCGGCACAAACACGACACAATCGTCCGCTGGCCTGCACAGCCTCCGACACGCGGCATCAAGCGCCATCGCGAAGAGAGCGTTCAGATGTTCAAGACCTTCCCCGACAATCGCGTCGAGAACCGGCCCTATAAAACGTTCTTTGCCAGTGGCGACTGGACGTGCTCGATCGCTCGCTTTCACGGAACGATGAAAGGTCCGATGGTGCTCGCCAATGGAGCCACGATTCCACCGACAGGAAAGGGATTTGAGGTCGATTTCTGCACGGTCGCGCGTTGGCATGAGGGCCAGATCGTCGAAGAAAATCTCTTCTACGATGTGGTCGGAATGATGCAGCAACTAGGCATCAAAGGGTGATGGGACCGCTAGGGCGGTATCAGTCGGCTTAGATGTCAGCTCATCATGCCCAAAAGCGCAAAGTCGTTCTTGTCAATGACGAGATGCAACACGGCTATCGCTACGTGTTGACCGCTCCAGTGGGAAGAAATTTCCACCCTGACTTTCGTCCTCAGCTTACGCCCAAGGAGATGCTTGCCCTTGGCATTTTCGGGGGCAAGTACATGACGGACTGCCGGAAGGAATTTCCCTCGAGCTGGTTCGCGCGCGCCAAGCTCTCGCCCTCCGGTCGCAACAGTTCGCTCAACTTTTTTGGGGTCGACGCAAGCCAGCCCTTGTCGGTTTGGCGGAAAAAGGGATGGATCCATCCGGACGATCCCCGCGGTTGGTTCCAGTGGTATTGCCGCTACTACATAGGACGTCGGATGCCAGACGAAGATGCGCGACAAATTCGCCGCTGGAAGGCAATGCGGCGGCACATCGTCCAGATCAGGGCGCACTGCGATGCGGGCGATCCCATGTGTCGCCCGCGCCAGCGTCAAGCCTTGCTACATTGGGCATACGACAGCCGAAAAATTTAGCGAGGGCTCCTCCCCGAAAATGTCCTGTGTGGGTCATGAATCGCCAGTTCGGGCGTCGCTCGGAAAGGGCAGGTTTTCCCAAGAACGATCATTCCAAAATGGAACCAGACACGTTTTCCCTCGGCTAGCTAACAGAGGATGAGCCCTTGCGCCCTCTGCGCTCACGCTTATCTGTATTGGTTACGGCACAATCGCTGAAAGCGAGCGAAGCTGGCGACCATCTAACTTATGAGTTGCCTTCGCGGCGGCGGCTGGTAGTTTACGTTTTGTTCTAAACCCGAAAGCAGCATGAAGCCAGCCTCTTTCCACCCCGCCGTTGCCGACTGGTTCGATAAGAAATTCGCTGCCCCGACTCGGGCGCAAGCGCAAGCGTGGCCGGCGATCCAGTCGGGCAAGCACGTGCTCATCGCCGCCCCTACGGGCTCGGGCAAGACGCTCGCGGCCTTTCTTGCCGCCATCGACGCGCTGGTGCGCCAGGGCCTTCAAGGCAAACTCAAAGACGAGACGCAGATCGTCTACGTCTCGCCTTTGAAGGCGCTTTCCAACGACGTCCAGAAGAATCTCGAGGAGCCGCTTGCCGGAATCCGCGAGGCACTGAAGGCGCGCGGCCTTCCCGATGTCGAGATCAGGACCTGGGTGCGCACCGGCGACACGCCGTCCGCCGATCGCGAGCGGGCGCGCAAGCGTCCGCCGCATATCGTTGTCACCACGCCAGAGTCCCTCTACATCCTCTTGGGCTCGGAGTCCGGCCGCGCGATGCTTTCGACAACGCGCACCGTGATCGTCGATGAAATCCACGCGCTGGCGCCGAACAAGCGCGGCTCGCATCTCTCGCTCTCGCTCGAACGGCTGGCTGCGCTGGTCAAGCATCCCTTATTGCGGATCGGCCTCTCCGCGACGCAAAAGCCGATCGAGGAGGTGGCGCGCTTTCTCGTCGGCGCCGATCCCTCCGGTGAGGCAGCCGCCGAATGCACGATCATCGATACCGGCCACTCCCGCGCCCGCGATCTCGCGCTCGAGCTCCCGCCCGCGCCCTTGGAAAGCGTGATGTCGAACGAGGTCTGGAAGCTCGTTTACGACCGTCTCGCCGACCTCATCGAAAGCCACCGCACCACGCTCATCTTCGTCAACACGCGGCGCCTGGTCGAACGCGTCAGCCGCCAGCTCGCCGAGCGCATCGGCGAGGAACATATCGGAGCGCATCATGGCAGCTTATCCAAAGAGAAGCGCTTCGACGCAGAGCAGCGCCTGAAATCCGGCAAGCTGAAGGCGCTCGTCGCCACCGCGTCGCTCGAGCTCGGCATCGATATCGGCGATGTCGATCTCGTCTGCCAGCTCGGCTCGCCGCGCTCGATCGCGACCTTTCTTCAGCGCGTCGGACGCTCCGGCCACGCGGTCGACGGTACGCCCAAAGGCCGATTGTTCCCGCTGTCGCGCGACGAGCTCGTCGAGAGCACGGCACTCTTGGATAGCGTCCACCGCGGCGAGCTCGACCGTCTCCTGATCCCCGAGCGTCCGCTTGACGTTCTGGCGCAGCAGATCGTCGCCGAAGTCGCCGCGCGCGAAATGGCCGAAGACGAAATGTTTGCGCTCATTCGCCGCGCCTGGCCGTACCGCAAGCTCGAGTGCAAGGATTTCGACGCCGTCGTCACCATGCTCGCCGATGGCTTCAGCACCCGCCGCGGCCGGCGCGGTGCGCTCGTTCATCACGACGGCGTCAATCGCATGCTGCGTCCGCGGCGCGGCGCGCGGCTGACCGCGATCACCTCGGGCGGCGCCATTCCCGACAATGCCGATTATCAGGTTCTGCTCGAGCCCGAGAACGTCTTCATCGGCACGGTAAACGAGGATTTCGCGGTCGAGAGCATGGCCGGCGACATCTTCCAGCTCGGCAATCACTCCTACCAGATTGTCCGCGTCGAGAAGGGCGCAGTGCGCGTCGAAGATGCGCATGGTCAGGCGCCGACAATTCCGTTCTGGCTCGGCGAAGCGCCCGGCCGCAGCGACGAGCTGTCGTCCTCCGTCTCGCGGCTGAAAGCGAATGTAGCAGAGAGCTTCAAACAGGACCCGACGGGGAAGCTCGCCGAGGCCGCACTTGTGGGATGCATCGGCCTCTCGGACTTGGCCTCGCGCGAGCTCATCGACTATCTCTTGAGCGGATACAGCGCGCTCGGCACGCTCCCTACCCAGGACACGATCGTCTTCGAGCGCTTCTTCGACGAAGCGGGCGGCATGCAGTTCGTGATCCATTCGCCCTATGGCAGCCGGCTGAACCGCGCCTGGGGTCTGTCGCTCCGCAAGCGTTTCTGCCGGCAATTCAACTTCGAGCTTCAGGCGGCCGCGACCGAAGATAATATCGTGCTGTCGCTCACCACCGCGCACAGTTTCGATCTCGCCGATGTCGCGCGCTATCTTCATCCGGCAACCGTGAAGCCACTGTTGATCCAGGCGCTCTTGGATGCGCCGATGTTCATTACGCGATGGCGCTGGGTTGCAGGCACCTCGCTCGCGCTGCCGCGCTTCCATGGCGGCAAGAAGGTCCCCGCCCCGCTCGCGCGCATGAACGCCGAGGACCTGCTCGCGACGGTGTTTCCCGATCAAGTCGCGTGCGGCGAGAACCTCGTGGGCGAGCGGGAGATTCCTGATCATCCGCTGGTCAACCAGGTGATCGACGATTGCCTCAACGAGGCCATGGACATCGCAGGTCTGGAACGCCTGCTTGCGCGGATTCTAGCGGGCGAGATCAAAGTCGTGTGCTGCGATCTGACCGAGCCCTCGCCCTTGGCGCTCGAAGTGCTCTCCGCGCGGCCCTATGCTTTCCTCGACGATGCGCCCTTGGAAGAGCGCCGCACCCAGGCCGTCATGAGCCGGCGGTTTCTTGCCCCCGAGGCGGCATCCGATCTCGGCCGATTGGATCCGGATGCGATCACGCGAGTTCGTGCCGAAGCCTGGCCGGATCCTCAGAGTACGGATGAACTGCACGATTCCCTCGTCCTGATCGGATTCTTGACCGAAGGCGAAGTTGCCAAGCAGCCGCAATGGTTGCCGTGGCTCGAAGAGCTCTCGCGCCAGAAACGCACCGCCCGGCTGAAAGTACCCCCTCTCCCTAGCCCTCTCCCCCTGCGGGGGAGAGGGGATTCACACTCAACTCCCCTCGCCCCCGAAGGGGGAGAAGTCGCGAGGGATGGAGCGGAGCGACATCCCGAGCGGGAGAGGATGGAGGTGTCGCCAAGCGACGGAGGGGGAGCGCTCTGGATTGCTGCGGAGCGGTTGCCGCAGTTTCGCGCCCTGTTCCCCGATGCAGCGCTCGATCCGGACATCGAAGCGCCGCAGCCTCAGCGTGAACGCATTTGGACGCGCGAGGAGGCGCTCGTCGAAATCCTGCGCAGCCGGCTGGAGGGCCAGGGGCCAGTTCCCGAAACGGCGCTCGCCGAACCGCTTGGTCTCGCCCCAACCGAAATCGCCGCTGCCCTTGCCGCGCTCCAAAGCGAAGGCTTCGCATTGCGCGGACGCTTCTCCGATCCTAAAGGCGCCGAAGAATGGTGCGAGCGGCGTCTCTTGGCCCGCATTCACCACTACACGGTGAAGCGCTTGCGCGCGGAGATCGAGCCGGTTTCGGCGCGCGACTTCATGCGCTTCCTGTTTGCGTGGCAGCGCGTTGCGGACGCCCGCATGGAAGGGCCCGACGCGCTCCCCGTGATCCTCGCGCAGCTCGAAGGCTTCGAGGCCGCCGCCCGCGCCTGGGAAAGCGAAATCTTGCCGGCGCGCCTCAAGGGTTACGAGTCCTACCGGCTCGACGATCTTTGTCTTCAAGGCCGCGTCACCTGGGCGCGCTTGCGGCCGTTGAATGCACGGCTCAACGGCAGCGACTCGAGGCCGTCACCCGTCGGTACCACGCCCATCACCTTGCTCGCGCGCCGCCATGCCGCGCTCTGGTCTTCGCTCTCCCCCAAAGCGGACGGCACCGGATTGAGCCCAGCCGCGCAGGCCGTTGCAACGTTCATCCGCCAGCACGGCGCATCTTTTTTCGACGAACTCGTTTCCGGCACCTCGCTCCTTCGCACCAAGGTCGAAGAAGCATTGTCCGAGCTCGTCGCGCTCGGGCAGGTCGCCTCCGACAGTTTCGCCGGGTTGCGCGCGCTTCTCGTACCCGCGCACGAACGGAAGCCGATCGCGATCCAGGCGCGATATCGCCGCCGCCTTAGGTCCGGCGCCGGCATGGAAGACGCCGGCCGCTGGGCACTCGCCCATCGCGCGCGAGAGAATGCGGTCGAGCGCGACGAGGCCGTCGAGCATGTGGCCCGCACGCTCCTCAGCCGCTATGGCGTCGTGTTCTGGCGGCTCTTGGAGCGCGAGGCGCCCTGGCTTCCGCCGTGGCGCGATCTGCTTCGCGTCTATCGCCGGCTCGAAGCGCGCGGCGAGATCCGCGGGGGACGTTTCGTCGCCGGTTTCTCCGGCGAGCAGTTCGCGCTCACTGAAGCCATCGGCAAGCTGCGCGAGACGCGGCGCGAAGCGGAAGCCTTAGCCCTCGTATCTCTCTCGGGCGCCGATTCGCTCAATCTCGTCGGCATCATCACGCCGGGACCAAAGCTCGCCGCGTTCACGGGAAATCGCGTGCTCTATCGCGACGGAGTTCCGCTCGCGATCTTTGCGGGCCAGGAAGTTCAATTCCTGCAAGAAGTCGGCGGCAAGGACGAATGGGAGGCACGCAAAGCGCTGTTACGCTCCGCGGTGCTCGGATCGAAGCCGCGGCCCAATCAGAAATCGGCTTTGGTGGCGAGCGGCATGGCGTAAAGCTTGCCCGTGGCGGCGTCGATATTGTTCTCGGAGCACGCCACTTCGAGCCAGGGTTCGTCGTCCTTGTGGTAGCTCACCAGTGCCGACCATTTCGTGGTGAAGGCGCCCGGATCGTCGACCTCGACCGTAACATCGAGATTGCCGGCGTCGCGCCGGCGATAGCGCTCCACGACGTGCAACTTGTCGGTATGGGGCGTCGCGAAATTGTCGACCCAGGTCCTCTTGTCGAGGCCGACGGTGTCGACGACGAGCGTGTCGCCCTCCCAACGCGCCACCGAATCGCCGAACCAGCTTGGCTTTACATTGCCGGGATGGCTCGCATTCAAGCGCGCGATGCGCCGCTGGTTGTGGCGCTCATAGAGGAAGACGACCTCTTTGCCGTCATCGATGATCTCGGTGTGGAAATTCAGTTCCAGAATGTAGGGCACGCCCATCGGCCAGCAGGTTTCCTGGGGCGCATTCACCGTCGCGCCGGCACGCACGAGATCGGACTGGTGGCGAACGACGTCCGCCGCCCAGGGCTGGAGGATCGGCGCGTTATAGTCGCCGGCGAGACGCGGCACGCGTTGTCCCGGGAGCCGCAGCGTCGTGACGGGACCCGGGCCCGACGCAGGCGGCCGAAACGGCGTATCGGCAGCGCCGCCGCGCGTCCACAGCCCGGAAATATCCGGGTGTTGCTGCGCGGAGGCAACGCTGGAAAGACACGCAACCGCTGCAAAGACGAGGAAGCCGCGGGAAGACTTCATGGGGTTCTCTCTCGCGTGATCGACGCGCATCATCATACCATTTCCATGCTAGTTAGTCCGAGTCGTCGCGGTCGCGGAGCCATAAGCCTTGAACATCCTTCTCATCGGATCGGGCGGACGCGAGCATGCGCTCGCCTGGGCGATGAGCGCGAGCCCGCTCGTCTCGAAGCTCTATTGCGCGCCCGGGAACGCCGGCATCGCGAACGTCGCCGAATGCGTGCCGATCGATGCGATGGCGCTGGACGAGCTCGTCACGTTCGCGCGCGAGAAGAAGATCGACTTTGCCGTTATCGGACCGGAGGCGCCGCTGACGGCGGGATTGGCCGATAGATTTGAGGCGGCGGGCATCAAGGCGCTCGGACCATCGGCCGCGGGCGCGCGGCTCGAAGCATCCAAAGGTTTCGTCAAGGACCTCTGTGCAGAGCACGACATTCCGACGGCTGAGTACAAGCGCTGTCGCGATACGAGTGAAGCGAAGGCGTTTGCGGCCACCCTCCCCCTCCCCGTCGTCGTCAAGGCCGATGGTCTCGCGCAAGGGAAAGGCGTGACGATTGCCGAATCGCGCGCGGAGGCCGACGCCGCAATCGATGCGATGTTCGGGGGCGCGTTCGGCGAGGCAGGCCGCGAGGTCGTCATCGAGGAATTCCTCGACGGCGAAGAGGCGAGCTTCTTCGTGCTGACCGACGGACGCCATGTGCTCCCCTTGGCGGGCGTGCAGGACCACAAGCGCGTCTTCGACGGCGACAAGGGACCGAACACGGGCGGCATGGGCGCCTATTCGCCGGCGCCCGTGCTGACGCCGGAGCTCGAACGCGACGTCGTCAAGCGCATCGTGCAGCCCACGATCGATGCGATGCGCGGGCGGGGCACGCCCTATCAGGGTGTGCTCTATGCCGGGCTGATGATCGGGAAAGATGGCCCCAAGCTGATCGAATACAATTGCCGCTTCGGCGATCCCGAATGTCAGGTGCTGATGCTGCGGCTGAAGTCGGACCTCGTGTCTGCGCTTTTAGCGGCGCGGGACGGCGTGCTCGATACGTTCGACTTGCGCTGGTACGGCGAAGCGGCGTTGACCGTCGTGATGGCGGCGAACGGCTATCCCGGGGCCTACGCCAAGGGCAGCGAGATACGGGGACTCGATAAAGCGGGGAAAGTCGACGGCGTCGAGATTTTCCATGCCGGGACGGTCGCGCGTGACGGGAAGATTCTCGCGAACGGCGGGCGCGTGCTGAATGTGAGCGCGCTCGGAAAAACCGTGCGCGAGGCTCATGACCGCGCCTATGCCGCGATCGCGCGCATCGATTGGCCGGGGGGATTCTGCCGGCATGACATCGGCTGGCGCGCGATCGCGCGCGAAGGCGCCGGTTAGCATGGCGCAGTGGAACTATTTGCCTCCGCTTACCGAGGAGGTGGATCCCCCTCTCCCTAACCCTCTCCCCCTACGGGGGCGAGGGGAGTTCAGTTCAATCGCCCTCTCCCCCATTGGGAGAGAGGTCGCGAGCGATGGAGCATCGCGCCATCGCTCGCGGGTGAGGGGGGGCGAACAAACGCTTGCGACATCGGGAGCGCCGCGATGCTGATCGGGGTGGCGGTGGTGCTGTTGCTCTTAGGCCTTGCCGCGCTCACCATCGACCGCGGCGCGGCCCAATATTTCCGCCAGCACATCGAGACGCCCTTGTTCAAGTTCGCCTATCACGTGACGGATTTCGCCAAAGGCGGCCCGTGGATTGCCTTGGCTGCGCTCGCCTATGTCGGAACGCAAGTGTGGATAATGACGGCATCCTCATCGCCAGTCATAGCGGCGATCTCCGATTACGCTCTGGCGTTGCTTGCGAGCTTCGTCGCGGGAAGCGTCGTGCTGCATGTGCTGAAGATCTTCCTCGGCCGCCGGCGCCCGCGCGACGACGTCGAGCACGGGCTCTACGGCTTCCGCTATTTCACCTGGCAGCTCCAGTACGATTCGTTTCCGTCCGGCCATGCGATGACGATCTTCTCGGTCGCGGTGCTCGCGTCCATCATCGTCCCCAAGCTCGCGCCCTTGTGGTTCGGGATCGCTTTGTCGCTCTCGGTGACGCGGGCGATGCTGATCGCGCATTTCTTGAGCGACGTCCTGATCGGCGCCGCGCTCGGCATTCTGGCCACGCGCGAGACGCTCATCTACGTGTTTCCCGCTCTCGCGCCGGGATGGCTGTGATGTCGTACCTGCGGCGGCTGAAGGAATTTGGCGACCGGCTGACATTCGCCCTTACCATCGCGTTCGTCATCATCCTCAGCTTGGAAGCCTGGCAGTACATTTCCTCACTCCGCTCTCGGCCGGCCGCAGGCGTGTTCGAACGCGTGTCGCTGGTGCAGCTCCTCGCGAATCCCGAGCGGTACGAAGGTCAGAAAGTCCAGGCCGCGGGTTTCTTCGTCTACACGGGACAACAGCCTGCGTTGTTTCTAAATAGTGAGGACGCCGAGAATGGGATCACCCAAAACAGCATTCGCGTCGCGCTTCAGCCTCCCGCGTTCAAACCGGACGATTTGGCGCCATTGGACCGGAAAGTCGTTGGCGTGAAAGGCACTTTCACCGCCCGCGGCCCGCAGATCATCGCGATCGAAGAAGTGAGATCGCCGCCCTACGCCAGCGAACCGGCAACCGTGCTCCAACCCGCGAAAACGGATGCTGCTCCTTAAAAGCGCGCACCCTACTCTCACCATGGGCGGCCTTGAGCCGCCCACCCAGCCGGGTCGAGCCCGGCCATGGTGAATGAGTTTTAGCGTCTAGCTTGGAAGAACTCTTTCAACAACCGCCCTGCCCGATCCGAATCGCCTGCGCGCTCGATGAGTGGGCGGTGATGGCAGGTGGGCTGCTCGAAAAAGCGAGGACCGTGCGCGATGGCGCCGCCTTTGGGGTCGGAAGCGGCGTAGACGAGGCGTGCGACACGGGCGAGGCTGATCGCGCCCGCGCACATGGCGCAGGGCTCGAGGGTGACATAGAGCGTCGTGCCGACGAGGCGCTCGTTCTTAAGACTTTGAGCGCCGGCGCGTAATGCGAGCAGCTCGGCATGCGCGGTCGGATCTTCGAGCTCGATCACACGGTTGCCGGCTTTGGCGAGGACCTGGCCATCCTTCGAGACGAGGACAGCGCCGATCGGCACCTCGCCGCGCAAGCCCGCGGCTTCCGCCTCGGCGAGCGCCGCGGCCATGTGGTCGTCTTGCTCTTTCATCGCCCGCACGATACCCGAATGCCGGAGGATGCTCATGCCAAAACCCGGCGACAAAGACGAGACCAAAGAACGCGAAGGCGAGCGGATCGCCAAGGTGATGGCGCGCGCGGGCGTTTGTTCGCGCCGCGACGCGGAGAAGCTGATCTTCGAAGGACGCGTCGCGCTCAACGGCGAGAAGGTCTCGAGCCCGGCGTTGAACGTTTCTTCCGATGCGCTGATCACAGTCGACGGCAAACCCATCCCGTCCGCCGCGCCAACGAGACTTTGGCGCTATCACAAGCCAGCCGGGCTCGTGACCTCGCATCGCGACCCTGAAGGCCGGCCGACCGTGTTCTCGCATTTACCCCCATATCTCCCGCGCGTCGTGTCGGTGGGGCGGCTCGACATCAATTCCGAAGGGCTTTTGTTGTTGACCAATGACGGGGAGCTGGCGCGGCGGCTCGAGCTTCCGGCGGAAGCCTGGATCCGCCGCTATCGCGTACGCCTGTTCGGCAAGGTGAGCCAGGCGGATTTGGACAAGCTCGCCGATGGCGTAGCGATCGACGGCACGCGCTATGGGCCGGTCACGGGAGAGCTCGAGCGCGCCAAGGGGCCGTATGCCTGGGCAACGATCGCGCTCAAAGAAGGCAAGAACCGCGAGGTCAAGCGGCTGATGGAGCATCTGGGCTTGAAGGTCGCGCGGCTCATCCGGGTGAGCTTCGGGCCGTTCCATCTGGGGCATCTGGCCGAAGGCGCGGTGGACGAGATTCCCGGCAAAGTGTGGCGCGAGCAGTTGGGGATTGTGAAGGTAAAGACGCCCCGACACCCCCCTTCCGACCCTTCGGGCCACCTTCCCCCTCAAGGGGGGAAGGAAGGCTGATCGACGAGCGCCCTAAGGAAATAGGCGGCTGGTTTTCCACGGCGCGGTGAGAATCTCGCGCGTGTAGAGCAGGCGCTCGTGCAGGCGGAACGGTCGGTCACGCCAGAATTCGATGCTGAGCGGCTTCAAACGAAAACCCGACCAATGCGGCGGCCGTGGCACGTGCCCGAGCGCGTATTTCGCCGCATAGCGCGCGACTTCTTTTTCGAGCGCGAAGCGGCCCTCTAGCGGACGCGATTGGCGCGACGCCCAGGCGCCGATTTGGCTGTCCTTGTGTCGTGTAGCGAAATAGGCGTCCGCTTCGGCATCGGTGACCGGCTCGATCAATCCGCGCACGCGCACTTGGCGGCGGATGCTCTTCCAATGGAAGACCAGCGCAGCTTTTGGATTCGCTTCGAGCTCCTCGGCCTTCGCGCTTTCGAGATTGGTGTAGAAGACGAAGCCGCGATCATCGCAGCCTTTCATCAGCACCATGCGCGCATCGGGATAGCCGGCTGCATCCGCGGTCGCGAGAGTCATCGCGTCCGCATCATTCGGCTCGTGCGTCTTCGCGTCCGCGAACCACTCTTTGAAGAGTTCGATCGGATCGGCGGCGGCGGAAAGTCCGGTTTGTTCAGGGGCGCTCATCGAGCTTTAGAAACCAAGCTCCGATGTGTCATCCCCCGCGCCAGCGGGGGACCCAGTGCGCGTGCATCTGCAAGCGCAAAAAAATTCACTGGCCGCGCAGACGCGCCGCTGGGTGGCCCGCTTTCGCGGGCCATGACACATAAGGGGCGGGCTATTGACATCTACTTATACAGCCGGTCGATGGCGCCGCTTTTGTCCAGCGCGGTGATGAAGCTCGCGTCGTAGAAATCTTCCGCCTTGTATTTCTTCATCGCGGGCGAGTCGTAGAGCGCGAGCGTGTTCTTGATCCCCTCGACGGCGGGATAAGGCTTCGACGGGAAGTCGCGGACGAATTCGAACATCCGGTCCTGAGTGACCTTGTCCTTGATGTTGAACCATTTGGCGAGCGCAGCCGAGAACACCTGTCGATCGGTCTTCATCAGCGCGATTGCTTGGATGGCCGCCGTGACGAAGCGGTTCGCGGTATCGCGGTTCGATGCGAGCCACGTCCGCTCGGCCATGATCGAGGAGCCGGCGACGGGGATGTTGTACCGACTAAGGTCGATGACGTCTTTGAGCTTCATCTCGGGCGCAAGCGCAATCACCATGGCGCTCCCCAAGAACGCGTCCTCGCGTCCCTCCTTCAAAGGGTTCAAAGCGTTGCCGTTGCCGACAAGCGTGATGTCCTTTCCCGGCTGCCAGCCCATCTTCTTGGCAAAACCAAGCGCGCCGACATGCGTCACCGCGCCGGGCACGGAATAACCGAGGCGCTTGCCTTTCAGATCCTCGACTTTGCCGATCGAGGCCGAGGCGATGATGTGGTCCTTGATCGTGCTTTCGGTGGTGGCGAGCAGGACGCGGTGTATGCCCTTTGGGTCGTTCGCCACGCGATAGATCATCGGCGAGCCGCCGCCGATGTCGATGGGCGCGCTGCCGATGTCCTTCTTTACATACTGCTCCGGCACGACGACGCCCGAATTGCGCGCGACTTCGGCAGCACCCGGCGTGATGAATTGGTGGACGTCGAGCCCATTCTTGGCATAGAGCCCGGCATCGGCCGCAATGAGGAACGGCACCTTGTTCAAGGACACGTCGCCCAGCGCGACGTCGAGCGAGGTGAGCCCTTGCGCCGCCGCGGGCGCCGCCATCGAGCCCAGCGCAAGCGCCGCCAAAAGCGTGAGTTTCAGCCCAAATCCAAGCTTCATCGCATCCTCCGCTAGGCTCCAATCCATCATAGCGGATCGTTCAGACTCTCCCTATATAGGTCGGCTGAGGGAAAAGCATGCGCGACCCATACGACGTCCTAGGCGTGTCCAAAAAAGCGAGCGAGGCCGAGATCAAGAAGGCCTTCCGGGCGCTTGCCAAGAAGCACCATCCCGACACGCACGGCAATGACCCCAAGGCGGTCAAGAAGTTCCAGGAGATCAGCGGCGCCTACGACATCCTCTCGGACAAGGAAAAGCGCGCCCAATACGACCGTGGCGAGATCGACGAAGCGGGTCAGCCGCGCGGCTTTCATCCGGGCGCCCAAGGCGCCGGCGGCTGGGAAAATTTCCGCACGCGCCCCGGTCAGGGCGGCAAGGGGTTCGAGTTCAACTGGGGCAATACCGGGAACGAGCCCAATGAAAGCGGCTTCAACGCCGAGGACATCTTCGCCGATATCTTGGGCGGCTTCGGTGGCGGCAAGCGCTCGCGCCAGCCGAGGAAAGGCGCCGATATCCAGCGCGCCACCACGGTGTCGTTCCAGGAATCCGTCCAAGGCGGCACGCGGCGGGTGATCCTGTCTGACGGGCGCGAAGTCGAGGTGAAGATTCCGGCCGGCGTCAAAGAAGGCCAGCAGATCCGACTACGCGGTCAGGGCTCGGGCGGAGAACGCGGCGGACCGCCGGGCGATGCGCTGATCACGATCTCGATCGCGCCGCATCCCTATCTCACTCGCGATGGGCGCGACCTGAAGATGGACTTGCCGATTACGCTCAAAGAGGCCGTGCTTGGTGGCAAGGTGAACGTTCCGACCTTGACCGGACCGGTGACGCTCACCATCCCGCCCCATTCGAACACCGGCCGTGTCTTGCGTTTGAAGGGCAAGGGTGTTCCGGCGACGGGAAACGAGCCCGGTGGCGATCTTTATGTGCGCCTCGTCGTCGCACTGCCCGAAGGAACAGACCCTAAGCTCGATGCTTTCGCGAAGAGCTGGGATACGAGCTACGACCCGCGGTCAAAGCTGGTGTGACCCTAATCTCACCATGGCGGGCCTCCGAGCCGGCCATGCCCCTGTCACCATGGGCGGCCTTGAGCCGTCCCAGTGCGCGCGCGCCCGCGCGCGCATGCGAATTGTTCGCGCCGCAGACGCCGCGCGGCTAGGTGGCCGGGTCAAGCCCGGCCATGGATCTTTGGCGCGGCTGGTTCCTCGCCTGCCCCTCGGCTATAGGATGACGGCATAGAACGAAAAGGGTGTTGGGGTATGGCCGGTTCGGGGATCATGGCGGGGAAGCGCGGGCTCATCATGGGGGTGGCCAACGACCGCTCGATCGCCTGGGGCATTGCCCAGTCGCTGCACGCCCATGGCGCCGAGCTCGCCTTCACCTATCTCGGCGAAGCCTTCAAGAAGCGCGTCATTCCGCTGGTTGCTCCTTTGAATCCCGTAGCGGTTGTCGATTGCGACGCCTCGAATCTGGCCTCGCTCGACGCTGCCTTCGCCGAGCTTGGCAAGATCTGGGACCGGCTCGACTTCGTCGTGCACGCGATCGCCTTCTCCGACCGCGACCAGCTCAAAGGCCGCTACGTCGACACTACGCTCGACAACTTCACCATGACCATGAACGTGTCTTGCTACTCGTTCACGGCCGTGGCGCAGCGGGCCGAGAAGATGATGAAGAAAGGCGGGAGCCTCGTCACGCTCACCTATTACGGTGCCGAGAAGGTGATGCCGCACTACAACGTCATGGGCGTGGCCAAAGCCGCGCTCGAAGCGAGTGTGCGTTATCTGGCCGAAGACTTAGGCAAGAAGAACATCCGCGTGAATGCGATCTCGGCGGGTCCGATCCGGACGCTCGCCGCAGCGGGTATCGGCGACTTCCGCTACATTCTCAGGTGGAACGAGTACAACGCACCGTTAAGGCGCTCGGTCTCGACCGCCGAAGTCGGGGATGCAGCGCTGTTCCTCTTGTCCGATCTGTCGCGCGCCATGACGGGTGAAGTGATGCATGTCGATGCGGGTTACCACGTGGTCGGCATGAAGGCCGAGGACGCACCCGACATCAGCGTGCTCTTGAAGAGCGATGGCGCTTGAGCTGAACGAAGGCATCACGCTCTACCTCGCCCGCCACGGCGAAACAGTCGCCAATGTCGAACATCGCTTCCAGGGCCGGACCGATACGCCGCTGACGGACCGCGGCCGCGCGCAAGCGAAGATGGTCGCCTCCATTCTCGCCGACCGCCTGAAGGGCAAGCCCACGCCGCGATTCGTTTCCAGTCCCCTGCCGCGGGCGCGCACAACGATGGGACTGATTTTGCAGGCCCTCGGGCTATCTCTCGTCTACGCCACCGATCCGCGCCTGATGGAGATCAATCTCGGCGCCTGGGACGGCCTCACCGACGACGAAGCGCGCGCGCTCGATCCGGCCATGTGGGAGAAGCGCACCCACGACAAGTGGAATGTGCGCGTGCCGGGCGGCGGCGAGAATTACGCTATGGTGGCCGAGCGGCTCACCGCCTGGGCCGGGGAGTTGAAAGGGGACACGGTCGCGATCTCACATGGCGCAGCGACGCGGATCTTCCGCGGTCTCGCTTCAGGCCTGGATTGGGAGCAGATGTCGGCCTTGGACGAGCCGCAGGACTGCGTCTTCGTGTTCCGCGACGGCATAATGAACAGGCTGGACTACGAAGGACCGCCCATCGTTTGACGGCGAAGGGCGGGTTCCGTAAACAAACCAAGCCATGTCGCACAATACCTTCGGGCACCTGTTCCGCGTCACGACCTTCGGCGAAAGCCACGGGCCGGTCATCGGCTGCATCGTCGATGGATGCCCGCCGGGGATCCCGCTTGTCGAGGCCGATATCCAGAAGGACCTCGACCGCAGGAAACCCGGGCAGTCGAAATATGTGAGCCAACGCAAAGAACCCGACCAGGTGCGAATCCTCTCGGGCGTCTTTCAGGACGAGCGCATGGCTGAACAAGTCACCACCGGAACCCCGATCGCCCTTCTGATCGAGAATGTGGATGCACGGTCGAAGGATTATTCCGACATCCGCGACAAGTTCCGCCCAGGCCACGCGGACTATACCTATTGGGTCAAATATGGCGTGCGCGATTATCGCGGCGGCGGCCGGCAATCGGCGCGCGAGACCGCATCTCGCGTGGCGGCGGGTGCGATCGCCAAGAAAATTCTCGAACAAATGTACGGTGGCGTGACCATCCGCGGCGCGATGATCCAGATGGGGAAGCTCAAAATCGATCGCGAGCGCTGGGATTGGGACGAGGTTCATCGCAATCCGTTTTTCTCGCCCGATGCCAAAAGCGTTCCTCCGTGGACGGATCATCTCGAGGCTTTGCGCAAGGCGGGATCCTCCTGCGGCGCGATCATCGAGGTGGTGGCCGAGGGCATTCCCGCAGGATTGGGCGCGCCCGTCTATGGCAAGCTCGATGCGGATTTGGCAGCCGCGCTGATGGGCATCAACGCGGTCAAAGGCGTCGAAATCGGCGCCGGCATGGGCGCGGCCGAGCTTACGGGGGAAGAGAACGCGGATGAGATGCGGGCAGGGAATGACGGCAAGCCGGTGTTCCTCAACAATCAGGCCGGCGGCATCCTGGGCGGGATCTCGACCGGGCAGCCGATTGTCGCGCGCTTCTCGGTAAAGCCGACGTCCTCGATCTTGACCCCGCGCCGCACGATCGATGTCGACGGCCACGACACGGAAATCTCGACCAAGGGCCGTCATGATCCTTGCGTCGGCATTCGTGCCGTGCCGATCGGCGAAGCGATGGTCGCCTGCGTCCTCGCCGATCACGCACTGCGTCACCGGGCGCAAGTGGGGTAGTTCTTCCGTCTGTAAAGAGCGTCTTTTGCCGTCCCGGGAGCTGAGGCGAGCAAATGAACGAGCAGCAGATCTTCTTAAAATGCGCCTGGCGGCTCGTGCCGTTCATGGCGCTGCTCTATCTCGTCAATTTCATCGACCGGGTGAATGTCGGGTTCGCGGCGCTCACCATGAACGCCGACCTGGAGTTCTCGTCTCGGGAGTTCGGCTTCGGCGCCGGCATTTTCTTTGTCAGCTTCGCCTTTTTCGGGGTCCCCGCCAATTGGGTGCTCCAGCGTGTGGGCGCGCGGCGCTGGGTGTTCGTGATCCTGGCCGCTTGGGGCGTGCTTTCGACGTCGCACGCCTTCATACAAGGGACGACGAGCTTCTATGTTTTGCGCTTTCTCTTGGGCGCGGCGGAGGCGGGCTTCTGGCCGGCCATCATCATTTATCTCACCCAGTGGTTCCCGCAGGCCTATCTCGCGCGCCAGATCGCCGCCTTCCAGCTCGCGATTCCGTTTTCGTTCGTCATCGGCGGTCCGCTTGCAAGTCTCATTCTCGGAATGGACGGCATCCTCCACCTTCGCGGCTGGCAGTGGCTGTTCCTGCTCGAGGGATTTCCCCCGATTGTGCTCGCTTTTGTCGTGCTGAAATTTCTACCTGGTAGCCCGGCCGATGCGCGCTGGCTGGAGGCCGAAGAAAAGCAGACGATTGCCTCCCGGTTTGCTGTCGAACGAACCGTGGAGCAAAGCCCGTTCTGGTCGACGCTTTTAGACCTGCGTCTGTATGCGCTCGGCCTCGCCTTTGGCGGCAATCTGCTCGCGAGTTACGGAATCGGTTTGTGGCTGCCGCAAATCATCCAGGCGATGGGTTACTCCAATCGGGCGATCGGCTTCATCGTCGCGCTGCCTTATCTCGCCGGCATGGCTACGATGATGCTTTGGGCTCGCTCGAGCGACAGGACTGGCGAACGCATTCGGCATGTTGCGCTCCCCTGGCTGTTCTGCGCCTTCGGCCTTGCCGCCGCCGCCTTTGCGAAAGCCGATCTCCTTGTGCTCATCGCGCTCGGGTTAACTACCATCGGCATCAACGTGGCGTCTCCTTCGCTCAACAGCCTGGTCAAATCGATGCTGAACGGCCCCGCGGCCGCGAGCGGCATGCCGCTC
>DASQHF010000182.1:0-19366 GCA_035632215.1 Micropepsaceae bacterium | reverse complement strand
CGCGGTTCGCGCGAGGGGAAGGGAATCCAGCCGCGTCTGGGTCCCCTTCCCTCGTGCCCCGGATTAAATCCGGGGCGCTCGCCGGGGATGACAAATTTGGTGGAGAAGCATAGTCGATCCGGCACCGCTTCGCATGGGTCGCGAGCGATGAATAAACGCCTGCCTTTTGATCGCTAACCGCGACCCAGTATACTTGCGTCGCTTTATGAGAGTGAGGACTTTCTATGAGACGCGCCGCCCTGCTGGCTTTCGGTACGCTGCTCATGTGTGCAGCGGCGCCGATCTACGCCCAAACCGAGAAGATTCCCGACCTCTCCGGCATCTGGCAGCGCAATGCGATCAAAGGCGAAGTCACCTATCTCGAGGTGCCGGGCGACAAAGACGGGAAGCCCATCGCCCGCAAATGGATCGAAGGTCCCGACATCGAGGAGATCGTCGCCGCCGAATACGACAACCCGATCCTCCAGCCCTGGGTGCGCGAGATCGTCAAGAAGAACACCGACAACGAGATTGCGCTCAAGCACGTGAACGAGGCGGACGACATCTGCCGGCCCGTCGGTATCCCGCAGATCATCAATCTGCGCGAGTCGGTCCAGTTCGTGCAGGGCAAGGACAAGGTGTTGATCATGTATCAGCGCGATCATCTCGTGCGGCACGTGTACATGAACCAGAAGCACTCGGACGGTGTGAAACCGTCCTGGTTCGGCGAATCGATCGGTTACTACGAGGACGATACGCTGGTCGTCGATACGATCGGGCTGAAACCGGGCACCGTTTCGGTGGTCGACAATTACGGCACGCCGCATACCGACAAGCTGCACGTCACCGAACGCTATCGCGTGATCAACGACAGGACCGGCAAGGGGCTCGAGGTCGTCTTCCGGGTCGAGGATCCGGGCGCCTTCACGATGCCGTGGAAGGGAATGGCGATTTATCGGCCGAACCGCACCGGATGGTTCGAGGTCGCGTGCGCCGAGAACGACCGCGGCTTCGAGGAAGGCTCGGCCTTCGGTGATGTTCCGGTGGAGAAACAATCGGCGTTTTAGTCACCCCCTCTCCCTAGCCCTCTCCCCCTGACGGGGGCGAGGGGACTCTGAGTTTGATTCCCTCGCCCCCGAAGGGGGAGAGGTCGCGAGCGATGAGCAAAGCGAGATCGCTCACGGGTGAGGGGGACTACGTCCAAGTTCGCGAAATGGTGAGGAACCGCAGTTTCAGTGCTATCGAGAAACCATGGCGTACCTACGAAACAGTGCTGTCAATCGGTTGAATCTGCATTACGGGCTGCACGCGCTGGTGATGAACGGCGCGGGCGCATTCTTCGTCGTGTTCCTGCTGAAGGCCGGTGTCTCGACGCCCGTCGTCTTTGGCGCGATTGCGCTTCTGCTTGCCGGCCGATTTTCCATTCGCCCATTGGTCATCGTGCTCGCGCCGCGCTTCGGCCTCAAGGCGGTGGTCATCAGCGGGACGATCCTCACGGCGGTGCAATACCCGCTGCTCGCCGAAGTTCACGGCATGGATTGGGCGCTTCTCGCCTTCTGTGCCGCGGGTGCGCTTGGGGACGCTCTCTATTGGACCTCGTACCACGCCTATTTCGCTTCGCTGGGCGACTCGATCCATCGCGGGCATCAGGTCGCCGCGCGCGAAGCGCTCGGATCGCTGGCGGCGATCATTGGGCCGCTCGCCGGCGGCTGGGCGCTGATGGCGCTCGGCCCGCGTGCCGCTTTCGGGATCGCTGCGGTTTGCCAGCTCCTCGCCGCGCTGCCGCTCTTGCGCACGCCCGAGGTCTACGTGGCGGCAAAAATGCGCAATGTCTTTGCCGAGGCTCTTCCCTCCGCTGCCCTCTTCGCGACCGACTCCTGGATGTGCATGAGCTATGTCTTCGCCTGGCAGATCGCGCTGTTTCTATCGCTAGGAGAGAGCTTCAGCGCTTTCGGCGGCGTGCTCGCCTTGGCCGCAGCGATCGGCGCGCTGACCGGACTGTTGCTCGGCAAATATATCGACGCCGGCCATGGCCGCCGGGCCGTGTGGCTCACTTTCGCGGGCATGGTCGCCGTCACTATCGCCCGCGCCCTTTCCACGCAGGATTCCACGGCAGCGGTGATCGCGAATGCCGCTGGCGCACTCGTCGGCTGTCTCTACATTCCGACGCTGATGACGAACATCTACAACGAGGCCAAGCGGTCGCGCTGTCCGCTGCGTTTTCATCTGATCCTGGAAGGCGGCTGGGATTTCGGCGGCATCAGCGGCTGCGTGGTCATAACCCTTCTCACCGCCTTTGGCGTGCCGCTGTCATTCGTCGTTCTCTTGGCGTTGCCGGGGATCTTTGTTTGGGCGGTGCTACTGCGACGGAGTTATGAAAAACCGCAGAAGGCGGAGACGCTTCTGGGTTCCCTTCCCCTCGCGCCTTCGGCGCTCGGCCGGGAATGACAATCTCTTAGCTCCAGACTCGCGTGCCGTCCATCGTCCGCCGGCCGCGGCCGGTGATGAAGCGCGTATCGATGAGAAGAGATATTGCGACCGGCACCAACAGCAGAAGCGACATGAAGAGCGTCGCGGCCGTTCCCCAGCCGAAAATCTCGATCAGCTTGGCAAACAGAAAACCCGTGAGTGCTGCGGGAAACGTCGAGGCGGCGTAATACCAGCCCGAGACGCGCGCGATGGTGGCGCTTTTCACGCTGCGCTGGGCGAGCGAATAGCCGTTGACGTAGGCGAACGCGCCAGCAATCCCCTCGAGGAGGGCAAGCGCGTCGTGTTCCAACGGCGTCTTCGCGACGTTGAATATCAAGTAACCAGCCACGGCCATCACGGCCAGCGACACGATCTGGAACAGTTTCTGGTTCACGCGATCGGCGACGTAGCCTGCCAGCGGCGAGAAGAATGGCCCCAAACCGAAAAGGCTGAGAGCCACGGCAGCGGTGGGAAGCGTGAAGTGCAGCTCGCCGGTGAGGAAGGCGGTATAGAGCCCGAGAAAGCCGAAAAACGGAAATGAACGGATCAGAACGACGAGAAGCACGCAGATGACGTTCCTGTTCCACAGCGCGCTCGGCATGTGCGCGTCGTCGCCCAAACCGGCAGCGGCCTGAGACGCGGCGCTGTCCTTCTGTTCCGTGAAACCCTTGTCGACGAAAATGACCGCAGCAGCGCCAATAAGTCCCGCGATGCCGAAGGCATAGAACGGCATGCGCCAGTCGCCGCTAGCCTGGATGAGCGCAGCGCCCGCGCGCGGACCGAAGAACTGGCCAAACCCGAGCGCGCACTGCACCAGCGCAATCGCGAAAGTGCGCGCGCGCGGATAATAGGCGCCGACCGCGATGACGAAGGCGACGCTCTGCACGCCTTCGCCGAGGCCCGTCAGCGTGCGGTAGAGGGCCATGTCGAAAAAGCCGAAGGCCGTCACGGTGAAAAGCGTGAACAGCGAATAAAGCACGATGCCCGCGATGATGGCGCTTTTGCGCGAGATGCGATCGAGCACATAGCCCGTTCCGATCCCGCCCAAGCCCAGCCCCATGAGGTAGATCGTCGCGAGCGCGCCGCCTTGGCTGAGGCTGAAGCCGTATTCGGCAGCGACGGGCCTGACGACGATGGGGAAGATCAGCCGGTCGGCAGCGTTCACGACATAGGTCGCGGCACAGATGGCAAAGAAGACCGCGGCCGCGGTTGCGCCCACGCGAGGATAGGTCCGCAAAGACGTGTCGTCGGCGTGCATCCGTCATGCCCCTCCGCTTCGACTTTAGTCGACCTGCCCCTTTCGGGGGGAGGAGAAACGGCACTACAAAGACAGCATGCTGGATATACTTCCCCTATCGCCCGCGATCGGTGTCGAAATCCGCGGCATCGATCTCGGCAAGCCCATCGCCGGCGACGACTTCGTCCGCATTCGCCGAGCCTGGGAAGAGAACTGCATCGCGTTGTTCCGCGACCAGACGATCGGGGAGGCCGAGCAGCTTGCCTTCGCCGCGCGCTTTGGGCCCTTGGGCGGACGCGTCAATGACCACGAGCCGCAAAAGGGCGGCAACCATCCCGCCGTGCTGTACGTTTCCAACGTCAAAGTAGACGGCAAGCTCACCGGCATTCTTCCCGACGGCGAAATGTTCTTCCATTCCGACACCTGCTACGTCGAACGGCCGGCGATGGCCTCAATGCTTCATGCGATCGAGATTCCGAGGACGGGTGGCAACACGCGCTACGCGAACGGCTTCAAGGCTTACGACGCGCTTGACCCATCGTTGAAGGAGAAACTAACCGGCAAGCTGGCGTTGAACGTCTACGATTATTCCGGCAATCCGACGCATCGCGCGAATGTCTTGCCGCCGGATGCGAAGCAATATGCGCATCCCGTCTTCCGCACCCATCCCGCGGCGGGAAAGAAAGCGCTCTACGTCAATCGGCTGATGACGTGGACGATCTTAGGTGTGCCCGAGGACGAAAGCCGCGATATCCTCGAGCTGCTCTTCGAGCATCAGGAAAAGCCGGAATTCGTCTATGAGCACGCCTGGACGCCCGGCGATCTCATCGTCTGGGATAACCGCTCCTCTTTGCATGCGCGCACCGACTTCGACCCGAACGAGCGCCGGCGCCTGCGGCGGGTTACGGTCTTAGGCGAGAGACCATATGAATAAGGCTGCCGCATGAGCACCGCGTCACAAACGCGCCGACACGCGCTGAAAGCTCCGAACCTGCGCGGATTGATCCGCAAGCTCGGGCCCGGCGTCATCACCGGTGCCGCGGATGACGATCCAAGCGGCATCGCGACCTATTCCCAGGTCGGCGCGCAGTTCGGATATTCGCTCGGCTGGACGGTCGTGCTGACCACGCCCTTGATGGCGGCGGTGCAGGAGATCGCCGCGCGCATCGGTCGCGTAACGGGGGCCGGGCTTGGCGCCGCTCTCGGCAAACACACGCCGGCTTGGTTCGCGAAATCCGTTGTCGTCGCGCTCATCGCCGCGAACGTGCTCAACCTCGGCGCGGATCTCGGCGGCATGGCGGAGGCCTGCCGGCTGCTCGTCGGTGGGCCGCAGCAGGTCTACGCCATCGCGATCGCGATCTTCTGTGCCGCCTGCGAGGTCTATCTCGCCTATCGGCGTTACGTGCTGATCTTGAAATGGCTGACGCTGTCGCTGTTCGCCTATGTCGCGCTTCTCTTCGTCGTCGAGCTGCCTGTGGACGAGGTCATCAAAGGCGCACTTGTCCCGAACATCGCGTTGGGCGGCAGCGCGCTCACCTCTCTTCTTGCCGTGCTCGGCACCACGATCAGTCCCTACCTCTTCTTCTGGCAGGCTTCGGAAGAAGTGGAGGAAGAACAAGAACAAACCGACCCTCGGCCGTTGAAGGAGCACCCGCGGGACGCGGGCAAGGAGTTCGCCGAAATACGCTTCGATACCTATCTCGGCATGATCTTCTCGAACCTGATCGCGTTCGCGATCATCATCGGCACGGCGGCAACGCTGCATGCGAACGGCGTTACCAAGATCGCGACGGCGGCGGATGCGGCGATGGCGCTAAAGCCGATCGCGGGCTCGGCGGCTTCGGTGATTTTCGCGCTCGGGATCGTGGGCACGGGACTCTTGGCCGTTCCGGTGCTCGCGGGCTCGGCCGCCTATGCGCTGGGAGAGGTGCTCGCCTGGCCCGTCGGTCTGGGGCGCAGGGCGTTCGAGGCGCGCGCCTTCTACGCCACGATCAGCATGGCAACGCTGATCGGCGTGGTGATCGTGTTTTCGCCCTTGGATCCCATCAAGGCGCTCTTCATGAGCGCGGTCGTCAACGGCGCGGTCTCGGGCCCGATCATCGGCGCGATGGTGGTGCTGGGCTCGCGCGAAAGGGTAATGGGGAAGCTCGTGCTGCCAAAGAGCTTGCAGGTGCTCGGCTGGATGACGGCGTTCCTGATGGGCGCGGCAACGGTGGCGATGGTGGTGTTGTGACACGCACCCCCTCTCCCTAACCCTCTCCCCCTTACGGGGGCGAGGGGGATTAGAGGGTCAACTCCCCTCTCCCCTATCGGGGGAGAGGTCGCGAAGAATGGAGCGAAGCGACATTCTTCGCGGGTGAGGGGGACCGCTATTTAAAAAATTTGCTCAGCGTGTCCATTTCGGTCTTTGAACCGGAGAAATCCTTGGCGAGGCGGGTGTAGAGCGCGGCGAAGCTTTGGAACATCTCGTGCGCCGCTGCGTCTTCGCGCGCGAACTCCGAGACCTCCTCCATTTCCGCAACCCAGCGATAGGCTTTCGAATACATCGAGGGCACCTGACGCTCGAACCAGGCGAGAAGCTGCGGCTGGCTCTCCTTGAGCTCGCGTTTCAAGGCGGGCGCGACGTCGGCGCGCGAAGCGGCAAGGATGACTGCGGAGGCGAGCGCGGTCAGCCCTTTGGTGATGCCGCCATAGGACATTTTCAACGCCGACGCGGTGCCGATCCTCTCATCGAGAAGGCGCGGCACGAGCCCGTAATCCTTGAGCATCATCGCGTCGCGCGCGTGCACGCCCGAGAGATAGAATACCGGCCCGGCGTAATCGGCCTTGGGCGGTCCGCCGATGATGCCGGCATCGACGAAGCGCGCACCCGTCGCGGATACGACGCGGCCGATGGCGATGGCGGTTTCCGGACTGACTGCATTGCAGTCGATGTAGATGGGTTTGCGCTTGGCTTCCGTCATCGCCGGCGCAAGACATTCGGCGAGTGCAAGCGCTTCTCCCGGCGGCACGATGGAAAGAACGATGGCGGCTCCGGCGAACTCAGCCACGCCGACATCCTTCATTCCGGCTCCCTTGGCGCGCTTTGCGCTCTCCGTACTGCGGCCTTCGAGCACGGTCAAAACCTCGGCGCCGTTTTCGACCAGACGCATGCCAACGGCGCTTCCCATTGCTCCCGGAGCGATCACTCCTATGACCGGCTTCATGGCGGACTCCTTGAAGGCTGGAGTTTTATTTCCCCCTCTCCCTAGCCCTCTCCCCCTCCGGGGGCGAGGGGATTCTATTTCAGCGCGTTTGCGGCAGGGTCAGTATGGCCTTCAGACCGCCGAGGGGGGAATGCTCCAAGCGGATCTCGCCGCCGTAAAGCCCTGCGAGATCGCGCACGATGGGAAGCCCGAGGCCCGACCCGGGGACCTGTTCGTCCAGCCGCTCGCCGATATTGAACACCACCTCCATCGCATGGGCCGGCAATCCGGGACCGTCGTCCTCCACAACAATCACCGCGCGCTCGCCTTCGATCGTGCCGCGCACGACGATCGTCTGCGAGGCCCATTTGCAGGCGTTGTCGAGGAGATTGGCGAGCATCTCGTTCAAGTCCATCGGATCGCAGGAGACGATGCAATCGTCGGCGATCTCTGCTTCGATGCTCAAATTCTTGGGCGCATAGAGGCGCTTCATCGCGCTGACGATCGTGGCAACCGTCGGGCCGACGGCCGCGATCACGCCCGGTACCGCACGCGAAGCCGCGGCGCGGGCGCGCGCGATCTGATAGTCGATCTGGCGCTGCATGCGCTGGCATTGCTGGAGGATGACGTTCGCCGATTCCGCTTCGCCGCGGCCCTCGAGCCGGTAGGCTTCGTCGGTCAAGACCGCGAGCGGGGTTTTGAGCGCGTGCGCCAGATTGCCCGCCTGCGTCCGCGCGCGTAAGACCATCTGGCTGTTCACCTCGATCATGCCGTTCAAATCGTCGACGAGCGGCTGGACTTCGGAGGGAAATGCGCGAGGCAGGCGCGCCTCCTTGCCGGATTTGATGGTGGCGAGCGCGCGGCGAAGTCGCGACATCGGCTGAAGACCAAACCCGACCTGAAGCGCCGCCGCCGAGGTCAGCGCAAGCGCCAAGAGCCCCAGCGAGAAAAACAGCGCGATGTTGAAGGTCCGAAGCACGCTCTGCACGATCAGCGGATCGGCATTGACCTGGAGCCTGAGCGGCTTCGCCCCTTCAAGCGTGAGCCAGCGCTCATAGACCATCATCGGACCATCGCGGCCGGTGAGCGTCAGCTTCTGCATCGCGCCTTCGCCGAGATTATCCATCGGCACGGGCACATCCTGCGTACTCACCGACGTCGACTTGATCAGGCTCGCGCCATCGCGGCTCACCTGCCACGAGAGTCCCGAACCGACCTGACTGAAGCGCGGATCGGACAGCGGCCTGTAGAGCTCGGGCTCGCCGCGAGCATCCACGTCGACGATCGAAGCGAGTTCGTCGAGATGGCCGCGCATCTCCCCATCGACGAGTTCGGTCGCCTGCTGCAGAAACAGCGCCGAGATGAAGATGCCCGCCGCCGACACGCCGATGGTGATCCCGATGATCGCGCCGATGACGAGGCGCGCGCGCAAGCTGCTCAAAAAAAACCGCTTCATCCCAGACGGTATCCGAGGCCGCGCTGGGTCTTGATCGCGTCGCGCCCCAATTTGCGCCGAAGCCGCGCGACATAGACCTCGATCGTGTTGGGATCGCGGTCTTCCTGCTGGGAATAGAGATGATCCAAGAGCTCGCTCTGCGAGATGATACGCCCCTGCCGGTGCATGAAATAATTCAGCATACGGAATTCTTGCGCCGTCAAGTCGATCGGCTTGCCGGAAACCGTGACCGTGCCCGATGCCGGCGAGAGTACGATGTCGTTGTAGGAAAGCGTCGGCGAGGCCGTACCCGCGGCGCGGCGCATCAGCGCGCGAAGACGCGCGGTGATCTCCTGCACGTGTGACGGCTTGGTGACGTAATCGTCGGCGCCCGCGTTCAAGCCTTCGACCTTCTCGGTCCAGCTGCCGCGCGCGGTCAAGATCAGGACCGGCATCTCGCGTCCCGCGCGCCGCCAGCGCTGGAGCACTTCTACGCCCTGCATGTCGGGAAGACCCAGATCGAGGATCGCGGCATCGAAATCTTCGGTGCGTCCGAGCTCGAGCCCGGTCTCGCCGTCCGCCGCGTGCTCGACCACGAATCCGGCACCTTCAAGCCCGGAAACCAGACGCTGGGCGAGGTCGGGATCGTCCTCGACGAGCAGGATACGAATGGCCGCCCTCCGTCAGATAAGAACTTAAATTCTATCGGAAAGTGCCGCAAACCGCCAAAAAGCAGCCTCGCGCAAGCCCTTAGGCGTACAGCTTATTGTCAGCT
The DNA here is from genome assembly GCA_035632215.1 of Micropepsaceae bacterium. Classification (GTDB taxonomy): domain Bacteria; phylum Pseudomonadota; class Alphaproteobacteria; order Micropepsales; family Micropepsaceae; genus CAIYRG01. Next base: position 10,286 of record DASQHF010000182.1, on the reverse strand, counting down.
TGGCGTCAGCTAGTCGGCAGGTTAATATGCTTTCTCTACTGCAGGCTGGCTCGTGGAGAGTCTCGGGGCGGCCGGAAAACTGGTCAGGAGACGCCAAAATGAAATTCAAAGCACTTGGTTTAGCTAGCATCGCGGTTGCCATGTACGCCGTTCCGGCGCTTGCTCATCACTCCTTCGCTATGTTCGACGCGGAGAAGAAGATGACTCTGGAAGGCACCGTGAAGGAATTCCAGTGGACGAATCCGCACAGCTGGATCCTCATGACGGTCGGCAATGACCAGTGGGCGATCGAGATGGGCGCGCCTGGTGGTCTTGCTCGTCAAGGCTGGGTTCCGAAGACCCTTACCCCCGGCATGAAAATCACGGCGACGATCCATCCGTTGAAGGATGGGACGCATGGCGGCCAGTTCATGGCTGTCCAGCTTCCGGACGGGACCACGAAGGGCAACCCGAACGGCGCAGCCAACGCGAACGCTGGCGCGAACTAACCGCTCGGTTTTTGCCGATAATCATTGCTGCAAGGCCAGTGGTCGCTAACGCGACTGCTGGCCTTTGCATTTTTTCTCCCCAATGAAGCGATACGACACGATCGTCCTGGGCCTGGGCGCAATGGGCAGCGCTGCGGTCTACCAGCTCAGCCGTCGCGGCAACAAAGTGCTGGGCATTGACCAGTTTGCGCCGCCTCACACGATGGGCTCGAGTCATGGCGATACGCGGATCACGCGGCTCGCCATCGGCGAGGGCGTGCACTACACGCCGCTCGTTCTGCGGTCGCACGAGCTGTGGCGCGAGATCGAGCGCGAGAGCGGCAGCCGGCTTCTGTTCAGCACGGGCGGGCTGATCATTTCGAGCCCGGCGAAGACCTCGATGCTCCACGTGCCGGACTTTTTTGAGAACACGGTGGCGGCGGCGAAAAAATACGGCATCGCGCACGAGCTCATCGATGCGCGCGAGATCCGCAAACGGTTTCCGCCCTTCCGCGTACATGACGACGAGATCGGATACTACGAGCCCGACGCAGGCTATCTGCGTCCCGAGGAATGCATCCGCGCGCAGCTGAAACTCGCCGCTGCGCGGGATGCGGAAATCCACACAAACGAGATGGTGACGGGGTTCGAGGCATCCGACGGCGATGTTACCGTTACGACGAACAGGACCCGCTATGCGGCGGACAAGCTGATCGTCACCGCCGGCGCCTGGCTGCCGGAACTCATCGGCTCGCGCTACGCGAAACTGTTCAAGATCTATCGCCAGCTCCTGTTCTGGTTCGATGTGGACGGCCCGATCGAACGCTTCCTTCCCGGCGCCTGCCCGATCTTCATCTGGGAGCTTCAGGGCACGCGGCAGGCGATCTATGGCTTCCCGGCGGTCGATGGGGCCGAAGGAGGCGTCAAGGTCGCGACGCAGCAGTACGAAGCCGAGACCACGCCCGAGACTGTCGACCGCAGGGTCGCGCCGGAGGAAGCAAGTGCGATGCATCATGCCTATGTTGCTCCGTGCCTGCCGCAGCTCTCGGAGAGGTGCCTCAAAGCCGTCGCCTGTCTTTACACCGTCACGCGCGATGCAGGTTTCGTCATCGACACGCATCCGCAATCCGATCGTATCCTGATCGCCTCGCCCTGCTCCGGCCATGGCTTCAAGCATTCCGCCGCCATCGGCGAAGCGCTCGCAGAACTCGCGACGACGGGTGAAACCCATCTCGACTTGGGCGAGTTCAAGCTCGCGCGGCTGATGCAGGGCTGAGCATTACGGAGTTGCACCCGGCCCAAGGGCCTTGCTATCGCTTGAGAGCGCGCCCGTAGCTCAACGGATAGAGCATCGGCCTTCGAAGCCGTTGGTTGCTGGTTCGAATCCGGCCGGGCGCACGACCCTTTCTCCCTCGGAAAGCTCCGCACCACGGCGTATACTGTGGCGCTTTTCGTTCCGTGGGAGGCGGAGATGGGCCATTTGAAACGCAATCTTCTTATCGGTGGAAGCTTTGTCGCCGCGCTTGCGCTGCTTGGGGTCGGCGAAAAGCTGCTCGACAAGACGGCGGTCGCCGAAGCTGCCACCGCGCCACAGGCGCCGCGCTTCGAAGTCGACCCGATGTGGCCGAAGCCGATGCCCAATCACTGGGTGCTCGGCCAGACCATCGGCGTCTGGGTCGATACCGACGACCACGTCTGGATCATCCATCGCAGCTCGGGCACCTTGGCCGATCAGGAGAAGGGAATCGAGCTCAAGACGGCCGATTGCTGCGCCGGCGCGCCGCCGGTGCTCGAATTCGATCAGGCCGGCAATCTTTTGCGCCACTGGGGCGGACCGGGCGAAGGCTATGAATGGCCCGACGGCAATCACGGCATCTTCATCGACTACAAGGGCAATGTCTGGATCGGCGGCAATGGCGGCCCCGACTCGCACATCCTCAAATTCACCAAGGACGGCAAATTTCTGATGCAGGTGGGCAAGAAGGGCGCGCGCCGGAGGCAGGGTGCCGCGGCCGGCGAAGGTGAAGGCGCGGTCGCCGGATTCGTCGGCGGCAGTAACGACGAAGTCAGCTTCGGCCGGCCGGCGAAGATCTTTGTCGATGCGAAAGCCAACGAGGCCTATATCGCCGACGGCTATCTGAACAAGCGCGTCGCGGTGCTCGATGCCGACACGGGAAAGATGAAGCGCTGGTGGGGTGCCTACGGCAACAAGCCCGACGATACGCCGCTCGGGGCCTATGATCCGACCAAGCCGCCGGCGCAGCAGTTCCGCAATCCGGTGCACTGCGCCAACATGTCGGACGATCGCCTCCTCTATGTCTGCGATCGCGCCGGCGACCGGCTTCAGGTGTTCACGCCCGAAGGAAAATTCGTGAAAGAACAGTTCTTCGCCAAGAACACCAAGGCGTCGGGATCGGTCTGGGACATCGCGTTCTCGAAGGACAAGGACCAGAAATACATCTTCATGGCCGACGGCATGAACGACAAGGTGCATATCATCGAACGCCAAACCTTGACCGAGCTCGCCACTTTCGGAGATGGCGGGCGCCAGCCCGGCCAGTTCTACGGGGTGCATTCGATCGCCATCGATTCCAAAGGCAACCTCTACACGACCGAGACCTGGGAAGGAAAACGGCTGCAGAAGTTCGTGTACAAGGGGCTCGCTCCGGTCACGAACCACGATGCGGGCGTCGTCTGGCCACGGACAGCGACGCGGTAGCGCTGCGTATTATCAATTGTCATTCCCGGCCGAGCGGCCAAAGGCCGCGAGGGGAAGGGAACCCAGGAGCGTCTGGGTCCCCTTCCCTTCCCTCGCCTCGCTCCGCTCGGCTCGCCGGGGATGACAAAATAAGAACTACGGGCGGCTTGCCGCTTTGGTGAAGAAGTCCCAGATCGCTTTGGGCGCGTCGAGGTCGCTGGTGGTGCGTCCGAGGCTCGAAGGAAACTCGATATAGGGCTGGGGGATGACGTGCCCGCCGCCATGCACAGCGTACATCACGACGCCGGGCTTGCCAGGATCGAGCCAATCCATCTCCTCGACATAGGTCGGATCGCCAGCCTTCTTGTGCGGCAGGCGCGTGACTTTCGGCATTCCCGTCTGGCCATTGAGCTTGGCAAAATATTGCGCGGTTCCTTCAGAGGAGAGCACGTTACCGAGACTGGTGAACCCGAGCGTCACCTGCCCGCCTTTGAAAGGATTGATCGGATCATCCGTGCCATTGATGATCATCACCGGCATGGACGCGCCTGACGGCGTGCAGGCAAGATTCTCGGTCGTCGGGAGACCGGCCGAGATCGCCGCGACGGCGGCGAATTCCTTCGCGCGTTCGAGGGCCAGGCGATAGCCGAGCTGACCACCGTTCGACCAGCCGGCAGCGAAGACGCGCTTCGTATCGACCTTATGATCCGCCGCTTCTTTCGCGATCATCGCTTCGATGAAGCTCTCGTCGTCGATGTTCATGGCGCGCGCGGGTTGCGGCGAGCCTTTGCGGCAATCGTTCCAGGTGTTCTGGAAGCCGTCGGGATAGACGACGATGAAGCCTTGCGCGTCGGCGAGCGCGTCGAACTCATACGCCGTCGCGTCGCGCATCTCCTCGCCGTCGCCGCCCGAGCCGTGGAAGACGAACAAGAGCGGCGGGTTCGGCTTCACGGTGCGCGGCGTGTAGATGATGAACGTCCGCTGCATGCCTTTGACTTGGACGGCTTGGCGCGCGATCGCGCCCGTGGGGCGCGGCTGTGCAACGGCGCCGGGATCGAACGCGATTACACCGAGAAGAGCGAGCGCAAGCCCGGTGCCCATGGCGAGTTGACGTCTCATTTCGGCTTCCCTTTGCGGTGAATCTCGCGTGAGCTTATACGCTCCAGTCACGTGGTGGAACGAAATTGGACGGCTAGTGCGCCATCTGCGCCAGCGCCTTTACCGTCGGGCTGTTGTCGAGGGCTGAAGCTTCGACAGGATCGGCGCGCAGGCTCAAATGCGCGAAGATGGTGCGGGCGCCGTCGATCGCGCTCTGGCCGGGCGGATGGGGAAACGGCTTTTCGTCCTTGCGCAAGGGGAGCTCGGTCAAGCTCACCGACTGATCGACATTGCCGCCGATGACGAGCACGCGCGCGGGCTCGACCTTGACCACGATGTCGCAATGGGTGAGCGCGTTGTTCACCGGATTGCTTCGCCGATCGGCGAGGCTGCGGTAATCGAAGCCCGCGCGCGAATTGCACAAGAGATCGCCCGGCGCGATCGCGAACTCACCCGCATCATAGGCGACAAAGGCGGCGTCCGGCGCCTCGCCGTCGCGGGCTCTGATCGCCTGATCGATGTAATCGCGGTGCGCGCTCGAGCGGCGGAACTGCGCCATGTCGCCCAAGCCCGCTTCGCACATCACCCAGGAAACGAACGCCGCCGACCACGGCTCGATCCAGTAGAGCGCGCCTCCGCCCGGCCCGTTCCAGGCCGCATTCTGGCGCGCGATCGCGCGCGGTCCTTCGGGGGTCGCCGACCAATAGCCGGCGATGGTCACGTCCATGCGCGGATCGTATTCGAGCGTGCCGAGCCGGGGATATTGGCGGACGATACGGGGCTGTGCGAGCTCGGGATTGAGCGCATCGGGAACGAGACCCGGCGGCAGCACGCGCTTTTCCACATTTGTCGCATCGACCGTCTGCATGCCGAAATAGGCCCACTCCTGCACCGCGACATCGACGATGCGCCGCCGCGCCCAACTGGTCGGCCCGATGCGGCAGGCGGCCTGATAGACTTTCAGCGTGCCGCGCTCGCCCTGCACACGTTCGGTGGGCGCGATGACGTCGAAGGTGTCCCTCGGCAGGCGCTCGATGGTCGTTTGCGCATAGCCCGATGCGGCAATGATGTTGAACACCATCGCGAGCACAAAATGGGATCGGGAACACATCTGCTTCAGCCGAGCGGCAGTTCGATCAGGAATGGTCCGCGCCGCGCATTCGCGTGACGGAAGAGGTCCGCGAATTGCTCGAGCGTGTCGGCGCGCGCGGCTTCGACGCCCATGCCATTCGCCATCGCGATAAATCCGAGCTCCGGGCGGTCGATCTCGAAGAGATCGAGCGCAGTTTTTCCCGCGACCGCGCCCACCGCTTTCAGCTCATGCAGCAGCACCGCGTATTTACGGTTCGAAAGTATGATGTTGGTGACGTCGAGCTTCTCACGCGCCTGCGTCCATAGAGACTGGATCGTGTACATCGCCGAGCCGTCGGCCTGGATGGCGACCACGCGGCGGTCCGGCGCGGCAACCGCGGCGCCCGTCGCCAACGGAAGACCGTCGCCGATCGAGCCGCCCGGGACTTGCAGCCAATCATGCGGCGCAGCGTTGCGTGTGCCGGCGAAGAACGGTCCGCGCAGCGTGATCGCTTCGTCGACGACGATCGCATCTTCGCGCAAGAGCGCGCCCACGGTCTGCGCAGCGCCCTCGACGTTCATCGCGCCGCGGGCGGGCTCGGGCGGTGGTGGGCGATTGAGCGTGGGCGCCGGCGGGCAATCGAGCTCGTCTGCCAATCGCGCCAGCGCGTCGACAGCGTCGGACTCGGGCTTTGCGAGCACATGGACCGCCGCATCTTTGGGGGTGACGACACTGGGCTTGTTCGGATAGGCAAAAAACGCGACCGCCTCGCCGGTGCCGGCGAGGATCACGTGGCGGATGCCGGCGGTCAGCTTCACGGCCTCATCGACCGGATAGGGCATGCTTGGGATCGGATAGCGCCCCTGCCCGCGCGCGATGCGGGCGTTGAAAGTCGGCGCCATCAGTCGCACGCCGGTCTTGGCCGCGATCCGGTGTGCGTCGTTCAAGCCCAGCGTCAGCGCTGCGCCGCCCAAGAAGAGGAGGGCCGGTTCGCCCGTTTTGAGCACCGCCGCGGCTTCGCGGATGGCGCGGGCGTCGACTTTCGCACGCTTTGGAATCGGACGCGGCTGTCCTACCGTGCCGCCTTCGTTCCAACTGACATCCGAGGGGAGGATCAGCGTTGCGATGCCTCCCGGAGGGCGATACGACGCCTGCACCGCTTCGGAAGCATCGTCCCCCAGCGTCTCGGTGTGCATGACGCGCTTCACCCATTGCGAAACAGGCCGCGCGAAGCCCTCGACATCGGAGGCGAGCGGCGGATCCAAGGGCGCGTGATAGGTCGCCTGATCGCCGACAATGTTGACGATCGGCGTCTCGGATTTCTTCGCGTTGTGGAAATTGGCGAGTGCGTTGGCGAGTCCCGGTCCGCAATGGAACAAGGTCGCCGCGGGCTTGCCCTTCATACGCGCATAGCCGTCAGCGGCGCCCGAGACGACGCCCTCGAAAAGGCCCAGAATAGAGCGCATGCCGGGCGCGCGATCAAGCGCGGCGCAGAAATGCATCTCGCTCGTGCCCGGATTGGCGAATGTCGTGTCAACGCCGCAGGCGAGCAAAGTGCGTACGAGGGTTTCCGCGCCGATCATGGGAAGTGCCGCCGATCCGAGGGAGCGAAAATAGCTTGGCCAAGCGCGATGTCCAGGGTTGGAACGCACCTCACCATCATTGTTCCGCGATCAGGCGTGTGGGTTTTCCGTCGAGCCAGGCTTCGATGTCCTCGAGCGCCTGCGGGAAATAGACGTTGTAGCTTTCACGCGTGACATAGCCCAAATGCGGCGTCAGCACGGTGTTGGGCGCTTTCAGGATGGGCGCATCGGCGGGAAGCGGCTCGCGGTCGTAAACATCGAGCCCGGCGCCGGCGATCTTGCGGGTCATAAGCGCGTCTAGAAGCGCATCCTGGTCGACGATCGCCGCGCGCGCGGTGTTGATGAAGATCGCGGTCGGTTTCATCGCCGCGAACTCAGGCCGGCCGATGATGCCTTTCGTGCGCTCGGTCGAGAGCAGATGGATCGTGACTAAGTCTGCTTCGCGGAAGAGCTCGAGCTTTTCCACGCGGGTGCATCCCTGCGACGCCGCGCGTTCGGTAGTCAGGTTCTTGCTCCAGGCGATCGTCTTCATGCCGAAGGCCTGAGCGATCTTCGCCATCTGGCTTCCGAGCTTCCCCAAGCCGACGATGCCGAGGACTTTGTCCTTCAAGCCAAACCCGACTGTTGTCTGCCAGCGGCCCTCGCGCAGGGCGCGGTCCTCGTCCACGACGCGCCGCGCGAGCGAAAGAATGAGAGCCCAGGCAAGCTCCGCCGTGGGCGAGCTTCCCGATTCCGTGCCGCAAACGAGAATGCCCCGTTCGCGGCAAGCCGCGAGATCGATGCCGAGATTGCGCATGCCTGCGGTGACGACGAGCTTGAGATTCGGCAGCCGAGCGATGAGGTCGCGGCGAAGCGGCGTGCGTTCGCGCGTCAGCACGAGAACGTCAAAGGGAGCGATCCGACGGACGAGCTCCTCGCCTTCGAAATGCCGATTGAAGACCGTCACGGACGCACGCGGGCCTAAGAGATCCCAATTCGCGAGCGTGCGCGTCACGTCCTGAAAATCGTCGAGGATCGCAACGGAAACGGTCATGGTGCGCTCTCTTTATCCGGCGCGCCGAGAATCTCCGCCGTATCCGCGCCGGCTAAAGGTGGATCGTCGCGCAAAGGAAACGCTTTCCCGTCAAGGCGGATCGGAAGGAGCGGCACCTTGCTCGAAATTCCCCCCGGAAGCGTCGTCGCCGCGAGACTTCCGTTCGCATTCAGATGCGGATCTTCAAACAGATCCTCGGGATGCGCGACAAAGGCGAAAGGGAGCCCGGCTTTGACGCAGCGGCGCTCGATTTCGCGTCCCGGCAGCGCGCCGAACAATCTGGTGAGCTCCGGCATCAATCGGCTGCGTGCATCGACGCGTTGTTCGTTCGTCGCAAGCGATCGATCGGCGAAGAGATCCGGGCGCGAAAATTCGCGGCAAAACGCGTCCCAGTGATTGTTGCTGGTGATGCCGACGAAGACCGAGCGGCCGTCGGAGGCCTGAAACAGATCGTACACCGCCCAGGCGCTGACGCGGGCCGGCATCGGCGGCACTTTCTCGCCGGTGAGCGAAGAATAGGCCATGTATTGGCCCATCAGGAAGGCGGCCGTCTCGAACAGCGCGCTTTCGACGAGAGCGCCTCCCTTACCCTTGTCGCGCTCGCGCAGCGCAACCAGAACTCCCAACGCGCCGAAGATGCCGCCGAGCATGTCGGTGATGGAGGTGCCCGCGCGCAACGGACGGCCCGGGGGTCCCGTCATGTAGGCGAGCCCGCTCATCATCTGCGCGATCTCGTCCAGCGCGACTCGGTTCGCGTACGGACCGTCGAGAAAGCCTTTGAGCGAACAGTAGATGAGGTTCGGATTGATCGCGCGCGCTACGTTTTCGCCCAAGCCCGCGCGTTCGAGCGCGTGCGGCGCCATGTTCTCGATCAGCACGTCCGATTCCGCGATCAGCCTGCGCGCCACTTCGAGGCCCGCATGAGTCTTGTAGTCGAGCTCGATGCTTTTCTTGTTGCGATTGAAATAGCCGAAGTACCCGGTGCCGAAACCTTTCAGGCGCCGCGTGCGCTCGCCGCCGGGCGGCTCGATCTTGATGACTTCGGCGCCGAGATCGGCGAGCACCATGCCGCAGCAGGGGCCCAAGATCGTGTGGCCGAACTCGAGCACCTTGATGCCGGCAAGCGGAGCCAAGCTCATTTGCGCTTGGCTTTTAGCTTGCGCGGCTTCGGACCGCGATAGCGGAAGCCTGCCCCCGGCGGCGTCGGTCCCTTGATGCGTCCGCCTTGCCGCGACTGCTCGAAAGCGTGCGCGCAAATGCCGACACTGCGCGAGAGAATGAAAATCCCGCGCCCGAGCTCGGGCGGAAAGCCGAGCTCGGAGAGCACGACGGCGGTGATCCCGTCTATGTTCATCGGCAGCGAGCGGCCTGCGTCGGCCGACAATTGCTTCTGCACAGCTTCGCCGATCGCGAGATAGCGGCCGGAGACCGTGCCCTTCCGCGCCGCGGCGCGGATCATCTCGGATAAACGTTTCGCGCGCGGATCGACGGGATGAAAGCGGTGGCCGAAACCGGGAACGAAACGGTGCCCGGCGCGGAAATCCTTGAGCGCTGCGGAGACCGCGTCGTTCAAAGGCGCGCCTATCTTATGCCGCCCGTCGACATCGGCGAGGAGCTCCATGCATTGCTGGCCGGCTCCGCCATGCACGTCGCCAAGCACATTCACCCCGCTCGCCATGGCGCTGTTCAAGCCGACGCCGCAGGTCGCCGCCATGCGCGCGATCGCAACCGCCGGTGCTTGCGGTCCGTGATCGACGCCCGCGACGAGCACAGCGCCCAAAAGCTCGGCTTCGGCCTCGTTCGGAAGCTCGCCGCGCATAGTGAGCCAGATCATCGCTGGGAAAGAGATGTGCCCAATCAGATCCTCGATCGCGTAACCGCGGACGCGGATCACGCCGGGTGCAATGTCGACGATCTCCGTCTGCCACCAGTCGGTGACATCGTCGATCGAGAGCTCGCTCGGTTGCTTTCGCTTGGCCATCGCCGCCGCGGTCAGGCCTTGAGATAGGCCCGGCCGTCCATGATCACGCGCGCCGTGCGGCCGATGATCGCGGATTCGATGGCGGGCGCTTGATTGCTTTCGCGGTCGAGGCGCGCGCGGACTTCCAGATGTCCGCCGGGATGTCCGATGCGGACGCTGTAGGTCTTGCCGCGTTCGGATTTGCCCTTATACGCCTCGTGCGCGATCGTTCCGGCGATGCCGCAAGCGACCGACGTGCCGATCGAGCCCGTTCCGGGATGGGCTTTGGAGAACGCGCGCCGGGCCATGGAGCGCGACAGGATATCGTGGTCCTTCTCGTCCACCATGATGTTGTTCAGCGCCTTGTAGGATGTC
>DASQHF010000181.1:0-3903 GCA_035632215.1 Micropepsaceae bacterium | reverse complement strand
ATCAGTACTTCTGGGATTTCGATGGCGCCGCAAGCAGACTCTACGGTGCCGTGCCCAAGGACGCGACGCCCAAGGACGGCCCGGCATCGTGGCGGCGTCTCTGGATCGTGCTCGATCCGATGCTCCGCGTCCTGCAAGTCATTCCGTTCCGGCAAGACAGAAGCGATATCGCCGCGCTAATGGATTACATCGACGCGCTTCCGCCGGTCGCGCGCTTCGCCGGTTTCGAACTCCCTGCGCCGGTTATCGTCCTCCCGCGCGTCTTCGAGCCGGAGTTCTGCAACAAGCTGGTCGCGCTCTTTGACTCCACAGGCGGAGAACAAGTCGGCGTCATGCGCGAGGTCGGCGGCAAGACGGTTGGCGTGACCGACTACGACTACAAGAGCCGGCGCGATTACTACATCGAGGACAAGGGCTTGATCCTGGAAACGCAGGCGCGGCTCGTGCGCCGCGTGATCCCGGAGATCGCAAAGGTCCATTTTTTCCAGGTCACGCGGATGGAGCGCTACATCGTCTCCTGTTACGCGGCGGAGGAGGGCGGCCATTTCGAGGCGCATCGCGACAACACGATGAAGGGCACGGCCCATCGCCGGTTCGCTGTCACCATCAACCTCAACGATGACTATGAGGGCGGCGAGCTGAGCTTCCCGGAATATGGGCCGAAGACCTACAAGCCGCCCATCGGCTGTGCCGTCGTCTTTTCCTGCTCGCTGCTGCACGCCGTCTCGCGGATGACGCGGGGAAAGCGCTACGCTTTTCTGCCTTTCCTCTATGACGACGCGGCAGCGAAGATCCGCGAGCAGAACAGCCGCTATTTGGCCGAAGGTACCAGCGCCTATAAGGCCGGCTGACGCCTATCCTCGGGCGGGGAGGCTCGGCTATTCTTGGCCGCGCGCGAAGGAGGCAAGAATGGCAAACAAGCGAAGAACAAAGAGCGATCTTCCTGTCATTGCCGGCAACGGACTCTTGGATCGGCGCGCGCTTTTGGGTCGTGGCGTGATGATCGCAGGCGCGATGGGAACGGGGCTCGGCGCCTCGCTCGCCTCGGCTGCCGCCGAGCCGCTGAAAGACGGGCCGTGGAGCTTGAAGGTCGGCACCGTCATCCCGCCCTATCAGACGCCGTCGCGCTACGAAGCGGGCGTCGTGCGCACGCAGGACAATCCGAACAACGAGCCGAGGAATTCGCGCGCCCGCACGCCACACCACATGCTGCAAGGCATCATCACGCCTAATGGGCTGCACTTCACCATCTGTCATGGCGGCGTGCCGGATATCGACCCCGCACAACACCGGCTCGTCATCCATGGTCTCGTCAAGCAGCCCCTGGTGTTCACCCTCGACGCGCTGGCGCGCTATCCAATGGTGTCGCGCATCGGCTTTGTCGAATGCGGCGGCAACAGCGCGCCTCTGTTCTCGAACGAGCCGATCCAGGCCAATGTCCAGGCGCTGCACGGGCTCGCCTCGTGCTCGGAATGGACGGGCGTGCTCCTCTCCACGCTCCTCGAGGAAACCGGCATCGATCCGAAGGCCAAGTGGATGATTGCCGAAGGCGCCGACAGCCCGCATCTCTCGCGCAGCGTGCCGGTCGCCAAAGCCATGGATGACGCCATGGTCGCGCTGTACCAGAACGGCGAGCGCATCCAGCCCGGACAGGGTTATCCGATGCGCCTTTGGCTTCCCGGCTACGAAGGCAACATGAACGTCAAGTTCTTGCGCCGCATCAAGCTCACCGAAGAACCGGCGATGAGCTATTACGAGTCGCGCACCTATTCGCAGATCCTTCCCAACGGCAAGGCGTATCGCTTCTATTTTCTTCAGGAAGTGAAGTCGTTCATTACCAGTCCTTCGCCTGGCCTCACCTTGCACGAGCCCGGCGTCTACGAGATTTCCGGCATCGCTTATGCCGGAACGGGGCGCATCAAGAAGGTGATGGTCTCGGCCGACGGCGGAAAGAGCTGGGGCGAGGCGGCATTACAGGCACCTATTCTGCCCAAAGCCTTCACGCGCTTCCGCATGGCGTGGCGCTGGAACGGCGGGCCCGCGATCCTGCAAAGCCGGGCCTGGGACGAAGGCGGCAATGTCCAGCCGACGCGCGAGCAGTTCGTGGCGCTCAGGGGCCAGACGACGAAACCGCCCTCGGTGCTCGATTTCCCGAGCCAGCATTTCAATTCCATCACCAGCTGGGCCGTCGACAACAAGGGCGAGGTGAGACATGTCTACGCTTAAAGTCGCGCTCGTCGCCATTTTATCCGCCTGCGGAGCAGCAGCGCTCGCTGCCGATGCGGGACCGCCGAAGCTCGGCAAGCCCATCAGCCCGGCCGACATCGCGCCTTGGGACATCAGCATCATGCCCGACGGCACCGGCTTACCGCCCGGGTCTGGCACGCCCGCGCAAGGCGCGCCGATTTTCGCCGCGAAATGCTCCGCCTGCCACGGCGAGAATGGCAAGGGCGGCATCGCCGCAGCCGTCACCGCCGGACCGCCGCGCGCGAGCTTGGACGGCGGCAAGACGATCGCCAATTTCTGGCCCTATGCAACGACCGTGTTCGACTTCATCCGCCGCGCCATGCCGTACAACGCGCCGCATTCTTTGAAGGACGAGGAAGTCTACGCGCTGACCGCTTATCTTCTCTCCCTGAACAAGCTCATCGGCGACAACGACGTGATGAACGCGCAAACCTTGCCGAAAGTGAAAATGCCCAACCGCGACAATTTCATCATCCGGTTCCCTGACCGGATCTGACGCCCCACAAGGAGGAACACATGAACGCCTTGAAGCTGACATTCCTGCTAGGTGCCGCAACGATCGCGGTGACCGCGATGACGAGCGCTCCGAGCTACTCGCAAAACGCCGCCGATCCCAATGCCGCGCCCAACCCGTATCGCGAGGACACGGGCTGGGCGAAGCTGCAGAACGGCCGCAAATGGGGCGCGGCTGTCGGCGTCGACATCGATCGTGATGGCAAGAGCGTCTGGGTGTTCGATCGCTGCGCGACCGCCGACGACTGCTCGGCCTCGAACCTCGATCCGATCCAGAAATTCGACGCCTCGGGCAAGCTCGTGAAAAGCTTCGGCGCGGGCATGTTCAACTATCCGCACGCGCTCTACGTCGACGCGCAGGACAACATTTGGGTGTCCGACGGCCGCACCAAGAACAACGGCAAGGGGCACACCGTGATGAAGTTCTCTTCCGACGGGAAGCTCCTGATGACGCTCGGCACGCCGGGCGAGGCGGGGGCTGACGAGAAGCACTTCAATGCGCCATCGGATGTTCTCGTCGCGCCGAACGGCGACATCTTCGTCGCCGATGGTCATGGCGGCAACACCAACGCGCGCATCGTCAAGTTCGACAAGAACGGCAAGTTCATCAAGACCTGGGGCAAGCACGGAACGGGCCCCGGCGAGTTCGACGCGCCGCACGGCCTTGCGATGGATAGCCAAGGGCGGCTCTATGTCGCCGACCGCTCGAACAGCCGCATCCAGATCTTCGATCAGGACGGCAAGTTCATCGCCGAGTGGCGCCAATTCGGCCGCCCGAGCGGCGTCTTCATCGACAAGAAGGACATCATCTACGTCGCTGACTCGACCTCGTCCGACAAGACCAATCCGGGCTTCAAGCAGGGCATTCGCATCGGCAGCGTGAAGGACGGCAAGGTGAAGGAGTACATTCCCTGGAACGAGGGCAATACGCTCGAGGGTGTTGCGGCGGATGACGCTGGCAACGTCTATGGCGGATTCACCAACACGCTGAACTTCCGCCGCTTCGTGAAGAAGTAGACGCGAAAAAACTGTGTCATCCCCCCGCGCCCGGGTCCGCGCGTACGCTTGGCCCGAGCGTAAACTCCAGCGGGGGACCCAGCGCGCGCACGTCCGTGCGCGCATGAAGTCTTTTTTCGCGGCGCA
>DASQHF010000180.1:0-7439 GCA_035632215.1 Micropepsaceae bacterium | reverse complement strand
TCGGTGCGAGACAGGGACCCAGATCGCGCAGCGCGAGCGAGCGCGCCGCGACGCAGAAGGCGAAATCACCGAAGGTCTCGTGGAAGATGAGGCCGTGATAGGAGGCTTTGGGCTCGCTCAAGAGCTTGTATTTGCCACTTCTGCTCCAGTCGAAAGTGCCTGATTCCACGATCGCGCCCGCGAGCGAGTTGCCGTGGCCGCCCAAGAATTTCGTCGCCGAATGAACGACGATATGCGCGCCCCAATCGAAGGGACGGAGCAGATAGGGGGTGGCGAGCGTGTTGTCGACGATCAAGGGCACGCCCGCTTCCTCGGCGACGCGGGCGATTCCTTCGAGATCGGAGATGATGCCGCTCGGATTGGAGATCGACTCGCAAAAGATGGCGCGCGTCTTCTCCGTTACTTCGCGCTTGAAGCTGTCGGGGTCGGTGCAGTCGGCCCATTTCACGTGCCAGTCGTATTTCTTGAAGGAATGGTTGAACTGGTTGGTCGAGCCGCCATAGAGCTGGCGCGCGGCGATGAACTCGGCGCCCGGATCCATCAGCATCTGGAACACGATCGCCTGCGCCGCGTGGCCGGACGATGTCGCCAAGCCGGCGGTGCCGCCTTCCAAGGCCGCGATGCGCTCCTCGAGCACGGCGACCGTCGGGTTCATGATGCGCGAATAGATGTTGCCGAAGACCTGGAGATTGAACAGCGACGCGGCTTGGTCGGCGTCGTCGAAGACATAGGCGGAGGTCTGATAGATCGGCGTGATCCGCGCGCCGGTCGCGGGGTCGGGCTGCGCGCCCGCGTGGACCGCCAAGGTGTCGAAGCCGTATTCGGCCATCTTGTTCTCCGTTTCAGGACATTGTCATCCCCGGCGAGCGCGAGCATTTCGCGAGCGCGAAGGAAGGGGATCCAGACGCGTCTGGGTTCCCTTCCCCTCGCACGAACCGCGATGCGGTTCGCGCTCGGCCGGGAATGACAATTATTTTGTATGTCCAGTCCAACTTGATCCTTCCTAGAACGTCAGTTTTCCGCGCAGCTCGTCGTAGGAAACCATGACGTGTTCGCGATAGGCCGGGCGCGCTTCGAGCCGGCGATACCACGCCTCGATGTTTTCGAGATGGGGCACGGTGCGTCCGAGCGTGTAGAAGCGATAGAGATGGACGCCCGAGGGAATGTCGGCGACGCTGAAGCGATCGCCCGCCACATAGGCCCTGCGGCTCAGTTCTGTGTCGAGCAGGCGCAGTACGCGCTCGCAACGCCCCTCGAAGTATCGGATCTTGTCCCAATCGCGCTGGTGCTCGGGCGTGCGCCAATAGGCCCAGAACGCGCCCACGATCTCGGGCTGGAAGGTCGTCGCCGCCCAATCCATCCATTGATCCAGGATGGCGTGACGCCTCGGATCGGAGGGCCACCAGTCCTCACCGCCATAGCGCGCGGCCAGATAACGCACGACCGCGTTCGATTCCCAAAGCACGAGCCCGTCGTCGTCGATGACCGGCACAAGGCCGTTGGGATTCATGGCGCGGAATTTCGGTTCGTTCACGAGACCATAGGGGCCCGCGGCCGGGATGTGCTCGTGCGGAATCTTGAGCTCGCCGATGAGCCACATCGCCTTCTGCACATTGGCCGAGCTGCGGCGGCCCCAGATCTTGAGCATGGTTTAGCCCCGCTTGAGCGCGCCGCCTTGGCTGAAAGCAAAGGGCTTGCGGTTGTCGATGGTGCGGCGGTTCACGCCATACCAGCCGATCTCGCCGGACAAGCGTCCATACTCGATCTTCGGACAGCGGTTCATGATGACGGTGAGTCCCGCGGCCTCTGCGCGCTTGGCCGCTTCCTCGTTGATGACGCCGAGCTGCATCCAGAGAATCTTGAGGCCGAGGCGGTCCTTGTTCGCGATCGCCTCATCCGTGATCGGACCCGCGGCTTCGGAATTCCGAAAGATGTCGACCATGTCGACGGGTGGTGGGACTTCCGTGAGCGAGGCGTAGACCTTTTGTCCGAGGATCGTCTTTCCGGCCTGGCCCGGATTGACCGGGATGATCTTGAAGCCTTTGTCGCTGAGATACTTCATCGCGAAATAGGACGGGCGCACTTCGTTGGCCGAAGCGCCGACCATCGCGATCGTCTTCACGCTCCTCAAAATCCGCGCGATGAGCGGATCGGGATAATTGGGATAGGTCATGAGCTCTCCGGCCATTTGGGCGGGCGCTTCTCCAGGAACGCGCCAATGCCCTCATTCGCTTCTTGGTGCAGCATGTTTTGTACCATCACTTCGTCGACATAGTCGTAGGCGCCCGACAGCGAGAGTTCGAGCTGATGTTGGAATGCGGCCTTGCCGATCTTCAAGGTCGCGGTCGGCTTGGCGGCAATGAAGCGCGCCAAGCCTCGCGTTTCCTTCTCGAGGTCGGAAGGCGCGACAACCCGGTTGATGAGGCCGATGCGTCTTGCCTCTTCCGCGCTCACGGCTTCGCCGGTCAAGAGCATCTCCATTGCCGCTTTGCGCGGCACCGCGCGCGATAAGGCGACCATGGGTGTCGAGCAGAAGAGGCCGATGTTCACGCCCGGCGTCGCGAAGCGCGCCTCGGAAGACGCGATGGCGAGATCGCAGCTCGCGACGAGCTGGCAACCGGCTGCGGTCGCGACACCTTGAACCTGCGCGATGATCGGTTTCGGGTGCCGCACGATCGTCTGCATCATTCGGCTGCATTGGGCGAAGAGCTGACGGTAATAGGCGAGACCGCGGTCGGGATCGCTTCGCCGTGCGGTCATCTCTTTCAAGTCGTGACCGGAGCTGAAGGCCGGGCCCTTGGCGGCGAGCACGATGACCTTGATGGCCTTGTCCTCGAAGGCCTCATCGAGGCTCAGCTGAAGCGCGCGCATGAGGCTTTCGGAGAGCGCGTTGCGGGCTTCGGGCCGGTTCAGCGTGAGCGTCAAGACCTGGCCATCGCGGGCGGGAAGGAGGGGCGTTGCTGTGGGCTTGTTCATGGGGGGAACCCCTAACACATTAAGGACAGCAGGCTCATGTCATCTGTGCCCCCTCCGTCTCGCCGCTCAAGCGGCTCGACACCTCCCCCGCACGCGGGGGAGGAAAGACTGAGGCGCCGCCGTTGAGAGACGGTATTATAATACCGCATAACAAAAATCACTGATTTCGCTTATTGAAGCCGCTTGTTCCTTGACGGATCGCGCGGAGACCGCTACATGGCGCGGCTTCGCCCGGGAAGCTCCGGGGCTTGGAGGAGTATTTCCTATGTCGACCTATTCGGCCAAGGCGTCCGAGATCAAGAAGAAGTGGGTGGTGATCGACGCGGAAGGTCTCGTCGTCGGCCGTCTCGCCACGATCATCGCGACGCGGCTGCGCGGCAAGCACAAACCCTCTTACACGCCCAATCTCGATTGCGGTGACAACGTCATCGTGGTGAACGCCGAGAAGATCCTGCTCACCGGCAACAAGCTCAAAGACAAGGTCTATCATTGGCACACCGGCTACATCGGCGGCATCAAGGAGCGCACGCCCGAAGCGTTTCTCTCCGGCCGCACGCCGACGCGCGTGGTGGAGAAGGCGGTGCAGCGCATGTTGCCGCGCGGGCCCTTGGGCAAGCATCAGTTCGCGAATTTGCGCGTCTACGTCGGCCCCGATCATCCGCATGAGGCACAACAGCCCGAGAAGCTCGACGTCGGATCCATGAATCCCAAGAACACCAACTACAGACAAGCGAAGGGCTGACCATGGCCACTGAAGTTCGCGATTTTTCCGATTTGAAATCGACGCTGATCAAGGCGAAGCAGCCCGAACAGGCGCAGCCAGCACCGCAGGAGGGCCGCCCGAAGCTCGACCGGCATGGCCGCGCCTATGCCACGGGCAAGCGCAAGAACGCGGTCGCGCGCGTCTGGATCAAGCCGGGCCCCGGTCGCATCCACATCAACGGCAAGGAAGAGACCGTCTACTTCGCGCGTCCCGTGTTGCGCATGATCCTTCGCCAGCCGCTTGTCGCCGCCTCGCGCGACGGTCAGTACGACGTCGTCTGCAAGGTCACCGGCGGCGGTCTGTCGGGACAGGCGGGTGCGCTGCGCCACGGAATCTCCAAAGCGCTGATCGCATTCGAGCCGAATTTGCGGCCTGTGCTGAAGCAGGGCGGGTTCCTGACCCGCGACCCGCGTGTGGTCGAGCGCAAGAAGTACGGCCGCCCGAAGGCACGCCGCAGCTTCCAGTTCTCGAAGCGGTAAGCTCGACCCCGTTCGTTATGCTGCCGCTGGTGTGGGTGGCGGGCCGAATTCGTTCGGCCCGTCCGTGCCCGGCTGGATGCACCAGTAGATCATCAGCACCGCCGCCGCGAGCGAAATGAGGGAAATGAGGCCCAGAAGCGGGAAGAACAGGATCAGCAGCCCGAAGAGTCCGAACGACAACAGGAACATCAGCAACACGACGTTCGAGACGAGCACGGGCACGACGAGAATCCACACGAGCTGCCCGCTTCGCCCCGTATCCTGCAAACGGCGCGCGGTGATCCCGGCGGACGGCATGAGGAGCGCAAGCTGAAGTGCCGGCATCAGCACACCGAGGCGAAGGATATTCCCGGCGATGTAGACGATGATCGCGAGCGAGATATAGACGGCGACATAGGTCCAGAAATTGCGCCGGGACACGCGGCCTTCAAAGTCGGAGTAATGCTCGGTGATGACGGATTTGAAGTATTGGATGGCCCGATTGACTTCGTCGGCGTCCATTTCTGCCTCCCCGCGCCCACATTGGATGTGAGGCTTAGAATAGGGTAGGCAGTAGACGGGTTCGCGTCAAAGGCGCTGCTTCAACATGGCAACGAGGGTCTTCATCGACGGAGCCGCCGGGACGACCGGGCTCGAGATCCGCGAGCGTCTGTCGAGCCGGCCGGAAATCGAACTCACCGCTCTGAAAGATTCCGACCGCAAGAATGCGGCGACTCGCGCGGACGCGCTGAACAATGCGGATGTCGTCATCCTGTGCCTGCCCGATGCGGCGGCGCACGAAGCCGTCACGCTCATCATCAATCCGAACGTGCGGGTGATCGATCCCTCGACCGCGCACCGCGTGACCGAAGGCTGGGTCTACGGTTTCCCCGAGCTAGAGGAGAAGCGCCGCGAGGAGCTGCGCCATGCGATGCGAGTGACCAATCCCGGCTGCTATGCCACGGGGTTCCTTGCGATCGTGCGGCCGCTCTTGCGCGCTGGCATTATCCCCCCCGATTGGCCGATCCTCTGCAACGCCGTCTCCGGCTATTCGGGCGGCGGCCGGGCGATGATCGCGGAGTTCGAGAAGAAGGATGCGCCCGATTACACCGAGACGGTCGTTCGCACCTACGGGCTCGGCCTCGAGCACAAGCATGTCGAGGAGATGCAGGCGCAGTCAGGCCTCGTGCATCGGCCGCTGTTCGCGCCGACGGTCGGGCGGTTCTATCGCGGCATGCTGGTGGAGATTCCCTTGCAGCTCTGGGCGCTCAAGGGCTCGCCGACCACCGCCATGATCCATGCGGCGGTGAGCGATGCGTATCGGGGTGAAAAGCTAATCGAGGTCGCTTCGCTCGGCGAGGCCGCGGCGAAGAAGACGCTCGACGCCGAGGAGCTGAAAGACACCAATCGGCTGAAGCTTTACGTCTTCGGCAACGACACCAGGCGCCAAGCGCGCGTGGTCGCGGTGCTCGACAATCTCGGCAAGGGCGCCGCGGGCGCGGCAGTCCAGAATCTGAACGTGATGATGGGCTGGCGGGAGACGGAAGGATTGCTCTGAGCCATGTACAACCCGTCCCATTTCGCGGTCACCGACATCGGCGCCGTCCACGCCATGATCCGCGAGAACGTGTTCGCGACGTTTGCCGCTGTGATCGAGGGCGAGATTCATTTCGCTTACCTGCCGGTGCTCTTGGACGAAGATGTGAAACCGTTCGGCTCGGTGCATTTCCACTGCGCACGGGCAAATCCGCTCGCGACCATCGAAGACGGCACGATGCTCAAGATGAGCATCATGGGCGCGCATTGCTATATCTCGCCCGATTGGTACGAGAGCAAGGACCAAGTGCCGACCTGGAACTACACCGCGGTCGAGGGCACCGGGCGCGCGAAACGCCTCTCGGATGAGGAGACGCTGAGCTACCTCGCGAAGTTCGCTTTCCAGCAGGAGAAGACGCTTGTCCCGAAACCACCCTGGGGCCTGGAGAAAGTCGATCCGAAGCGACTGCTTCAGCTTTCCAAAGGCATCACCGGCTTCGAGCTTGCCTTCGATCAGCTCGAAGGCAAGACGAAACTCTCGCAGAACCGGGCCCAAGCGGATATCCGGGGCGCGATTGCGGCGTTGAAAGAACGCGGCGATCCGGCGAGCGTTGCGGTTGCTTTAGCGATGCAGAAGACTTCGTTGCGCTGAGGTTCCGATGGAATTGATCGACCTTCGTTCCGATACCGTCACGAGACCGTCACCCGCCATGCGCCGCGCGATGGCGGAAGCCGAAGTCGGCGACGACCAGTATGGCGAGGATCCCTCCGTCAACCGGCTTCAGGAACGCGTGGCCGCACTCTTGGGAAAAGAGGCCGCCGTCTTCTTGGCGAGCGGTACGATGGCGAACCAGACCGCGGTGAAGATCCTTACCCATCACGGTGAGGACGTGATCATCGGCGACGAGGCCCATCTCGTGTGGCATGAGGCGGGAGCGGCCGGCGCGAATTCGGGCGTGCAGTTCACCGTCGTCGGGCGCGGCGGTCTTTTCACCGCCGCTGATTTCAAAGCAGCCGCGAAGCCCGCCGGTCATTTCATGTTTCCGGCCACGAGCCTCGTGGTCGTGGAGAACACCCACAATCGCGGCGGTGGTGTCGTGTTTCCGCAGAATGAAGCGGCTGCCATCTGCGACGCCGCGCATGCGATGGGCGCGCGGGCTTATCTCGACGGCGCGCGGCTGTTCAATGCCGCGGTCGCGAGCGGAGCGGATGTGGCGCGGCTTGCGGCGCCGTTCGATGTCGTTTCCGTCGCGCTGTCCAAAGGCTTGGGCTGTCCGGTGGGGAGCGTGATCGCGGGATCAAAGGCAGACATGGCCAAGGCCTTGCGCGTGCGGCGCATGTTCGGTGGCGCCATGCGTCAGGCGGGGATTCTTGCCGCCGCCGGACTCTATGCGCTCGATCACAACATGGCGCGGCTCGAAGAGGATCACGTCCACGCCCGCGGCCTTGCCGAGCGATTGGCGGGGTTGAAAGGCGTCAAGCTCGATCTCAAGACCGTCCTGAGCAACATCATCATCTTCCGGATGGCGGAGGGCGCACCGGATGCCGCGGCGATTGCGGCGAAAGCGAAACAGGCGGGCGTGCTGCTGTCCGTTTTCGCTGCGCGAACGCTGCGCGCAGTGACGCATCTCGATGTCTCGGCCGAACAATGCCGCCGCGCCGCGGATATTTTGGCGCGGGTAATAGAGAGCTAATTTAAAAATAAG
>DASQHF010000179.1:0-4938 GCA_035632215.1 Micropepsaceae bacterium | reverse complement strand
TTGTTCGCTTCGCGCATTTCTTCCATGCGCATGAGGTAACGGTCGTAGCAGTCGCCGTTCTTGCCGATCGGAATCTTGAATTCGAGATCGGAGTAGCACTCGTAGGGCTGCGCGCGGCGCAAGTCCCAGGCAACGCCGGTGGAGCGCAGCATTACGCCGGTCATGCCCCAGGCAAGCGCGTCCTCGCGCTTCACCACGCCGATATCGACGTTGCGCTGCTTGAAGATGCGGTTGTGCGTCAAAAGCCCTTCGAGATCGTCCAGCACTTTGGGGAACTGCTCGCAGAAGGCGTAGATGTCGTCGAGCAAAGCCTGCGGCAGATCTTGATGCACGCCGCCCGAGCGGAAATAGTTCGCGTGCATGCGGGCGCCCGACGCCCGCTCGTAGAACACCATCAGCTTCTCGCGCTCCTCGAAGCCCCATAGGGGCGGCGTCAGAGCGCCGACGTCCATCGCCTGCGTGGTAACGTTCAGGAGATGCGACAAGAGCCTGCCGATCTCGGAATAGAGGACACGGATATATTGAGCGCGGGCCGGGACTTTCATCCCCAAGAGCTTCTCGATTGCGAGGACGAAGGAGTGCTCTTGATTCATCGGCGCGACGTAGTCGAGACGATCGAAATAGCCGAGCGCCTGCATATAGGTCTTGTGCTCGATCAGCTTCTCGGTGCCGCGATGAAGGAGGCCGATATGCGGATCGATACGGCGGACGATCTCGCCGTCGAGCTCCAATACCAACCGAAGCACACCATGGGCCGCGGGATGTTGCGGACCGAAATTGATGCTGAAATTTCGCTCTTGCGGCTCGGCGGGCGCGTGACTCATTCTTTTGTCCGCTCACCTTTCTGTGCCTGCGCCTTTTCGTCACCGGGGAGCATGATGTAGCGCGCGCCCTCCCAGGGCGAGAGGAAGTCGAAGTCGCGGAACTCCTGCACGAGCTTTACGGGCTCGTAAACGACGCGCTTCTCCTCATCATCCCAGCGCACCTCGACATAGCCGGTGAGCGGGAAATCCTTGCGTAGCGGATAACCCGAAAAGCCATAGTCGGTGAGCAGCCGGCGCAGGTCGGGATGGTCGGAGAAGACGATCCCGTACATGTCGAAGGTTTCGCGCTCGAACCAATTGGCGGCCGGATAGATCGAGACCGCCGACGGCACGGGCTCGCCTTCCCCCGTCTCGACCTTCACCCGGATGCGCTGGTTCTTCGAAATCGAGAGCAGGTGATAGACGACGTCGAAGCGCTTGGCGCGTTGCGGAAAATCGACGCCGCAAATGTCGATCAGGATCTTGAACTCGCATTCCGGATCGTCACGGAGAAACGTGAGACCGCGCACGATCTCAGGGCTCTCGGCAACGATTGTCAGCTCCCCGTTAGCGATCAGGCTGTTCTTCATGGTGCCGGAAAGGGCGGCGCTGATGTGTTCAGCCAATTCTTGGAGAGTATCGGCCACGATCAACGCTCGATATTTCCGGTGCGGCGAATCTTCCGCTGCAACAGCATGATGCCGTAGACCAGCGCTTCGGCCGTCGGCGGACACCCGGGGACATAGATGTCGACCGGCACGATGCGGTCACAGCCGCGCACGACGGCATAGGAGTAATGATAGTAGCCGCCGCCATTGGCGCAGCTGCCCATGCTGATGACGTAACGCGGCTCGGGCATCTGGT
This sequence comes from Micropepsaceae bacterium, assembly GCA_035632215.1. Classification (GTDB taxonomy): domain Bacteria; phylum Pseudomonadota; class Alphaproteobacteria; order Micropepsales; family Micropepsaceae; genus CAIYRG01. The sequence goes on along the minus strand of DASQHF010000179.1, from coordinate 3,271 downwards.
CGTAGACCTTCCTAAGCGCGGGTGCCATCTTGTTGGTGAGCGTGCCGGCGACGATCATCACGTCGGATTGGCGCGGAGAGGCGCGAGGCGCGAAACCGAAACGTTCGAGGTCGTAGCGCGGCATCGAAGCCTGCATCATCTCGACCGCGCAGCAGGCGAGCCCGAAAGTCATCCACATCAGCGAACCCGTGCGGGCCCAGTTGATAAGCTCATCGGCACGCGCAACGAGAAAGCCCTTCTCTTTGAGTTCCTCGCCCATCGCCGTGAAATAGGGATCGTTGGGCGCGACGGCGCCTACCGGGCGCTCGATCGCCGGCTTCGGGGGCGTGATCACTCCCATTCGAGCGCCCCCTTCTTCCATTCATAGATGAACCCGACCGTAAGCACCGCGAGGAAGGCCACCATCGACCAGAAGCCGAAGGCGCCGATCGAGCGGATCGTGATGGCCCAAGGGAAGAGGAAGGCTACTTCGAGGTCGAAGATGATGAACAGGATGGAGACGAGATAGAAGCGGACCTCGAACCTCATGCGTGCGTCGTCGAAGGCGGGAAACCCGCACTCATAAGCGGAGAGCTTCTCTGGGTCCGGCTTTGAGGGCGCCAGCACGAAAGGCGCAACCATCAGGAGCGCGCCCATCCCCATCGCGATGACGATAAAGAGAAGAATGGGGAGATATTCGAGCAAAAAGGCATTCATGGCGGGCCTGTAGATCGAGCGTTGGCGGCCGGAACTCCGCACCATTTCGGGGGATTTCGCGGGTGCAGTATCACAGCCGCCTGCACGGTTGCAAACGGGCGTTTAGACCAAGATTCGACGGGAAAAGAAAGGCAGTTTCAGAGCTTCGGCGCCGGCTGGGAATGGCGGGAGCGACGGGGCTCGAACCCGCGACCTTCGGCGTGACAGGCCGACGCTCTAACCAACTGAGCTACGCCCCCGCTAAAGGGCAACCGATATCTTACGCGAAAGAGCGGCGGATGTAAGCGGCCCGCGTTGGACTGTCAAGCGAACGGGGCGGGTTCTCAAACCGTGAAAGCCGCCGGAGCTTCGCCACGAGAAGCCCTCTCCCACATGCGGATGTAAGCGACCTCGAGATTGCGCGTGAAGCCCGCGGTATCGAAAAGGGCTGCACTGTCCCGGTTCATAGCGAGCTTTGCCTTGACGGCGGCAAGAGCATCCTTGTCGCGAGCGAGTTTGAGCGCCAGCGCTTCATAGTCGGCAAGGCTTGTGGTGATCAGTTCCGGAAGACCCATGGCTTTCAAGAGACTTGCTGCGACCCGCCCGGAAAAAGTCTTGCCCAAGCAGGTGAGCACAGGAAGCCCTGCCCAGAGCGCATCGCTTGCCGTGGTGTGCGCTCCGTAAGGAAGCGTATCGAGAAACAGATCGGCCAAGCGTTGCCGCGCAAGATGCTCGGCGACGTCCGTTCGCGGCGCGAATGCCAATCGCGCGGCCGATACGCCGCGCGCTTCCGCCTCGCGCTTCAAGTTGCGCGTGGCGGCGGCGTTGTCCTGAAGCAGCCAGAGCACGCTTCCTTCGACCGCCGAGAGCAGCCGCATCCAGATCGTGAAGATATCCGGCGCAAGCTTGTAGGTGTTGTTGAAAGAGCAAAAGACGAACCCATCTTCGGGCAGGCCCGCTTCGGCCCGGCTGGGCATCTTTTCCGCGATCCGCCGTTTGGAGTCGTTCGCCTGATAGCTGTCCGGGAGGTAGACGACCTTTTCGGCATAGAAGCGCTGATCGCCTTCCGGGATCACCGTCTCATCGGCGATGATGTAGTCGATATAGTCCGCTCCCATGGTTCCCGGAAAACCAAGGTACTGCGCCTGAACTGGCGCCGGCCTGAAGGTCAAGATTCCGGGGCGCGCTTCCTGCGTATAACCTTTGAGATCGACGGCTATGTCGATCTCGCTCCTGCGCAAGAGCTCGGCAACCTCACGGTCGCCTTGCCGCGTCACATCTAGGAAGCGGTCGAAGCCCGCCTTCAAACGGCTGCGCATCGGGCTTCTTTCGTCGGGGCCGAACGAGATCGCGACCGTCTCGAAGCGCGACCTATCGTGCGCTTCGAACACGCCAGACATGAGTGCCGCCGTCGCGTGCGAATGAAAGTCCGCCGACAGATAGGCGACACGGATTTTGCCGTGGCCATAACGCTCGCCGCGCCAGAGGGGATTGGCGCTTGCGGGATATTTGTCCGAAGTCATGATGCGGGCACAGAGGAGCTGATCGGAAGGCGAGTCCGACAGCGAGGTAAATTGAATGGGCGCGATCACCCGCTCGCCCGCCCGCACTTTCTCGGCGAATTCGGCTTTTTCGGAGGCGAGGCTTGCCCATTCGCAGCATTGCAGCTCGCAGAACGCGAGATTGCCGCGCGCGTATTGGTAGTCGGGCGAAAGCCGCAACACCTCGCGGTATTCGCGCGCCGCATCGTCGAACCGGCGGTTTTCGAACAGAACCAGCGCGCGATTGTTGCGCAGCTCCGGGTTTGCCGGCTGAAGCGCGATCGCCTTCGCGTAGCTCGCAACCGCGTCGTCGGTGCGGCGCAGCTTCGCAAGCGCATTGCCGCGATTGTTCCACGCCTCGGCGAGATCGGGCCTCAACTCGAGCGCGCGGCCGAAGCTCTGCACGGCCTCGTCGAAGCGGCCAAGCTCGCCCAGCGTGTTGCCGCGATTGTGCCAGGCTTCCGTGGTATTGGGTTCCAGCGCGAGTGCGCGGTCGAAGCTCAAAAGCGCCTCGCGTGGACGACCAAACTCCATCGCCGCGATACCACGGTTCAGCCACGCCTCTCCGATCCTCGGGTTGCGCGCGAGCAGTCGGTCGTAAGCCGCAATCGCTTCGTCCAGGCGCCCCAAGGAGTGCAGCGCGCGGCCGTAATTGTAGTGGGCGTCGAGCGAACCGGGATTGACCTTGAGCGCCTCGCCGAGCAGGCGCTCGGCTTCCGCAAAACGACGGTGCTGAAGATGCATGAAGCCGAGAAGATAAAGCGCCTCGAACTGCTTCGGATTCGAGCGCAGGACATCGGTGCAAATTTGCGAGGCTTCGGCGAACCTGCCCTCGTTGCAAAGCCGCAGGGCGCTCGCGATCGGCGAGTCGCTCATCAGACTTCAAAGCCCTTCGCCGGCTCGCCGTTTCGGCTCCTCTGGCACATCTCGACGAACGCTTTTTCGAGATTGCACGTATAGAGTTTTGTATCGAAAAGGGTGGTGGTCTTTAGATTCCGAGCGAGCTTCGCCTTGATCTCGGAAAGTGCGGCCGGATCCCGGGCAAGCCGCAGCGC
>DASQHF010000178.1:0-10107 GCA_035632215.1 Micropepsaceae bacterium | reverse complement strand
CAGTCGGAATGGACATCTGATTTGAGTAGGTGGAAAGCAAGATAGCCAGATTGCTCGACAGGAAGAAGTGCGTGACGAAGGACAAGCCGAGCGCGAACCAAAGGAAAACGGTCATCGCGGAGCGGCCTTCCGTGAAGAGATGCGTAACTGGAACGCCTTTGCGCTCGGCTTCCTTAACTACGAAGCGTGTCTCCGGGCCATAGGCCGCGCCCGGTTTCAATTTCCGCACGATCGCGAGGATGCGCTCCGGCGCGGCGCGTTTAAGAGCGAGGTAGCGCACGGACTCGGGCAGCGCGATCAGGAGCGCGACGCCGATGAGGAGCGACACGATCCCGCCGACGATGAAAATCGAGCGCCAGCCATAGAGGGGGGTGAGGTTAGCGGCGAGCTGTCCGCCGCCCGAGGAGCCGACGGTGTAACCAAGATACAAGAGCGTGATCTTGAATCCGCGACTCGAGATCTTGGCGTAGTCGGCAACGAGCGCGATCGCCATCGGCATACCGCCGCCGATCCCGAGCGCGCCGATGAAACGAATGATGGATAGCTCGACGAGGTTGTTGGCGATCGGCAAGAGCACCGTGAAGGCGCCGAAAGTGAAAACGGCGATCAGGATGGACTTCCGCCTGCCAATCGCGTCCGCAAGCATGGAAAACGCGACCGATCCGATCATCCACCCGAAGATATTGATGTCCAATACGATCGACATCACGGCCGGATTGAGGCCCCAATCCTTGACGATGGCGGGGGCGGCGTAGTTGAGCGACTGCTGATTGAAGCCATCGACCAGCATGACCAGGCAGCACATGATGAAGGTGGAGAATGCAAACCGCCCGAACCAATGATTCTCCTGGGTTTCGACGACTTCGGCGATATCGACGGTTTCGGCTTGCGCCATGCTCTTCCCCGGGACTTGTTGGACCTTTGTTGGAGGGACGCTACACCAGGGCTGCGCCTTGATCCAAGCGGGAGTAGCTCGTTTGACGCTCTCCCGCGTCGAGCCTAAATTCTCAGGGCCGATTTGACGGCTGATCGCCGGAGACCCGCGCACCTCCCGACGCCGATCGCCACGACATACGCAACGCAATAAGGAGCGGACTATGAAGAAGCTGGTTCTGGAAACGACGGCGCCCTTCCAAGGATTGCCGGAGCTGGTGGCTTATGACGAAGGACTGTTCGCGAAGGAAGGACTCGAGATCGAATGGGCGGACCGCGACAAGGGCGTCGCGAAACTCACCGACACTAAGATCACCTCGCAAAAGGGTCTGAACCCGTTCTCGAGCCATGGCCGCCTGCTCGAGCAGGGCAAGGCCGACATGTACAACGCCTGCGAATGGGGCAATTACTGCCGCGTGCAGGACACGGGTGTCGGCTCGCGCCAGCTCGGGCGCCGCGGCATCGTCACCTATGCTTCCATCGTCGTCCGTCCGGACTCGCCCGTCTACACCGCGCAGCAGCTAGCGAACCGCTCGGTCGGCGTTCCGTTCTATTTCGGCACGCATTATCTCGCGCTCCATTTGCTCGAAGGTTTCCTGCCGCGCGAGCTGATCAAGATCTGCAGCGCGCCGAACGGCTCGCGCTATCGTTTCGACTCGATGATGAAGGGTGAGCTCGAGGCGACGACGCTGACGGAGCCCTACATCACTTTGGCCGAGAAAAAAGGCTGCCGCACGATCTGCTCGGCCTTCTATCACGGCACCGAGGTTGCCTCGGACCGAGTCGATGCGGAAACCTATTCCGCGTTCAACCGCGCGGTGAAGGAAGCGGTCAAGCGCATCAATGCGAATAAGAAGGCCTATCTCCACTACTTCATCGACTATCACAAGGCGAAAGACCCGGAGATCGGCACGCTCAAGCCCCAAGACATCCGGGAGAGCCGCATCGTCGTGTGCGATCCCGCACCCATTCCGGCGGACGAGATGCAGCGCACTTACGAATGGCTGAAAAGCTGGGGGATGCTCGAGGAAACCGCCTCGCCCTCGGATCTCGTCAATGCGAAGGTGCAGGCAACCGCGCACTCCGCAATGGGATACCAAGCGTAGCGCTCCTGCACTATCCTAACCCTGCCTCAGCACCTGGACAGGCAAATGAACAGAGTTTTCAAACGCGCTGTGATCGCGGCCGCTCTCCTCGTTAGCTCCGCGCCGGCGCACGCCGCCGATGCGGTCGCCGATTTCTACAAAGGCAAGACCGTGCAGGTGCTGGTCGGCTTCGGGCCTGGCGGCGGCTACGACCTCTACGCTCGCACGCTCGCGCGCTTCATGGGTAAGCACATCCCGGGCAATCCGACCATGGTGCCGCAGAACATGCCGGGCGCGGGCGGTCTCAAGGCGATGAACTACCTTTACAATGTCGCGCCCAAGAACGGCACGGTCATCGGAACATTCGCCCGTGGGCTCGTCGTCGAACCGTTGCTCGGCCACGCGCAAGGCACGCAGTTCGAGGCCGCGAAATACAATTGGATCGGCAGCGTCTCGAACGAGGTCTCGATCTGCGCCTTCTGGAGCACGAGCGGGATCAAGACTTGGGCTGACGTCATGACCAAGCCGACGACCATCGGCGCGTCCGGCGCCGGGGCCGACAGCGAGATCTTCCCGGTGGTCTTGAAGAACATCTTCCACGCGCCGATCAAGGTCGTGACCGGTTTCCAGAATGGCGGCGCCGACATCAATCTCGGCATGGAGCGCGGCGAAGTGCAGGGCCGCTGTGGCTGGTCGTGGTCGAGTCTCCTGTCGGAGAGCAAGCCGCTCCTCGACGGCAAGAAGATCAACATCGTGATCCAGCTCGCGCTTGAGAAACACGAGGACCTGCCGAACGTGCCCCTCGTGATGGACTTGCCGACGAGCGAGCAGAACAAACAGGCGCTGAAGCTGATCATCTCGCGCCAAAGCATCGCGCGCCCCTTCGCGGCGCCGCCGGGTGTGCCGGCCGACCGAGTCAAAGCCCTGCGCGATGCATTCGACGCGACGATGAAGGATCCGGCGTTCCTAGCCGAAGCGAAAAAGCTCAATCTCGAAGTGCGCCCCGTCTCCGGCGTCGACGTCGAGAAACTGATCCGCGAGGTCTATGCCTCACCGCCAGACGTCGTGAAACTCGCGGCGGCCGCGGAGAAGTAAGTTTGGAAATCGAGAGGTTTATGGGCGCGGGTTGTTGCCGTGAAGGCCCGGCGTGTAGGTGCCGTTCGGCCCGAAGGTCGGATCATCGAAGCTCGACGCCGTCGGCGCGCTGCGCGCCGCCTCAGGGCTGGACCGCCCCTGGATGAACGGCGAGCCCGGGGTCTGCGGGCCGTAGGGTGTGTTCACGGTATTCGGCGTCCCGAGCTGGACGCCGTTCTTGTTCGGGTCCGTTTGGTCCTTGTCCTTGTTCACCGGGTCCGCGAAGCGCGGCGTGCCATTGCTGCTGGTCGTACCGTTGACGGTCTGCATGGAGAAAGCAGGCGACGCGATGAGGATCGCGACCGCCGCAAACGCCGTGAGTTTCAGCATGGGACACCCCGCTTGGACCGGAACCGCCTGCAATCGAGCACCTTTCTTCCCTTTCGCGCAACTAAAATCAGGGCAATTTCGATCAAACGCCCCCGAGCCATGGTGACTTTTGGGCCAAGCGAAAGGGCCCCGCGGGTTACCGCGGGGCCCTCAGCATCATCTATCGCATGTAGTTACGGTGCGGCTGCCCGCTGGCTGTTGCCCCGTCCGGCGCCATTCTGGGTGATGGCATAGGGATTGGGCAGATCGGGAAGCAGTGCCGGCTGGGGACCGAGCACCGCGGTCAGCGCGTTGTAGCCGCAGATCTCGTCGCTCCACACGCCCGGCTGTGCGGCCATGCCGCCGACGCCGATGGCGCCCAAGAACTGTCCGTCGACCACGATCGGTAGCCCGCCGGCATTGGCGAAATTGCCCTGCCAGATGACGCGCGATTCCGACACCGCGCCGGTGCGGACCGCATTCATCTGCGCCTTCGAGGGCGCGCGTGTGTTCAAGGTCGTGCGGGCCTTCCACAGCGCGGATTCGGTGTTGGTCTTCCCCTGTCCGTCGCCGCGCACGTAATAGGTGATGACGCCGAACTGATCGATGATCACAACGCTCACGCCCATGCCCTTGCTCGCAGCTTCCTGCAGGCAATGGTCGCCGAGCGCTTTCGCGGTCGCGAAGTTGATCTGGTTCTTTTCCTTGACGAGGTCGGCCGCTTTGCCCTTCTGCACGACGTCGCCCAACGACGCCGCCATGCCCGAGCCAGCCAACGCGACGGCTGCCGCGGCAGCCAGTAATGCAACATGAAGCCTCATGGATATCTCCCTCCGAGTGCGATGCTGACCTCTTCGAGCATCTGGGGCCGGACATTGCCCTGTTGCACGCGCGCTTACAATGTGGCGACATCCTCGAACGCTGCTCAGGACGGGTCGGAATCTGAAGGTTTCTATGAACTTTGTGTCAAACCGCGCGGTTGGGATCATAGCGAGCGCAATCGGGTTCGCGGCGCTTGCCACGGCATTGGGCGCGGAGACCTCACCGCACGATTTCGCCCCCAATCCCGCCGTCGCCTGGGTTGTGATGTCGCGGACCTTCCTGCCACCGCCGAGCGGGCCAGGTCCGGTGATGCAGGACGTGAAGTATTCGGGTGCGGACAACGACGCGTTCCGTGCGACTGGGGCACAAGTAAACTTTCCCATCGCCGATCTTTCGAACCCGATCCTTCAGCCCTGGGCGCGCGAGAAGTTGAAACAGCACAACGACAAGGTCCTTTCGGGCAAGTCCACCTTCCCGACCCGGGCCTACTGTCTACCCATGGGAGTACCGGGATTTCTCTTGGACCCGATCATGCCGATCTACATCGTGCAGAGCCCGAAGATCGTCACCATGACCTATCAGGCGGACGCGCAAGTGCGCCGCATCTACATGGCGGACAAGCATTCGGCGAATGTGAAACCGTCCTGGTACGGAGAATCGATCGGGCACTATGAGGGCGATACGCTCGTTGTCGACACCATCGCGCTCAACGCCAAGACCATGATCGATGACTTCGACACGCCGCACACCGAGCGACTGCACGTCATCGAGCGCTTTCGACTGCGCGAAAATGGAATGGTTCTCGAGGTGAACGTTCACGTCGAAGATCCGGGCGCTTTCACCACGCCATGGAATGCGATCCAGCGTTTCAAGCGTGTCGAGCCCGGCATCGCCGACAACAAGGATCCGTTCAATGCGGTGCTGTCGTCGACCGCCGCGGGGCCGATGCTGGAAGCAAGCTGCGCCGAGAACCCGCGCGCGGGCGAGACCGACTTCCCGATCCCGCAGGCGGACAGGCCGGATTTTTGAATTTGGCTCGCGTCTCATGCACCCCCTCTCCCTAGCCGTCTCCCCCTTCGCGGGCGAGGGGACGTAGCACCATGACAGCTGCTCCCAAATTGCGACTTGCCGCCGATATCGGCGGGACGTTCACCGACATCGCCGCCTTCGACGAGACGAGCGGCCGGCTGATGCTGGGCAAGGCGCTATCGACGCCCGCGGCACTCGTCGCGGGCATCGAGGCGGGCGTCGCCAAGGCCGAGACGACATTCGCCGATGCGGGGCTTTTCCTGCATGGCTCGACGGTCGCGATCAACGCGCTTCTCGAGCGCACCGGTGCCAAGACAGCGCTGCTCATCACCGAAGGTTTCCGAGACATCTACGAGATCGGGCGTGTGAACCGGCCCGACTCGTACAATCTCTTCTTCAAGAAGCACCGACCGCTCGTGCCGCGCGAGCATCGCTACGAAGTGAAGGAGCGCCTCTATGCCAGCGGCGAAGTCTTGAAGCCGCTGGATGAAGCCGAAATCGTCGCGCTCGCCCGGGAGCTAAAGAAGGAGAAGATCGAGGCAGCCGCGATCCTATTCCTGCACTGCTATCGCAACGCGGAGCACGAGCTCAAAGCAAAAGCGATCTTGGAGCGCGAACTTCCCGGCGTGTTCGTCACCGCGAGCCACGAGCTTTCCCAGGAATATCGCGAGTTCGAACGCTCCTCGACAGTGGCAGCGAACGCCTATATCGGCCCCAAGGTCGACCGCTACCTCTCCGAGATCGATACGCATCTCGAGCGCACCGGCTTTGATGGTGCTTTCCTCGTGGTGCAGTCAACCGGCGGGCTGTTCGAAGCGCACCAGGCGCGGAAGGAATGCGTGCGGATGCTGGAATCGGGTCCGGCGTCGGGCGTCGTTGCGACGCAGGCGATCTGCCGCGAGCTCGAGATCCCAAACGCAATCGCCTTCGACATGGGCGGGACGACGGCCAAAGCGGGCGTGATCTTCAATCACCACGTGCTCACGACCGGCGCTGCGCTGATCGGCGAATATGCCGAAGCGCTCCCCATCCAGCTCTCGACCATCGACATTTTCGAGGTCGGCACCGGCGGCGGCTCGATCGCGCGTGTAGAGAGGAGCGGCGCACTGCATGTGGGCCCGGAGAGCGCCGGCGCGATGCCCGGCCCGGCCTGCTATGGCCAGGGCGGCATCGAGGCCACCATCACCGACGCCAATCTCGTTTTGGGAAGGCTCGGCGCGGATCGGTTCTTGGGCGGTGAGATGAAGCTCGACGTCAAGGCGGCCGAGAAGACGCTCTACGGACAGGTCGCGCAGAAGCTTAAGATGAATCTGATCGATGCCGCCGAGGGCGTGATCGAGATCGCGGTCACCAAGATGGCCTATGCGGTCAAAGCCGTGACCACCGAGCGCGGACTCGATGTCGGGAATTTCGTCCTCGTCGCTTACGGCGGCGCGGGGCCGCTGCATGCGACGGCGGTCGCGCGCGAGCTCGGGATCACGCGCGTGCTGATCCCGCGTGCGCCGGGACATTTCTCCGCCTGCGGCATGCTGTTCTCGGACCTGCGCTATGATTATGTGCGCACTTGGTTCACGAGCTTAGCGAACCTCGATTTCGACCGCTTCGAAACGATTTTCGCCGAGCTTGAAGACGACGGCCGCCGCGCCATCGCGGCGGCGGGTGTCAAGCCGAAAGAGATTGCCGTCGGGCGCGCGCTCGACATGCGCTATGTCGGCCAGGAGCATCTTGTCACCATCGACGTCCCCATAGAGCATTTCGCGGGGAAGGACCGCGGCGCTATCAAGCGCCTGTTCGACGGCGAACACGAGCGGCGCTACGGCACCTCCGCGCCGGGCGAACCCGCCGAGATCGCAAGCTTGCGCACCTGGGTCACGGGCGTGCTGGAGAAGCCGAAATTCGAGCGCATCGCAAGAGGACCCGAGGCGCCCTCGCCTGCCGCGTCGCGCGGGACGCGACAAGCCCGCTTCGGAGAGGTTTTCGTTGCAGCGCCGGTATACGATCGGGCGCAGCTCGTCGCGCGGAACCGGATTAAAGGTCCCGCGCTCATCGAGGAGCACGCCTCGACGACCGTCCTCATGCCGGGCGATCGATGCGAGGTCGATGCGCTCGGCAATCTCGCCATCGAAGTGGGGTCCGCATGAGCGAGCGGGTTTCTCCGGTGCTGGTCGAGATCGTCCGCAACGGCGTCATCGCCGTGACGGAAGAGATGAAGACCAATCTCATGCGCACCGCCTACAACATGATCATTTACGAGGCGCTCGATTTCACCGTCGGCCTGTTTACGGCCAAGGGCGAAACGGTGTCGATCAGCCTTGGCCTCCCCACCTTCATCCGCGGCATGGCGGAGACGGTCAAGGCGAAGCTCAAACATTTCGGGCCTGAGGGCATCGAGCCCGGCGACATCCTCCTTACGAACGACGCTTACATCACCGGCAGTCATTTGAACCACATGACCTTCAGCCTGCCGATCTTCCACGACGGCGAGCTGATCGCGTTCGCCTGCTGCATGGGCCATTGGCAGGACGTCGGCGGTCAATTGGGCGGGCTCACCACCGACATCTATTCCGAAGGAATCCAGATCCCGATCATCAAATACATGAAGCGCGGGGTCGTGAATCAGGACCTCGTCGACATCATCCGCATGAATGTGCGGATTCCCGAGCGCGCGCTCGGCGATTTGCGGGCGCAGATCACGGCGGTCAAAACGGGCGAACGGCGGTTCCTTGAGCTCATCAACCGTTACGGCCGGCGCGAGGTGCTCGGCGCCATCGCCGAGATCATGGATCAATCCGAGCGCGCCGCGCGCGAGCGCACGTGTGCCATTCCTGACGGCGTGTACGAAGCTGAGTCCTTCATGGACGATGACGGCGTCACGATCGGCCAGCCGGTGCCGATCAAGGTCCGCGTTGAGGTCAAGGGCGAGGAGATGACCATCGATTTGACCGATGTCTCGAAGCAGGTGCGCGGCTTCTATAATTCGGGCGCGACCACGGGTACGGCGTGCGCGCAGGTTGCGTTCAAGTGCTTAACCTCGCCGACCGACTATCCGATCAACGAAGGCTCGTTCCGGAACTTGAAGGTGATCGTGCCGCCAGGCCGCGTGGTGAGCGCAACGCGGCCGGCACCTATGCGCTGGTGGATGACCTTCCCGATGACGGTGATCGACACCGTGTTCAAGGCGCTCGTCACCGCCGTCCCGAAACAGGTGATCGCCGGACATCATGCCGATCTCTGCGTCTCGTTGGTGCACGGCATCGATCCCAAGGATGGGAAATTCTTCATGGCCCATATGGGCCCGTTGGGCGGCGGCTGGGGCGCGAAATATTCCGAAGACGGAGTCTCGGGCACGGTTTGCATCAATGACGGCGACACGCACAATTCGCCGCGCGAGCAACTCGAGACGAAATATCCCCTTCTCGTGGAGCGCTATGCGCTGATTGCGGATTCGGGCGGACCTGGCAAGCACCGCGGCGGATTGGGCTGCGAGACGGTGCTTCAGGCCCTGACCGACGTGACGCTGAATGCGAGCATCGACCGCGCGCATTGTTTGCCCTGGGGGCTCATGGGCGGGCTCGAGGCAAGCGGCAATCAGGTGCTCGTTCGCCGCGGAGCTGAGTGGGAGAAGGAGCGGCCCAACGCGAAAGTCCTGACCGCGCAGCTGAAGAAGGGCGACGCCTATGCGCTGCGTTCGGGCGGCGGCGGCGGCTTCGGCTCGCCGCTGGAACGGCCGGCGGAGCTCATCGCCGACGATGTGCGCCAGGGTTATGTGTCGCTTGCCGGCGCGCGCGATTATTACGGCGTCGTGCTCAATCCCGAAACCCTCGCGGTCGACGCGAAGGCGACCGAGGACGAACGCGCGGCGCTCGCGCCCGTGCACAAGAAGCGGGTCGAAAGCCAGAGGGCGCCGGTTCGCCGGCTGACGGCGGCGGAGCTTGCCGAGAAAGCGCCCGATCATCCGGCGATGCCGTGTCTTCGCATCTCCTGCTGTGGCATGGTTTCGTTCCCGTTTATGGATGAAGAGGATTTGCGGTAATGGCCGCGGTGCTCGACATCGAGAAAGACGAAAGCCGGGATGCGTTCGCTGGCGCGGTCGCTGCCCGCATCGAGCGCCTCCCCGTCACAAGCTGGCAGGTACGCGCGCGCATCATCATCGGCACGGCGACCTTCTTCGATGCCTTCGATGCGCTCGCGATCGCCTACATCCTCCCCGTGATCGTGCCGTTGTGGAAGCTTACGCCGCAGGAAGTTGGCTTTCTCATCTCCGCGGGCGCCGCAGGCCAACTCGTCGGCGCGCTGGTCTTCGGCTGGATCGCCGAGCGCTTCGGCCGCATCAACGCGCTCATTGGCGCGATCGGAACCTATGCGATCCTGAGTCTCGCCTGCGCGTTCTCGTGGGATTACACCTCGCTGCTGATCTTGCGCACGGTGCAGGGCTTCGGGCTCGGGGGCGAGGTGCCCATCGCCGCGACCTACATCAACGAGCTTTCGAAGGCTAAGGGGCGCGGGCGCTTCGTGCTGCTCTTTGAGCTCGTGTTCCCAACCGGCATTCTCGCGGCTTCGGTGCTTGGCTTGTGGATCGTGCCCACGCTCGGCTGGCAATACATGTTCGTGGTCGGCGCGCTCCCGGCGGTGCTGATCCTTTTCCTCCAGCGTCTCCTCCCCGAATCGCCGCGCTGGCTAGCCACGCGCGGACGCTATGCGGATGCGGAGGTGGCGCTGCGTGTCGTCGAAAAAGGGACCGAGCGCGCGTATGGACGCCCCCTGCCGCCGCCGCAAATGAGCGTCGCCGCGGTGG
>DASQHF010000177.1:0-10837 GCA_035632215.1 Micropepsaceae bacterium | reverse complement strand
GTCCGTTCGGGCCTGCTCGAGAAATTGAAGCCCGGCGCCGTCATCTGCATCTCGAGCTCGACCTCGCCGGAAACCGCACGCGAGCTCGAAGCGATCTGCGCGAAACGCGGCATCGGCCTGCTCGACACGCCCGTCGTGCTTGGTCAGGAAGCGGCCGACAACGGCACGCTTACGGTCTTCTGCGGCGGCGATGCAGCCGCGTTCAAGAAAGCAAAACCCGTGCTCTCGGCCTTCGGAGCCAATGTCATGCATGTGGGCCACTCCGGCATGGGCCAGCTCACCAAGACCACCAACAACATGCTGCTCTGGGCCTGTATGGCCGCGAATTACGAGGTCCTGGGCTTTGCCAAGAAGATGGGCGCCGACATTCCGAAGATGATCGAGGCGCTGCGCTATTCCTCCGGCGCCAACTGGTCCCTCGACCGCTGGGGCCGCGGCACGGGTAAGTGGGCCGAGAAGGACATGGACGTGGCGCTCGAGCTTGCGCAGGACGCGAAAGCCTCCGTGCCGCTCTCGGCGCTCGTCGACCAGCTGATGAAGGGCCTCAATCAGGAAAAGATGAAAGCACTGCTGTCGTGAGACGGCGCTTTGCGGTGCTGGTCGGGATCGTGGTTTTAAGCATTGCGGCGGTCGGCATCTATTTGGCTCGCGATCTGGATTGCGCGACCGACTCCAAGGCCGGCGCGACATTTGCACTTCGATCGACCGAGCCGATCGATCCTTTGGAGCTTCAGGCCTTCCTCAAAAGCGCAGGCATAGGCGACGTTTCGATCAGCCAGACCGACGATCCGGCGGCAGTCGTCCTATCCTCGACCGAGAAGACGTGGAGCCAAGAAGCGATCTTGCATCTTCAGACGGCGCTGAAGAACTTCGGAGATGTCCAAATTGCGCGAACTGAATTGGCTGCTCCCGCAACGGGCTGTCCATGATGAACAAGCTGGCGTCGTGGGGCCGATGCGGTCAGAATGGGACAACGGAGGAAACATAGGTGACCTTTACACGCCGGGAGATGATCGCCGCGCCAGCATGCTTGGCGCTTTGCGGCCGTTCGGCCCTGGCGCAGCCCACGCCACAGAAGCTGATCCCGTTGAAAGTCGCGTATGACGGCTACTCGATGACCACCGCGCCGATGAACTACGCGGTGCAGAAGGGCATCTTCAAGAAATACGGGCTCGACGTTTCCATCGTCTATGTCGATGCCGGGACGACGCTCTCGCAAGCCGTCGTCGGCGGCTCGATCCAGATTGCGCAGAACGGGTATTCGCCCGCCGCGGCCGCGGCTGTTCAAGGCGCGGATGTCGTCTTCATCGGCAGCATCTCCGACCAGCTTCCCTTCCAGCTCGTGGTCAAGAACACCATAAAGAGCGCCGCGGACTTGAAGGGCAAGAAGATCGCTATCTCGCGTATCGGCGCCTCAACCGACATTGCGGCGACTTACGTGCTTCAACATCTCGGCTTGAAACGCACCGACGTCGTCATCCTGCAATTGGGTGGCGAGGGCACGCGCACCGCGGCGATGCTCTCAGGCCAGATCGACGGCTCGCTGGAGCAATATCCGCGCACCGGCGATCTCGAGGAGAAGGGTTTCCACGTGCTCGTCGACTGCCTCGAGATCGCGGCCGATTATCCCAACACCTCCTACGTCTCGACGCGGGCGTTCATCCAGAAGAATCCGGACGTGGTGAAGCGCTTCCTGATGGGGATTTCAGACGGCATTCATCAGTTTCGCAAGAACAGGGACGAGGGCATCAAGCTTACGGCAGCGTTCCTGAAGACGACGCCCGGCCCGGCGCTAGCCAAGGCGTATGACGTGTTCACGGAGCACGTTTATCCCGACGTGCCGCGTCCCTCGCTCAAGGGGATCAGGCTTGTGCTGAACCAGTTGAAGACGACGCTGCCCAAGGCGGCAAACGTGAAGCCCGAGGACATCGTCTACACCGCCGCTATCGATCAGTTGGAAAAAGAAGGCTTCTTCACGAAGGTCGATTGAGCCACGATCTTGCGGATTTGAATCCATCCCCGCAATGTCATCCCCGTGACCGCACGCGCTATCAAGCTCGAATCCGCGAACGTCCGGCTCGGCTATTACAGCGAGCGGATGAGGCGGCGCCTCGAAGTGCTGAACGGCATCGACCTCAACGTCTTCGAAGGCGAGCTCGTGGCAATCGTCGGTCCCTCGGGCTGCGGCAAGTCAACGTTCTTGAATGCCGTTGACGGCTTGGCCAAGCCGGACGCCGGTGAAATCCGCGTCGATGGCAAGCGCGTGTCCGCGCCGGGCACTGACCGCGCGATGGTGTTTCAGCAGGACTCGCTTTTTCCCTGGTACACGGTCGAGCGTAACGTGATGTACGGGCTCGAGCTCCAGCAGCGGCTAGCTAAGGACAAGATGCGCGAGCGCGCGGCGGCCCTCATCGAGCTCGTCGGGCTCTCCGGTTTCGCCGAGCATTATCCGCATGAGCTCTCCGGCGGCATGCGCCAGCGTGTGAACATCGCCCGTGCGCTCGCGCCCGATCCCGAGCTCCTGCTCTTAGACGAGCCTTTCGCCGCGCTCGACGCCCAGACCCGCGAGTTCATGCAGGGCGAGCTCTTGAAAATTCTCTCGCGCACGAAGAAGACCGCGCTCTTCATCACCCATCAGATCGACGAGGCGATCTTCTTGGCCGACCGTGTCGCGGTCTTTTCCGCGCGCCCGGCCCGGATCAAGGAGATCGTCGAGGTCGACCTGCCTCAAACGCGTACGCTCGACGTGAAGCTCGAGCCTCGTTTCCGTGAGCTCTACAACCATGTCTGGCGCCTGATCCAGGAAGAATCCGCGCGCACCGGCTTTGCGCTGGCTGAAGGAAGCGCCTGATGGCCGTAACGCCTGCGGATCGCAATGTCGCCGTGGAGGCCCGGCCGGTCGAGGGGCCAAAGCGTTCGCTTTGGCAACGCAACGAGAATCTTGTTCTCGGTCTTTCGTCCGTGGCCGTGTTCCTCGCCTTCTGGGAATTCGCGGTGCGGATCGGCTGGGCCAATCCGCTGTTCACGAGCTCGCCCGTGCGCATCTTCGTGACGGCCTACGAAATGTTCGCCGACGGCAGTATCTATCCGGACTTGCTCGTCAGTGGCGAAGAATTCGCGCTTGGCTTCGGCCTTGCGGTGATCATCGGCGTGCCGCTGGGCATCCTCATGGGCTGGTACACGCGGCTGAACGCGATGCTAGATCCCTTCGTCAACGCGCTTTATGCCTCGCCCCGCATCGCGCTGATGCCGCTCATCATCATCTGGTTCGGCATTGATCTCTCGGCGAAGATCGCGATCATCTTTCTCTCCACTGTTTTTCCGATCCTCGTCAACACCATGACCGGCGTGCGCTCGATCGAGCGCGATTTCGTCAAGGTCGCGCGTTCGTTCGGCGCGACGGACGGACAATTGTTCAAGACGGTCGCGTTGCCGTCCTCGGTCCCCAATCTCCTGACCGGCCTGCGGCTGGGATTGGGCCACGCGCTCATCGGCATCGTCGTGGGCGAAATGAACGGCGCCACTGCCGGGATCGGCTACATGATGAGCGTAGCCGGCAACACCTTCCAGACCGACAAGGTCATGGTCGGCCTCGTGATCATCGCGGGCTCAGGGATCGCGCTGACGCAAGTCCTGAAGATGATCGAGGTGCGCTTCGACAAATGGCGCCCGGATCATCACCTGTAAAGTGCGATCCCGATCAAGACGAGCGAAAGCCCCATCAGCACGCCTAGCGCAACGACATTCGTCCAATAGAGTGCCGGATTCTTCGCCCGCGTTACCTTGCGCCCGCCGCGCAATCGCGCGGTTCCGGAGCGCAACGTCGCCATGATGGCATACGCGCCCATGCAGAACGCGAGCACGCCGAGCGTCAACAGCATCAGCTCGCGCATGCGTCAGCGCACGGTGTCTTAAAAATCCGGCTTGTTCGCCTGCGGCATCGGGACGACATCGTAGCCGAAGAAGAAGCCGTTGTTCTCGGCGCAATAGTCCTCGATCATCGCGCGCGCGTCCGTGCGCCGCCAGCGCTGGATCGCGGACCAGGGCATGTTGAACGCGCCCGGATCCTCGACCGTGATCTTGGCTTCTAGCATCTTGCCGCCTTCGATGAGCTTGAAGCGCTCGATGACGTGCAGCTGGTCGGAATGGGGCGTGCGGTAATTGTCGACAAAAGTGCGGTCATTGAGCCCGATGGTGTCGATCACGAGCTCGTCGCCTTCGTATCGGCCGACCGATTCGCCGTACCAAGATGGTGTCGGATGCGCGGTATGAGGAACGTTCATGTAAATATGCCGGATCTGCGTGCTGAGCTCGTTCACCATCAGCACTTCCTTGGGCGTCTGGATGAAATAGATCGGCTGCCCGCGGGTATAGACATTCAGCCCCGGCACGCCGGCGGGCCAGCAGCGCTCGCGCGCGATATAGGGCACCTTGCCGGCGAGCACGTCGTCATTCGCCTTCTTCATCTTTTCGATGGTCGAGGGTTTCAGGATCGGATTCGTAAGATCGGCCACGCGATAGGTCGGCTGCCCCGAGCCGTTCGGGGTGTAGGGGTGTTTCGGATCGGACATCACCGGACCGGGGCCGCTCTCGGGCGGCAGGAAATCGTCCATCGTCGGTCGGCTGGTGGTCCAGGCGGTCACAGTGTCGGGACCGAAATTCGGGATCTTGCTTGCCCCCGCATTCTGCGCGGTCGCGGGCATGAGCGCTGCGCCGGCAACGAGCGCGACCGCCGCCGATCCGGCCAGCATGAGGCGTGCAAACCTCGACATCCGTGTTCCCTCCGTTTCTAGACGAGCGCCTTAAGCGCGCGTATCCATTGGCTGCAACCATAGCATGATCCCCCTTTTCCGGGGAGGCGAACTACTTCGGAGCTGCGACTTCCATAACCGCCCGCCAGGTGAATTCGACGAAGCGGTAGAGCGAGGCCTCAGGTAAGCGCTCGACGTCGCTATGGGCGCCGTAATTGATCGCGTCCTCCTCCGTGCTCGCCGGGCCGATGCCGTAGGACTGGATGCCTTTGGCGCGGAGCTGCGCCATATCGGTTGCGCCCGTGGACATTTCCGGAAGAACAGTCGCGCCGGGATACATCTCAGCCGCGACATGCTCGAGCGCCTTGTACATTTCCGAATCAAGCCGCGACGGCGCCGAAACCGGGCGCAGGTTTACGGTGATAGGCTCGACCTTCACCTGCGGGTCGGCGACCAATTTGGTGAGCATGGCGAAGAGTTGCGGGATGTCCTCGTCGGGCAGCGCGCGCACGTCGAAAGTGGCTTCGGCCTGCGACGGGATCACGTTGGGTCCCACGCCCGCTTTCAGGATCGTCGGTACGATCGAGGTTCGGAGCATGGAATAATGCGATGGCTCCTCTTTCGCGAAATAGGCCTGGATCGATTCGGGCGGATTGGGACCAAGCAGCGCGCGATAGCGGGCCGCTTTTTCCGGCGCCGTAATGCCCGCAAGCTTGGTGAAATACGCTCGCGTGGTCTCGTTCAGCCGCATCGGCATCACGTAAGTCCCGACCTTCGCCACGGCCGCCGACAGATGGGTCAGCGGATTGTCGAGACGCGGCACCGAGCCATGGCCGGACGTTCCCGTCGCCACGAGGCGGAAACGCCGTGGCACCTTCTCGCTCGTCTGGACACCGACAGTGACGACTTTACCGCCATCGATGGTCGCGCTTCCGCCCTCCGTCAACGCGAACTCGGCATCGATTTCGTCGAAATGCTGGCCAACCATGTAGCCGATGCCGACGCCTGCCGGGTCCGCCTCTTCGCCCGATTCGGCCAAGAAGATGAGATCGCGGTCGAGGGTCAAACCCATGCGCTTGACCAGGAGCATCACCATCAGATTAGCGGCGAGCTTGTCCTTGTCGTCGCGGGAGCCGCGGCCCCAGATGTAGCCGTCCTTCACCACCGCGCCGAACGGATCGACCGGCCATTTCTCGCGCTGAACGCCGACCACATCGGTGTGCGCCATGAGGAGGATCGGGCGCTTCTTGCCGTTGCCCTTGAGCCGCGCCACGAGATTGCCGCGTTTGGGATCGAGCGCGAAGGTCTTGACCGGAATGCCCTCGGCTTCGAACGCCCGTTTCAGGTAATCGTCGACCTTGGTCTCGTTCCCTGGCGGGCTCGAGGAGTCGATCTGAATGAGCGAGCGGTGATGCTTCAAGATCTCCGCGTCCTGCTTCTTCCAGTCGACCGTTTGCGCCTGCGCGGCGGCAAACGGGCCGATGCCAAGCGAAAGGATCAGGGCTGCAAGGGGAGCCGGGCGCAACATGAATTCTCCTGTCCAAATTCGAAACGGGTTCCGGATTCGCGTTCAACCGTGAGGCGATATCTTACAGGAAAACCGGCCAAAACGCCGAGTTCCGTCAAGATTCCGGCGCGCCAAACGACACGATCTCTTAAGCGAGAGGCACGACACTCCACGTCCGTGGAAGGGGAAAGCTTGTGGTCGATACAGCCGGCAACGAAGAGGGTTGGATGATTCCCGAGCGGCGCAAGCCGCGCAGGACAACGCATCTTCGCGGGCTGATTGTCCTCATTGACGGCTCGCGCAACTTCGAGTGCCGGATCGAAGATGTGTCGCTTTCGGGCGCGCGGATCTTCGTCGATGCGGCGGACAAAGTCCCGGCGCATTGTTATCTCCTGATCACGGGCAAGGAAGTCGCGTTCGAAGCCAATATGGTCTGGACCCGCGAGCACGAGTACGGGCTCAAATTTGCCAACCGGCTTCCGCTCGTGGAATTGCGAAGCGGCCCGTTGCAGTTCCTGCGGCAGTTGAAGCTCGAGCTTCTGCGGACCTGAACGGTGCACAAGGCCGCGCCTGCCGAGGTGCCCGTAACCCGTGCCCGCCAGCCCTCAGTTGCGCTTCATTTGTACGGCTCAGGCAGCCTTGATCGCCCGGTAGGCGAGGATGAGGACGCACGCGCCGGCAACCGCGACGATAAGCTGCCCGATTACGCCGCCTAGTGAAACGTTCAGGAGCGCGAGTAGGAAATTCCCGAGGACCGCGCCGACGATGCCAAGCACGATATTCATGATGAGACCGGTGTTGAACTTCATGACCTTTTCCGCAATCCACCCGGCGATCGCGCCGAGAACGATGGTCATGATGATGCCAAAGCCTTGCATGTCGCACCTCCTTTGCCCGGATAAGCGGGCTCCCGACATCGGCAACAATCTACCATTCCCCGCTGATCGCCCCAATGAGAGAAGCGGCTGCCGACGGGCCTTCGTCGCCAAGCTGTGGTAGGAGACCATGTCGGACTAGGGCATCAGGATGACCTCGAGCCAATGAACGAAGCCCATCACGTCGTCTGTCCGCACTGCACCGCGGTGAACCGCGTTCCCGACGGCAAGGACGCGGGCCAAGCCAAATGCGGCCAGTGCCATCGGGCGCTGTTCTCGGGGCATCCGGCCGCTGCCACCACCGCGAGCTTCTTGAAGCATGTCCAGAAGAACGACATCCCCGTGGTCGTCGACTTCTGGGCTGAATGGTGCGGGCCCTGCAAGGCGATGGCGCCGGTCTATGAGCGCGTGGCCGCGGAATTCGAGCCTCGGGTTCGATTCTTGAAAGTCGACACCGACGCGGAGACCGCGCTCGCGGCGCAATACGGAATCCGCAGCATCCCGACTCTGATGCTGTTCAAGAATGGCGCGGTGGCCGCTCAGCGCGCGGGCGCCATGGACGCGCAATCGCTCAGGAGCTGGCTCCAGCAGAACGCGTGAACGCCCGCGGCAATCGCCATTCGCCGGATTTGGTTCTAAATTGTGGGTGACGCCATCCGGTGAGGCCCAGCCATGTTTCGTAGATCGCTCTTTGTCATGTGCGCAGCGACGATTGGATTGTGCGCCGTCATTTGGTCGACTACCCGCGCCGCTCCGAGCGCGGCTCCCGACCTGCGCAAACCCGCCTCTGCAGAATGGCTGCATGTCGGCGGAGATTGGAGCAATTCGCGCTTCTCGACGCTGAAGCAGCTTACGCCTGCCAATATCAAGAACTTGAAAGGCGCCTGGGTCACACATCTGGGCTCAGGGCTCGGCAGCAAATACTCGCTCGAAGCGACGCCGCTGGTGAAAGACGGCGTGATGTATGTCACCACCGGCAATGCTGACGTCTTCGCGCTCGATGCGCGCACCGGCGCGCTCATCTGGGAGCACCGTTCCGGCATCGATCAGGCCATCAGCACGGTCTGTTGCGGCTGGGACAATCGCGGGGTCGCGCTCGGCGAGGGCAAGGTGTTCTTGGGCCAGCTCGACGGTAATTTCGTCGCGCTCGATGCCGGCACCGGTAAGCGTGTCTGGCAGACGCCGATCGGCAAGTGGCAGGACGGCTACACCATCACCACTGCGCCCACCTATTACAACGGCGTCGTCTATACCGGCGTCTCGGGCGGTGATCGCTCCGCACGCGGCAAGCTCACCGCGCTCGATGCGAAAACGGGGAGGGAGCTATGGCATTTCTGGACCGCGGCTGGTCCCGGTGACATCGGCGGCGATACGTGGCCGTCCCCGAACGATCCGGATCCCGTCAAGCGCAACGCGTACCTCCAAGGCGGCGCGAACATCTGGCAGGCGCCCGCGATCGATCCCGAGCTCGGGCTCATCTATTTCAGCACTGGTCAGCCCGGACCCGATGCCGTTGGCGACGGGAGCAAGCGCCCCGGCGACAATCTCTTCAGCTCCTCCATCGTGGCGCTGCATCTGGACGGCACGTATGCGTGGCACTTCCAGATGGTCCATCACGACCTTTGGGATTTCGATTGCCCGAGTCCCGTCGTGCTCTTCGATCAGATGTATGACGGCGTGATGCGGAAAGGCATTGCGGAGGCCTGCAAGACGGGCTGGATCTACATCCTCGATCGCACCAACGGAAAGCCGCTCGTCGGCATCGACGAGAAGCCGGTCGAGCAGGATCGGCGCGTCGCGTCTGCGGCCACACAGCCGATTCCGCGGGGCGATGCGCTGATCCCGCAATGTCCGCAACCGCTCGAGGGCTGGGCGACGAAGTGCATCTTCGGCGTGATCTACGATCATCCGATCCTGATGTCGCCGGGCGGCAATGGCGGCACCAATTGGTCACCGATGTCGTATTCGCCGCTGACCGGCTATTTCTACGTCACCGCCGCCGACCGGCCGCAGAGCCGGATCTTGCGCCAGTTGGGGCTCTCCGTCGGCCCGCCGCTTGGCGCGAAATATGCGGGCACGCTTTCGGCGGTCGACTCGCGCACCAACAAGATCGTTTGGCAGAAGCAAATGCCTTATTCGGTCGGGCAGGGGAGCGGCGCGCTCTCGACCGCTGGCGGCCTCGTGTTCCACGGCGAGCCGAGCGGCCTGTTCCAGGCTTACGATGCGAAGAACGGCGCGCTCCTCTGGGAGTGGCAGACGGGCGCCGGCGCGGATGCGCCCGCAATCACCTATGAGCTCGACGGCGAGCAATATGTCGCGATCGCCACGGGCGGCGTGTCGATCCAGACCACGTCCGCCAACAGCGACATGATCTGGGCGTTCTCGGTCAAAGGAAGCCCGAACGGGCGGCTGAAACCCTTCGATGCGCCGCGTCCTCCCGCGAGCGTCGTCGGATTCACCGGTCCGGTCGCGGAAGCCTCCACCATCAAGTTCGTCGATTACGACGTCGCGCCTGGGCGCATCACAGTGAAGGCGGGCACCAAGGTGACGTTCACCAATGACGGCACCGAATCGCACAACGCCTCGTCCTCGGACGGCGGCGGCTGGGATACGGGGATGCTTGGAAAGGGCCAGTCGGCGACAATCACCTTCAATCGTCCGGGTACGTATAATTTCAACTGCGCGCCGCATCCATCCATGATCGGGCAGATCATCGTCACCGGCGAAGCAGTGATGACGGGACCGCCGGTCGTCGTGGAACGGGCCGCGGCCGCCGCGCCGGCGAGCGGGGCCCACGATCATGCCGGGTAAGATCCCGTCGCCCGCCGATTACGCGCCGCTGACCCCGCGCGCGCGGATCGGATTCATCATTCCCTCGTCCAACCGCATGGTCGAGCCGCAGATGCAGCGTTATGCGCCCTTTGGTGTGCAGCCGCATTTCATCCGCATCGGCATGACCAATCGTCACAAGCGGCCGCTCCCCGAGCTGATGCCGCGCATCCTGTCCGCGGTCGAGCTCTTGATGGATTCGAAATGCGACGTCATCGTCTTCCAGTGCACCGGTACCTCGATGTCGGGTGGCGTCAATATGGACAGAGAGGTGGTGCGCGGGATCTCGGCGGCCGCAATGCGCCCCGCGATCAGCACCGCGCAGGCCGTGACCGCCGCGCTCGCCGCGCATAACGCGAAACGCCTCGTCTTCATCTCGGAAACAACGCAGAAGGGCCACGACGAGAAGTTCAAATATATGCGCGAGGCCGGCTACGAGATCGTCGCCGACAAGGCCGCGTCGCTCTCGGGCACCGATGCCTATTGCACCACGCCGCCGCGCTTCTGGTATGACCTCGCCATGGCGCTCAAAGATGATCGCGCGGAAGCCTATTTTCTCTCCTGCGCCAATATTCACAGCATCGATGTGATCGAGGACTTGGAACGCGATTTGAAGCGCCCCGTCGTCACCAGCAATCAGGCCGCGCTCTGGTGTGCCTTGCGCACGATCGGCCTGAAAGACGTCATCTCCGGCCTCGGCTCTCTTTTCCGCCACGATCTGGCAAAAGCCGCGGCGTAAACGCTGCCGAACTGAACTGTGTCATCCTCCGCGAAAGCGGGGGACCCAGTGCGCGCATGTCCATGCGCGCAAAGAATCTTAGAAGATAAAAGTTTTTCGCGGTGCAGACGCGCCGCGACTGGGTCCCCCGCTTTCG
>DASQHF010000176.1:0-3414 GCA_035632215.1 Micropepsaceae bacterium | reverse complement strand
ATATTGAACCAATGGGCGTCGGGATCCTGGGTGATGACGCAGTTCGCAGTGCCGATGTAGCGCGCCTTGTCGAGCTCGTGATGGCGCGGCACGGGGAATTTCAGAACGTCAACCTTGTCGCCTTCGATCACGTTCTCGAGGATCGGACCGCCCTTTACGGTGCGCGGTGGTAGATGCTTCATCGTCTGAATGCGGCTGTAATACTGCTTGACGATGTCGACCTTACGCTCGCGCTCGAGTGGAAGCCCGAGTGTCAGCGCAACGCGCTTTACCGATGAGAAGTGGCCATAGAGCGTCCGATAGCCCTTGGGATATACGGGGATGTCGTCGAAGAGGAGTGCGGGCGCGGTGCCGTGGCTATGCTCGGTCAACATGTGGGTGAGCGCGCCCATTTCGGTGTCCCAATGCGCGCCCGAGACGCGCTTGAGTTCGCCCATCTTCTCGACGGCATCGATCCAGCCGCGCAAGCCCCCATAGCCGCCTTCGACCAGCTTCAAACTCGCTTCCGGTGATCGCGCCAATGATCCCTCCGCCGCCCATTGTCCCAAAAAAGGGAAATATATTGATTTTTGAACAGCGTCTACCTCTAATCGAGAGCTTAAATTCAAACTGGTTCGAGCACAATTTTGAGGCCGGAAGCGATTGAGATGACGCGACGCTTTCCGGACGCGGAACGGAGATCGCAAGCCGTTGGCCGCTCGCTTCCGCGCCTCGAGGACGAGGTCCATCTGCGGGGCAAGGGGCGGTTCGTCGACGACATCAACTTCAAGGATGAGCTGCACCTGCGCGTCGCGCGATCGCAAGCAGCGCACGGCAGGATTGTTCTCGTCGATATCGCGCGCGCCCACGCCGCACCTGGTGTCGTGGCGGTATGGACCGGTTTGGACTTGGCCGAAACACCGCCGATCGATTTCCGCGATCCCGCGCCTGAGGCCTTGAAGCCCTATCGGCAACCGGCGCTGGCTCTGGACAAGGTCCGTTATGTCGGCGAGCCGGTCGCGGCGATCTTTGCCGAGACTCCGTATCTTGCCGAAGATGCCGCCAATTTGGTCGAGCTCGAGATCGCGGAGCTGCCGCCCCTTCTCTCGGCCAAGCAAACGGGCGAATTCGCGCCCTCGCTCTCCACCGAGCCGGTGATCTTGAAGAACGCCTATGGCGACATCGACGCGGCGTTCAAGAACGCGGTCCATGTGGTGGAGCTCGAGCTTTCCATCGGCCGGCATTCCGGCGTGCCGATGGAAACGCGCGGCGCGCTCGCGCGCTATGACGAAACGAACGATGTGCTCGAGCTCTATGGTGCGGCGAAGGTGCCGCACCGCACACGCGACAATCTTGCGCGCATCTTGGGACGCTCACCGCAATCCGTTCACTTGAAGGAGGGCCATACCGGCGGCGGCTTCGGCATCCGCGGCGAGCTTTATCCCGAAGACGTGCTGGTCTCGCTCGCGGCGCTGAAATTCAAGCGGCCCGTGAAGTGGATCGAAGACCGGCGCGAACATCTGATGGCGGCCAATCATTCGCGCGAGCAATTCCACCGTGTGCGTGCGGCCGTGGATGGAGAGGGACGCCTGCTTGGCCTCGACGACGAGTTCTTTCATTCTCAAGGCGGCTATATCAGGACCCATGGCGTGCGCGTGCCTGATCTCACGAGCAGCATGGTTCCGGGGCCCTATCGAATACCGGCCTACCGTTCGGCGGCGCATTTCAGGCTCACGAACAAGACACCCGCCGCCACCTATCGCGCGCCGGGCCGCTACGAGGGCACCTTCGTTCGCGAGCGGCTGATGGACGCGATCGCGGCGAAGCTCAATCTCGATCGCATTGAAGTTCGTCGCCGCAATCTCATCGGTGCCGACGAGATGCCCTACGCACGGGGCTTAACGGCCCTGGGCACAGACGTCGTCTACGATTCCGGGGATTTTGCGCGGCTCCTCAATCGCGCGCTCGAAAAATTCCAATGGGAGAAAACTAGAGGCCAGCTCGCGCGCCGCCGCACGACGGGCGAGGCTGTCGGCGTCGGCCTCGGGTTCTTCGTCGAGAAGACGGGGCTCGGGCCGAAGGACTCGGTACGCCTATCCGTGGACGAGAGCGGCCGCGTCACGCTTGTCACTGGCGGCGCATCGCTGGGGCAAGGCTTCGAGACCGTAATGGCACAGATCTGCGCCGAAGGTCTCGGCGTCGGTTATGATTTCATCTCTGTCATTCACGGCCAGACGAATCTGATCGCGGACGGCATCGGCGCGCACGCATCACGCGCGACCGTGATCACGGGAAGCGCCACCTATGAAGCAGCGCGGGCTTTGCGTGCGAAGATTTTGGAGGCTGCGGGGGAGTTGCTCCAGGCGCCCGCGGATGCGCTGGCGATCAGCGGAGGCGAGGTCGTGCTGCAAGGCCGCGAAACAGGTCCCTCCGTCGCGCTAGGCGAGATTGCGCGCCGCCACGGCGGTCTCATCACCGAAGGCCAGTACCACACCGACCACATGACATATCCCTATGGCGCGCATATTGCGCAGGTCCGGGTGGACCGCGAGACGGGACAGGTCACCGTCGAACGCTTCCTCGTTGCTTATGACATCGGCCGTGCGGTGAACCCGATGATGATCGAGGGCCAGATCGTCGGCGGCTTCGCGCAAGGCATGGGCGGCGCTTTGTTCGAGGAGTTCCTCTACGACGCGAACGGCTCACCTTTGTCGGTCACCTTCGCTGACTACCTGATACCCACTTCGTGCGAAGTGACGAAGGTCGAGGTGCTGATCCTCGAGGACGCTCCGAGCCCCTTGAATGCGTTGGGCATCAAGGGCGCTGGCGAAGCGGGTGTCACCGCTTCGGGCGCCGCCATTGCGTCGGCCATCGACGACGCCATCGGAATCCCCGGCGCGATAACGTCTCTGCCGGTTACGCCTGCTCGCTTGCTGGAATTGCTGAAGCAGCAATAGCCTTGAAATGCCCGTATCGGTGCCCAGATCAGCGGCCAGGAGGCTCACATGACCGACAAAACCTATCCCGTCAGCAAATCCGAAGAGGAATGGAAGAAGGAGCTCAGCCCCGAGCAGTTCCGCGTGCTTCGCCAGCATGGCACCGAGCGCGCCGGCACGAGTCCCTTGAACGTCGAAAAGCGCGAGGGCGTGTTCGTCTGTGCCGGCTGCGGCAAGCCGCTCTTCGATTCCAAGACCAAATACGAAAGCGGCAGCGGCTGGCCGAGCTTCCATACGCCGCGCGAGGACGCGGTCGCGACCTCGACCGACAAGAGCTTTCTGATGACGCGGACCGAAGTCCATTGTGCGGAGTGCGGCGGGCATCTGGGGCACGTCTTTCCCGACGGACCACAGCCTACGGGCTTGCGCTACTGCATGAACGGCGCAGCGCTGAAGTTCGAAAAAGCAAAGCAATAACCCAAATTGTCATGGCCCGGGG
>DASQHF010000175.1:0-2945 GCA_035632215.1 Micropepsaceae bacterium | reverse complement strand
CATTTCCATGAACTCGACCAGCACGTCGGGATTGTGCCCGGAGCATTTGAAGAATTCGCCGAGATAGCCGAGCCGTTTGACGCGCGCGCTCAAGGTTTCCTGCACCTGCGGCGCGAGATCGGCCATTTCCAGCCGTGGAATCCGTGTCGACATGCCTTACTCGATAGCGGGTCCTTGGAACCATAGGTTCATCGCTTCGCGCGGACAATCCCGCAGGCCCGGACGAAACTACGTCGTCGAAGGCACCGCCGCCTGCGCGCTCACGATCTCCGCCGCCGTCTCCTTCCTCAATCGGCTCAGGCCGTAGCAGCATGCCGCGACCACGAGGTCGGGCGCGGCGATGACGATCAGGATCAGCCCTAAGGGCAACTTCGCATCGAAGAGGTAACCCACGATCACGGGGCCGATGATTGCGGAAATCCGCCCCATGCCGGTCGCATAGCCCACACCATTCCCCCGGATCACGGTGGGATAGAATCCGCCGACGAAGCCGTTCAGGGACTGATGCGTCGCCGAGGCGCAGGCGAGCGCGCAGATCGCAACGCCGCTCACCACCGTCGGAGACAATCCGGGGGTGCCCAGAGTTACGATCGCGGTCACTGCGAACACGGCGGCGAGCACGCTCGCTTTCGGCCCGAAGCGGTCGATAAAGCGGCCGAGAATGAAAATAGCGAGAATCGCGGAGGCCGAAGCATAGGAGAAGGCGAACGCCGCGCGCGTCGGCGGCAAGCCCGTCTCTTCCAGGATCACGCCGAGCCACGCCGAGAACGTCATGTAAGTGAGCGACTCGGCAAAGAACGCAGTCCAGATCAGCGGTGTCGCGATGCGGCGGAAGCCGTCGAACAGGAGCTTCAGCGAAAACTGCGTCTCGTTTACGGGCCGCTTCAGCACGATGCGCGTGTTCTCGCCCAACTCCGCTTCGGGCGCGAAACGCTTGAGGAGTCGCTTCAGCTTCGGCGCCTCGGGTCGCGTGGCAGCGAGGAACTGGATCGATTCAGGGAGCGTGAAAGAGAGCACGATACTCAAGATCACCCCCGCAATGCCGGCCACGACGAACACCACCTGCCACCCGAATTCCGGCACGAAACGCGCCGCGACCTGGCCGATCGTCGCGTTGCCGAGCGAATAGCCCGCGAACGCCATCATCACCGCGGTGACGCGAAAGCGCTTGGGCGAGAACTCGGTCAGAAGCGCGATTGTGTTCGGCACCACGCCGCCGATACCAATCCCGGCTAAGAACCGGAACGCGGTCACGTCTTGCAACGATCCGGCGAGCGGCATCATCAGCGCGGGCAGGCTGTAGGCGAGAACGCCCAAAATCGCGCCGAGCTTGCGGCCATAACGGTCGCCAAGCACGCCGAACAGCGCGCTTCCCAAGAGCATGCCGAAATAACCCCAGCCGAACACCGGCGTCATGGCGCTGCGATCGGCATGAAACGCTCTTAAGATCGCGGGCGCGCCGACATTGGCCGCTGTGTAGTCCATGCCGTCGACGTAAAGAATGAGACAGCCGAGCGCGAGCACGAGCCAGTGGAAGCTCCCGAGCTTCTTATTCTCAATCAGCGCTCCGACGTCGATTTCGCGCGTCTCCGGCATGCCCGCATCTTGCCGCTAATTCCCCTCCCCCTGAAAGGGGGAGGACGCGAGCGGCGATAGCCGCGAGCAGGTGGGGGTCTGTCAGCCGACCCGCTCGATCAGCGCCTGCGCCGCGGCCGGTGCGCGCAGCTTCGCGCCCGAGATGATGTAGGCGAACACGTCGCCGCGCTTCGCCCACGCGTTGATCCGTTGCGCCCAGTGATCAAGCTCCGTTTTGGTGTAGCCCGTCGCGATGTCCTCTTTGGTTCGCATCAACCGCGCATAGGTGAAATCGGCAGTCGCTTCGTCGATCTCGGGGAAGTCTTCGTCATCGGCGAACACGATTGCCGCGCCGTGCTTCCTGGCCAGATCGTAGAAGCGTTTGTCCTTGAAGCTTGAATGCCGGACTTCGAGCGCATGGCGTAAGCGCACGCCCTCGACCTTCTTGGGCAACAGTTTCAGGAATGCCTCGAAATCCTCCGCATCGAAGATTTTCGTGCCCATGAATTGCCAATTGATGGGCCCGAGCTTCGTCCCTAATTCCTTCAAGCCCTGGTGCAAGAAGCGCTCGATCGACTCGCCCGCGCTCTTCAACTCTCTGCGGTTGGTGCAGTAGCGCGAGGCTTTGACCGAGAACACGAAGCCGTCCGGTGTCCCGTCGCGCCACTTGATCCAGCTTGGGCCTTTGAAGCTCGAGTAATAGGTGCCGTTGATCTCGATCGAGGTGAGCTTGGAGCTTGCGTATTTCAGCTCGTCCTTCTGCGGCAGGCCTTCCGGATAGAAGACGCCGCGCCACGGCTCGTACGTCCAGCCGCCGACCCCGATGTAGATCTTCCCCGTCATCCGCGTCACCCCACCGCTTCCGCCACGGCGCGCAGCGCTTCCGTGGAATTGGCGCCGAGCAGGATCGTGTCCACGTGGCGCTGTTTCGCGGCTTCTTTCCACGCTTGCAGTCGCGCGTGGATGCGGTCTTTAGAACCGACGAGCGCGACCTCGTCCACGAGCTGGTCCGGTACCGCGGCAATCGCCTCTTCGCGTTGACCCGAAAGATAAGCGTCCTGGATCGCTTCCGCCGCGGCCTCGTAGCCGAGCCGCTTGGCGTAATCGTTGTAGAAATTCTTGCCCTTGGCGCCCATGCCGCCGATGTAGAGCGCAAGATTCATCTTCACCGGCAATCTAGCCTGTTCGAGATTGTCGTCGAGCGACACGGGCACAAACGGACAAATGTCGTAATTCGCGAGACTCTTGCCGTCCGCCTTCGTGAAACCCGCTTCCAGATGCGGTGCGAAGAGATCGAACCGTTCCGGATTCATGAAGATCGGGAACATGCCATCGGCGATCTCGGCGGAGGTGCGGATGCTCGCGGGCGA
>DASQHF010000174.1:0-5932 GCA_035632215.1 Micropepsaceae bacterium | reverse complement strand
TTTCGAGCTGATGCCCGCCGAGTTCACGCTTCTCGAGCTCCAGCGGACCGTGGAGGCCATCTCTGGCATCCGCCTGCACAAGCAGAACTTTCGCCGTCTTGTCGAAGGCCAGGGCCTGGTAGAGGGCACGGGCCGCATGTCGCGGCGCACGGGCGGCCGCCCAGCCGAGCAATTCCGCTTCCGGCGCGAGGTCTTGCGCGAACGGCCTGCGCCGGGAGTAAGACTCACCAGCCGCCGGGGCCGATAAAAGCTCTTGACCGCATAATACTCAGGAGTAGCATAAGGGTGTCCGCCGGGTCTGGTACCGGCGTTTTTTGGCACCATATATATGCTCAAACTGAGCATAAGAGGCAGGTCATGAGCAACACTTCCCTTGGGTCGGCCGTCGCGGCAACCGCGCCCCTCTACGCCCGCGTGAAGGGCGTGATCCCGGAGATCGAGTGGCCGGTGTTCGCGCCTGACGTCGCCGCCATCAACGCGCTCAAACGCGAGCGCAATGCGGTCATTCTCGCCCACAACTACATGACGCCCGAGATTTTCCACTGCGTCGCGGACTTCGTTGGCGACTCGCTCCAGCTCGCGCGCGAGGCGGCAAAGACGGATGCGAAGATCATCGTCCAGGCGGGCGTCCACTTCATGGCCGAGACCGCGAAGATCCTATCGCCCGAGAAGATGGTGCTGATCCCCGACACGCGCGCGGGCTGCTCGCTTGCGGCCTCGATCACGGGCGCCGATGTGCGCCTCCTGCGCCAGAAATATCCGGGACTCCCAGTGATCACTTACGTCAACACCTCGGCCGAGGTGAAAGCCGAGTCCGACATCTGCTGCACCTCCTCGAATGCGGTCGACGTGGTGGAAGCGATCGCCGCCCAGTGGGGCGTCGACACCGTGATCATGATCCCCGACGAATATCTGGCGTTGAATGTCGCGCAACAGACGCGGGTGAAGATCATCACCTGGAAGGGCCATTGCGAAGTGCATGAGCGCTTCACAGCTGAGGACATTCGCAACTACCGCGCAGCCAATCCGGGCCTCGTGGTGCTTGCCCATCCCGAATGTCCGCCCGAAGTGATCGCCGAAGCCGATTTCGCCGGCTCGACGTCGGGGATGATCTCCTATGTCGCGGACAAGCGCCCAAAGCGCGTCGTCCTCGTGACCGAGTGCTCGATGAGCGACAATGTCGCGGCCGAGTATCCCGACGTTTCCTTCGTGCGGCCGTGCAATCTCTGTCCGCACATGAAGCGGATCACGCTGCCGAAAATCCTCCACTCACTTGAGACACTGACGACCGAGGTGACCGTCGAGCCGCTCGTCGCCGCGCGGGCGCGGGCTGCGGTCGAGGCGATGCTGAAAGTGAAACCCGGCGCTCGCCTCCGCCGCCACGCGGCGTGACGAGTCTCAGGAAGACCGCAACGTCATCCCCCAAACGCGGCAGACGTATGGAAATCGGGCAAGCGACGGATCTAGTGAGCCCACAGGCATTAGCGAACTTTCGATCCCCCTCTCCCGCTCGGGATGCCGCTACGCTCCATCCCTCGCGACCTCTCCCCCTACGGGGGCGAGGGGATTCGACTCTCAATTCCCCTCGCCCCCGTAGGGGGAGAGGGCTAGGGAGGGGGGGTGTTAGTGACGCCTCTCTTGCACGCGAGGGCATGCCATGACTGCGCACCCCCTCGCCCTACCCTTTATCAATCCACCGCACCCGATCCTGATTGAGCCTATCGTTCGCCAGGCGCTCGCCGAAGACTTGGGCCGCGCCGGCGACATAACGACCGACGCGACCATCGCCCCCGAGCAGCACTCTCACGCTGTCATTGCCGCGCGCGAAGCGGGCGTTGTCGCAGGCCTCATCGCCGCCGATCTTGCGTTTAAGCTCGTCGACCCGAACGTGCATCTCACCGTCCGCGCCCCAGACGGCACGCAAGTAGCTGCAGGCGCGGTCATCGCCGAGCTCGAAGGCCCTACCCGCGCCCTCCTCACCGCCGAACGCGTCGCGCTGAATTTCATCGGCCATCTATCAGGTGTCGCGACTGCAACGCATCGCCTCGTCGAGCGCGTTGAAGGGACGAAGGCGCGGATCATTTGCACGCGAAAGACGATTCCCGGCCTTCGCATTCTCGAGAAATATGCGGTCCGTTGCGGTGGCGGACTCAATCACCGTTTCGGTCTCGACGATGCGGTCTTGATCAAAGACAACCACATCGCCGCCGCGGGCGGCGTGTCGCCCGCAATCGCGGCGCTCCGGGGCCGCCTCGGCCCACTCGTCAAAGTCGAGATCGAAGTCGACACGCTCGATCAGCTCGAAGAGGCGCTCTCATCCGGCGCCGATGCGATCCTCTTGGACAACATGCCGCCCGAGACCATGAAGCGCGCCGTCGCGATCACGAAGGGCCGCGCCACGCTCGAAGCCTCGGGCGGCGTCACGCTCGAACGCGTCCGCGCCATCGCCGAATCCGGCGTCGACTATATCTCCTCGGGCGCGCTTACCCACAGCGCCAAGGCGCTGGACGTCGGTCTGGACTTCTTGTGAGCCGGTTTAGATTCCGTCGCTGATGTCGCCTGTAGACGCCGCCTGGACTGCGACGGAGACGCTCGTCTCCAGCGAACCCGTAGGTTTTGTATCCTCCACAGGCACATGTACCCGCGGGGCCCAGCGGTAAAAGACGTGGTTCCCGATCTGGGCCGTCTTCTCCATCGTGTCCGCCCAGGCTGGCGTCACACCGATGCTGTGGAACGCGATCGCGTGTCCGGTCTGGTTGGCGAGCCTGACCGTGCCCGAGACGATGTTCTCGGCCAGCGCCCTCACCCTCCTCCAGGCCGTCCCCTCCTTGGGCCTTCCCTCCGACCCGTCGCAGGCGAACGAGAACTGGCAGTCGCGTCGGCCGATCTGGACGCCCTCATGGACGACGCCGCAGATGGTGTGCGGAAAATTGCGGTCCTTGGTGCGCTGGAGCACGACCTCGGCGACCGCTTTCTCGCCGGTGACGCCTTCGCCCCGTGCCTCGTAATACATGACTTCCGCCAAGCACCCCGCGTCCTCGGCGAAGCGCGCCGCGGCGAGCTGAAGCGGCGACGGAGTCACCACGACATCGGGCTGCGCCGCAAGGATGCCCGCGGCACGCTGCTCCGTATAAAGATTAAATCCGAAGGGGATCGCGCAAAGGATCGCGATCGCTAGGCCGCCCAACACCGCGCAATCGGCGCGCCTGTGGGCCGTCGACATTCCGTAGGTCATGCCGGTGGTACTCCCTGACGCGCACGATAAACGGCCCTCGACCCCGTTTTCGTACCAGCCCTAAGCTAGGCCGTCAATCCGACATGGCCCATTCGTGATCGTCCCCTTACGGGACTGCAATTTTAATCGTATGGCGATAATCCGTATACGGCATAATTTCCTTTCCACACTGCCGTAACGGGAATTTCGCGAGCCGAAAGAGACCGGAAAATCAGTCTTTTTCGCGCCTGCCCGCGAGTGCGGCCTGAGCCGCGGCAAGCCTTGCCACCGGTACACGGAAGGGTGAGCACGAGACGTAATCGAGACCCGCGCCGTGCCAGAAGCGGATGGATTCCGGATCGCCGCCATGCTCGCCGCAAATGCCGACCTTCAATTTCGGCCGCGTTTTATGCCCGCGCTCGACGCCTAGTTTTACGAGCTGGCCCACGCCCGGCACATCGACCGAGACGAAGGGATCGCGCTCGATCAGGCCCTTGGTGAGGTAATCGCTCAAGAAACTCCCCGCATCGTCGCGCGAGACGCCTAACGTCGTCTGGGTGAGATCGTTGGTGCCGAAGCTGAAGAATTCGGCGCTCTTCGCGATCTCATCGGCAAGAAGTGCCGCGCGCGGAAGCTCGATCATGGTTCCGACGAGATATTCGGGCATTTTGCCGCGCTCGCGCAAAATCTCTTCCGCGACGTGAGCGATGCGGGCCTTCAAGAAATCGAGCTCGCTCGTGAATCCGACGAGCGGCACCATGATCTCGAGCGTGACCTTCTTTCCCGTCTCCTTCTCGACATCGAGCGCGGCCTCCATGATAGCGCGCGCCTGCATCTCGTAGATCTCCGGATACGTGATGCCTAAGCGGCAGCCGCGATGCCCGAGCATCGGGTTCGCTTCGGCAAGCGCGATGGCGCGCGCGCGCAATTTCGCGGGATCGCTGCCCGCCGCCTTTGCGACCGCGGCGATCTCTTCGTCAGCATGCGGAATGAATTCGTGCAAGGGTGGATCGAGCAGCCGGATGGTCACGGGCAATCCCGCCATGATGCGGAAGATCTGGTGGAAATCGCCGCGCTGCATGGGAAGGAGCTTCAAGAGCGCCGCTTTGCGCCCCTCTAGATCGTCGGCCAGGATCATCTGCCGCACGGCCAAGATGCGTTCGGCATCGAAGAACATGTGCTCGGTGCGGCAAAGCCCGACGCCCTCGGCGCCAAAGCGGCGCGCGGTCTCGCAGTCGGACGGCGTGTCGGCATTGGCGCGCACGCCCAAGCGCCGTTTCTTATCCGCCCATTCCATGATGATGGCGAAATCGCCGGTGAGCTCAGGGAGCAGCATCGGCACACGTCCGCGATAGACTTTGCCCGCAGCGCCGTCGATGGTGACGATCTCGCCACGCGCAACGGTCGCCGCGCCCGACGTCATCGTGCCCTTTTCGACGTCGATCTTGAGCGTGCCGGCGCCGGTGACGCAGGGCCGCCCCATGCCGCGCGCGACGACCGCCGCGTGGCTCGTCATGCCGCCGCGGACAGTCAAGATGCCTTTCGCGGCATGCATACCGTGGATGTCCTCGGGGCTCGTCTCGAGACGCACCAGGATCACGCTCCGCCCTTCGCCCGCGGCGTGCTCGGCTTCGTCTGCCGTGAACACGACCTCGCCCGTGGCCGCGCCAGGCGAAGCGGCGAGCCCGGAAGCGATCAGCTCCTTCTGTGCAGCGGGATCGAGCGTCGGATGCAAAAGTTGATCGAGCGCGGCGGCATCGATCCGCGTGAGCGCCTGTTCCTCCGTGATCAGCTTCTCCTTGACCATCTCGACCGCCGTCTTGAGCGCCGCTTTCGCCGTGCGTTTGCCGGTGCGGGTCTGGAGCATGAAGAGCTTCCCCTCCTGCACCGTGAACTCGACGTCCTGCATGTCGCGGTAGTGCGCTTCCAAGACGCCCGCGATACGCTTGAGCTCGGCAAAGGCGTCGGGCATCGCCTCTTCCATCGAGGCGCGTTTCGAGCCCGCGGCTTCGCGGGCGCGCTTGGTGATCGATTGCGGTGTGCGGATGCCGGCGACCACGTCCTCGCCTTGCGCGTTGATCAGGAATTCGCCGTAAAGCGCGCGCTCGCCGGTGGAGGGATCGCGCGTGAAAGCAACGCCCGTGGCCGACGTGACTCCGCGGTTCCCGAACACCATCGCCTGTACGTTGACGGCAGTGCCCCAATCCTCAGGGATGTTGTTCAAGCGCCGATAGGTCTTTGCGCGCGCGCCCATCCAAGACCAGAACACGGCGCCGATGGCGCCCCAAAGCTGCTCCTCGACACTGTCGGGGAAGGCATGGCCGAGGACCTTCTTCACTTTGGTCTTGTAGAGCTCGGCGATGCGCTTCCAGTCGGCGGCATCCAAGTCGGTGTCGAGCTCGACGCCCTTGTCCTCTTTCTCGTTCTCGAGAATCTCCTCGAAGTGAGAATGGTCGACTTCGAGCACAACGCCCGAATACATCTGGATGAAGCGGCGATAAGAGTCGTAGGCGAAACGCTCATCGCCCGTCTGCTGCGCGAGACCCGCGACAGTCTCCGGGTTGAGACCGAGATTGAGCACCGTGTCCATCATCCCGGGCATCGAGGCACGCGCGCCCGAGCGCACCGAGACGAGCAGCGGATTGTTGCGATCTCCGAAAACCTTGCCCGTGAGCTTGCCGATGTGGTCGAGCGCGCGCTCGACCTGGGCTTTCAATT
>DASQHF010000173.1:0-52289 GCA_035632215.1 Micropepsaceae bacterium | reverse complement strand
AGCGGCCACGATCGGGCTGTCGTGGCTGGTGCGGTAGAGTGTCTGCTTGATCGCCAGCACGTTCGGGTCGCGCGCGGCCTGGCGGAGGAACTGCACCACCACGTCGAAGCTTTCGAAGGGATGATGGACGATGATGTCCTTCGCCCTGATCGCGGCGAAGCAGTCGCCGCCATAATCGCGGATGCGCTCCGGGAAGCGCGACGTGAAGGGCTGGAACTGGAGATCGGGGCGTTCTTCCAAGATCAGCTGCTTGGTCTCATCGAGACCTAGAATGCCGTCGACAATGAACGGCTCGCGCCCGCCGAGATCGATATGGTCTACGATGAACCGCCGCAAATCGGGCGGCATGGAGGCGCTGCATTTCAGCCTGATCACTGAGCCTCGGCGGCGCCGCTTCAGCATTGTCTCGTAGAGGCGCACGAGATCTTCGGCTTCTTCGGCAACCTCGATGTCACTGTCGCGCAAGATCCGGAAAAGACCGCTCGCCGTTACCGCGTGGCCGGGGAAAAGTCGGTCGAGGTAAAGCCCGATAATGCCTTCAAGCGTGATGAAGCGCGCTTTGCCCTGGCGGTCCGGGAGCCGGACGAAGCGCTGGAGCTGAGATGGGATCGGGAGCAGCGCCGTCATCGCCTTTGCATCGGCTTTGCGCGTCAGGTGCATCACCATGACGAAGCCGAGATTGGGAATGAATGGGAAAGGGTGCGCCGGGTCGATGGCGAGCGGCGTCAAGATCGGGAAGATCTGCTCGTTGAATTCCCCATCCAACCAGGCGCGATCCTCCGGAACGAGCGCCTCGGGTTCGACGACGACAATGCCTGCGTTCGCGAGCGCGACCCTCAACTCGCGCCAAGTTGTCTGCTGGTCGGCGATCAACTCGCCCGCCATCGCATCGACGCGCGCGAGCTGCTGGGCCGGCGTCAGACCGTCGTCCGACACAGTCGCGATGCCCGCATTGACCATGCCTTTGAGGCCCGCGACGCGCACCATGTAGAACTCGTCGAGATTGGAGGCAGAGATCGAAAGGAAACGAAGCCGTTCGAGGAGAGGATGGCGCAGATTCTGCGCTTCCTCGAGCACGCGCCGATTGAAAGCCAACCAGGAGAGCTCGCGGTTGATGAAGCGATCAGGCGAGCTGGCCGAGGGCCCTGGAATGATCATCGGGGCGGCCGGCCGCTCCCGCAAGGTCGAAGCATCGCCTTGGGCAGGCGCCATCGGCTCTGGCAGCTCCGCCAGAGCCTGGGCGTCGCTCGTTTCGGGCAAGCCCTCAACCTCGCGCAAAGTGACCTTGTTCATGCTGCGCCTTATCCGTTCGCCCAAAGCGTAGAGGAATTCCCGATTCCTGTCATGGCGCCTTACCCCAGCATGTGGGATCGAGGATGGCGTAATTCCATGAACGAATTACGAATTCTTGGCGTTTGGGGCAGTGTTTCTGCCGCTTTCCTCGGCCTCGATCAACTCGAGCACGAGCCGCTCGGTAATGGCGCGCCGCTCCGAAAGGGCCTTCAAATCGGCGCGGGCGATGAAAGTGCGGATGGCTTCCGGCGTCCGTTCGACATGGGTGAGAATTCGTTTGACAACTGGCTCCCGCACGTCCAGCTGCCGGTCCGCAAATTGCTTACCGACGAGCGCGTTCAACAGCGCATCGTCGGGAGCCCACAATGGAAATGCCAGCAACGCGTCGAAACGCGACCTCAAATCGGGTACGGCCACCGGCCAATCGGCAGGCGGAGTGAGCGCGGTGAAAAGAAGCGGGCCAGAGGCGCGCTCTATGAAGGCCATGATGGCGCGGTCGCGCTCCTCCGCGGGCGCATAGCTATGCACGTCTCCCATCTCGATGGCTACCGGCACGTCGGGTGAGAACTTTGCCGCTTCCTCGCGCGTCAAGAGCCGCGCCGAAATCAATTCGCCGTTCGATCTCGAGCACCAGATGCGCGCGAGATGCGACTTGCCCGAGCCATGCGGACCGTAGATCGCAGCCGCGCGCGCGGGCCAGTCAGGCCAACGATCGACGAACCGAAA
This sequence comes from Micropepsaceae bacterium, assembly GCA_035632215.1. GTDB lineage: Bacteria > Pseudomonadota > Alphaproteobacteria > Micropepsales > Micropepsaceae > CAIYRG01. Next base: position 50,270 of record DASQHF010000173.1, on the reverse strand, counting down.
CGCCTGCTCGTTGCAGGGCGCGAGGACAAAGTCTTCGCGTCCGAGCGCGGGCTGCACTCCGAACGGAAAGACGAGCTGACCAGGCATTTCAGATTCGCGGACTGTCGGGATACCAGGCCGCTCGCATCACTTTGAGCCACACGCCGCCATAGACGACGACGGAAGCAATCGTCACCGCGGCGAGAACATACGCGTCCGCCGGAGCAACCGAACCTAACCCGAAGGCGAGCCCGGCCAGATGCCAAGCGATGTAGACGACCTGCAAGGCGGTCGCGAGCTTACCGATGAAAAGCGGGCGCACGGAAATCGGCGCTCTGACCGCAAACGCCGCGAACAGCCCGAACACGATCAGCGCGTCGCGTCCGACGATGGAGGCCGCTAACCAGACCGGCACATCGCCCAGAACGGACAGCGTGACGAAAAGAGCCAGCATCAGCGCCTTGTCCGCGGCGGGATCAAGAAAGCGGCCAAGCCGCGTCGCCAATCCGAAGCGCTTCGCAAGATACCCGTCCGCGGCGTCGGATAGACCGGCGAAGGTGAACATGCCGAAAGCCGCGTTGAAATGTCCGGCTGCGAGGAGGCCAGCGGTCATGGGTGCCGCGGCAAGACGCAGGGCCGTCAGGAGATTGGGAACATGGCGCAGCATCGGGGTCACTGTGGGTTGGCCGCCGTCGCGCCGGCTATCTGGAGCGTGTACTTGCCCCCATTGTTGTTAAGATCGAGGTTCTGCTGCGCCAAGGCATCGTGAAGCTGTTCCGGGCGGCCGAAATAAGTGACGCCGACTTCCGCCTCGTGCAGAGCCATGCCAACGACCTCGACGTTGGAGATCGCGCGCACCGCAGCCATTTGGGTTCGAATCTTCGCCCAATCTTCGGCCGAGTCGAATGTCACATCGGCTACGATGTGGGCCGTCTGGCCATAATTGACCGCGGCTCGTGTCTTCCAGGATTCCGCCGCCTTGTCGGCCACAGCTTCCGCATCGGCCGGAAATGTCGACTGCGCGTAGGCAAGCGTCGAGGCGATGCGGCCCGCCGCGCTCAGCTGGATCACCTGAACCGATTTGGCATCTTCGCTCGCGATGGCCAAGACCACCGAAGTCGCGTTGTGTCGTCGCGCCATCCCGCTCCACGCTGCCCACTCGACCTGAAGCAGATCCGGCCGCATCAGGAGCGCGAGATCTGCTGTATCGTCCTGCGGCAACACGAACGGAACCAAGCCCTGCTGGAGTGACGGATCGGCCCAGGCCATGGCCCAGGAGCTCATCGGGTCAAATGTGCTTCCCGTCACGATGGGAACGACAAGAGCCGGACGCGACCGTGTCTCGGTGAATGCGATCCCGGACTGCCTCAAGAAGGCTCTTACCGCCACGGGATTGAAGTGGAAGGTCATCTCGGCGAGGTAGCGGGTCGTACTACGACGCTCATTTGCGACCTCGAAGCTGCGCATCAGGCGCTGCAGCTGCATGTCCGAAGCGGCGGATGCTTTCGACCATAGGGTGCTCGAGGTGAAGCGGCGGAACAGCTTGGTCCAAGCAAGCAAGCGGCCCTGCGCCATGGCGAGATCGCGGGCGGCGGTCGCGGACTCCGCCGTTGCGTCAACCTTCACGCCGGCAACGGTGAAGAGATCGGAAGGCTGAGTTGCCGGAACGGCAGCTGGTGCCGCGGACGGCGCCGGCGCTGCCTCGGCTAGAGGTGCGGCAAGGGCGAAAGCAGCCAGAAGAATGACCAAGCAAGGACGGAGCACAGCGATTCCTTTCCTCGGCCGACTATAGGGAGAGGAATAATAAGACGGAAGTGACCCGTTTTGCCGTCACAAACCCGTTCGCGTGACCGTCATGTGACGCGACACAAGGGATTTGCCTTAAACGCGAATGATTCCCTTCCGTGCCGCGGCCGTCGCGCTATCTGGGAAGATAAGCTCTTCTAGGGACTTTTTTGCTACGCCGAGATGGTCGGCGAGGACACCCTTGAAGATGGCCCGCGTATCGGTCACGGCCGGTAAGTCGCGCCCGTCCCGCAAGACTGAGCTTTTGAGGCCCTTCCAGTCGGCGTGGATGGTCCCGCCGGTCACGGCGCCGCCCAAGACGAAGGCGATGCTCGCGGTGCCATGGTCCGTCCCACCCGTCCCGTTGACCGCGACAGTACGCCCGAATTCGCTTGCCGCGACGATCACGGTCCTCTTCCATGCCGGGCCTAATGCTGTCTTGAGCGCGGCAAGACCTTCATCCAAGGCTGCGAGACGGCGAGCAAGCTGCCCCTCGCCTGCCCCCTGGTTGAAATGCGTATCCCAACCGCTGACATCGAACACGCCGACGCGCGGCCCGTTCTCGGCCGCGAGGATCTTGCCTCCGCCCTCCATGAGGGACGTCACCGCGCCATACGGACCATTACCTCCGGCATTGGGAACATCGTGCGTCGCCTGGGCCGCAATGGCCCTCGTCTCGAGCCCCTGCTTGAGTGCTGTCGAGAACACCGCGTCTCTGGCATAGAGCCGCGCAACGCGGCTTAAGAATTCTTCGTCGGCAGCGGGCATACGCGAGGGAATCCAGCTCGTCACCCGCGCCGGGCCGTCGAGCAGAAGCGGCGGCGAGCTCGCGACCGCGAGTGCGCCACTGCCGCCGTCGAGCCCAAGCGGCTGAAGCGCGCGATTGAGCCAGCCGTCGCCCAAGCGGTGCGGCGATAATCCCCCCGTCTCGAGCACATTCTGGGCGTCGAAATGGGAGCGGTCACGATACGGCGTCGAAACATTGTGGAAGATCGCAAGCTCCTTCTCGCCCCACATCTCCGCGAGATTATGGAGCGATGGATGCAGGCCGAAGAATCCGTCGAGATCGATGGGCGCGCCCGTTCCACTCTTCGGCAGGGCGAGTGCTCCGCGGAGCGTTGCGTAATCCGGATCACCGTGCGCGGGCACCGCGGCGAGGCCATCCAGCCCACCGCGCAGGATGAGGACAACAAAACGACGGTCGTCCGGCAGTGCCGCGTGCGCAAACCGTGCGCGGGCGCCAGCGGCAACGAAAGCTGCGCAAGCGGCGCCTATCTTCAAGAATGTGCGTCGGTCGAACATCACATCACCTCCGCTGAAATTCGGGGCTGGCGAATAGAAGCGCCAGACCTTGGGCGGGACTTGCCGCTCGCTGAATGGCAGTGCGAGTCTCAGGTTCGAGCAAGGGTCCAAGCGCCTCATCCGCGAGCGTAACGGGATCGGATTGGGATCCAAGCTTCTGGGCAGCCGCATGCCCCCACTCGACGCGCTCAAGAACCGCGTCCGAACCGGTCCAAGCGGAAGCGGAGTCCGGCCAGCCCTTTGGGCTCGGCGCTGAGAACGGCATCTCGCCCATCGCACGCGCGGACTGGATCACCGGACCGATGCTCTTTTCATCGATCATGGCGATCCGGTCGCCGCCGGCAATCCGCAGAGCCGCGGTCACGTACTCGACAGGCGAGCGCACCTTGCCGGGAAGCGGTTGCCATGCCGCGGGTTCCGCGATCAGAGCTTCGGAAACCTTCAAAAGATCGCCTTGGCTGTCGAGAAATGCGCGCTCGAGTCGCTTGACCGAATCTGGTGGCGGTTCGTCGGCAATGAAATGAATGGCGAGTTTCGTCGCAATGTGACGCGCCGTCGCCGGATGATGCGCGAGATCGGTCAAAGCTTGCACGCCGCCATCGTAGCCTTGCGGGTAGTTCCGCTCGAGCAGCGTTTTCGCGCCCGGCTCGTGGCGGGCGGGATAGAAGCGGAAGCCGCCATCGGCGACGCTGCCTGCGACCGCGTTCATCATGCGGGCGACAGGACGACCGCGCCCCCGGTCGATGCTCCAGCCGGTTAGGATCCGCGCAAGTGCGATAACGTCAGTCTGGGAATATCCACCCTCGACGCCAAGCGTATGAAGCTCGAGGATCTCGCGCCCGAGATTCTCATTAAGGCCTTTGCCGGTGAGCTGACCTGCCATCGAGTCAGGACCGATCGATTGCGCGTTGTCGAGATAGAGCTGCATCGCAGGATGATGCTCGACCGCGAGCAGCATGTCCGCGAACTTGCCGGTCGCATGCGGACGAATCGCTTCGCGCTCGAACGCGCCGACGAAGCGGGCCGATTGCGCTTTCGAGATCGAGACCGCGAAATGGTTGGACCAGAACCATACCAACCTCTCGCGGAAAGGCTGCGCGGTCTCGAAGCCGTTCAGAAAGCGCGCGGCCATTTCCTTGAGGAACAGCGCGCGCGTTTCCATGGCAAAGGCTTTGATCGCATCCGGGTCCTTGGCGCGGCACGCCTGCTGTCGTGCGACCAAATCGGCCACGAGCGTGGGAGTCGTCTCAAGCTTGGAAAAGCGTTCGGCCGAGTCGTCCTGACGCAGCTGCGCCGCGAGCCAGCCCTTTGGGTCGGTGCTCGCGGCCTCTATCTCTCCCGGCTTTGCGCCGAGTCCGAACCGATTTGCCGCAAGGGCGCCTTCGAGCGACATGGATGACCTCCTCGCGCGCGAATACGCCCCTCCCGGCCGAGAACATAGCTGTGAGCCGCCGAAAGCACCAGCCGGGGACCAGGGATCAGGCTTAACTTTTTGTTATTTGAACAAGCGACTTAACGCTACAAAATCAATCTCGGAGGGGTGTTTCGGTGATTATTCACCGGGTACCCAAGGAGTGACAAAATGAATCGCATCAATTCCTGGCGCTTGTTGACCGCGTTGGGGGTGAGCGTGGCGGTCGCGATCGGTGCATCGTCGATCTCTGCGGCGCAACCGGCGCCGCGACCGCTGCCAGGCAACCCTTCCTACAACCAGGATCGTCAAGCCCCGCCGGACCGGCGCGACGATGGCCAGTACAATCGCCGTGACGATCGGCTGGAGCGCCGTCTCGACTATCTGCGTTCCGAACTGAGAATCACACCAGCTCAGGAGCGCTTATGGGACGACTTCGCGAGCGTCGTACGCGACACCGCGGAACGCGGCCCTGTCCGTGGCCCCGGTTTCGGTCGCGATCGCGGGGATTTCCGTGGCCCGCCAGACGATCGCGGCGCTTACCGCGACGACCGGCGCGATGCTCCGAGTATTCTTGATCGTCTCGAGCGCCGGCAGCAGAACCTGGCGGATCAGAACGATCGGTTGAATCGGCTCGTGACGGCGCTACGCCCGCTCTATGCAGCGCTTTCGGCGGATCAGAAGCGGACTGCTGACCGTGAACTGTTCAATCCCAGAGGCGGCGATGGCCACGGCCGCTTCACGCGATTCGACACCCCACGCAATCGGCCGTACTTCGACCGCGAATACCGCTGAAGCCCGAGATGCGCCGCTGGGGTCTGTGTCTGGCGGCGCATCTTGCGTCTCTTCTCATCGTTGCCTACAGCATTGCGCCTCATGACCTCGGGCCGCAATCCGCTCACCTATAAGGACTCCGGTGTCGACATCGATGCCGGGGATGCGCTTGTCGAGCGCATCGCCCCTGCGGCAAAAGCCACTGCACGCAAAGGCGCGGACGCGGATTTGGGCGGCTTCGGCGGCTTGTTCGATTTGAAAGCCGCGGGCTTCAAAGACCCGATCCTTGTTTCCTCGACCGACGGCGTCGGCACCAAGCTCAAGCTCGCGATCGAGATGAAGCGCTTCGACACGATCGGACAGGATCTTGTGGCGATGTGCGTGAACGACATCGTCGTGCAAGGCGCGGAACCGCTGCTCTTCCTCGACTACTACGCGACGGGAGCGTTGAAGGTCGATGAAGCCGCCGTCGTGATCGAGGGAATCGCGCGTGCCTGCAAGGAGTCCGGCTGCGCGCTCGTTGGCGGCGAGACGGCAGAGATGCCGGGGCTCTATGCGACGGGTGATTTCGACCTTGCCGGCTTCGCCGTGGGGGCGGTCGAACGCAGCGAGGTTCTGCCGAAAACGGACATGATGAAGGCCGGCGATGCGCTGATTGGTGTCGCCTCCTCCGGAGTCCATTCGAACGGTTATTCCCTGGTTCGCAGGGTGCTCCAGGTCGGCGGACAGCCGCTTTCCGGGGCTGCGCCCTATAACTCCAAAACGAACCTCGGCGACTCGCTCCTCACGCCGACCCGGCTATACGTAAAGAGTGCGCTTGCCGCGATCAGGCGCGGCGGAGTGAAGGGCCTCGCCCACATCACCGGTGGCGGCATCACGGAGAATCTGCCTCGCGTGCTCAAGCCCGGCCTCGACGCCGAGATTGATCTCGGCTCCTGGAAGCCAACACCCGTCTTCGCCTGGCTCGCGCAAGGGGCTGGCTTGCCCGAGAATGAGATGCTGCGGACGTTCAACTGCGGTGTCGGTTTGATTGCGGTGGCAGAGAAGGAGCGCGCGCCCGAGATCATCGCAGCCTTCGAAGCTGCCGGCGAATGCGCGTTCATGATCGGCGCGCTCATCCCCGCCAAAGGCTCCGAGCCTGCCGTGCGCTACCGGGGGACGCTCTTTTAAAGCGATGGGCGACAAGCTGAAAGTCGGCGTTCTGATCTCCGGACGCGGCAGCAATTTAAAAGCCCTGATCGATGCCTGCGCAAACGAGGATTTTCCGGCGCGCATTGCGATCGTGATTTCCAATGTCCGCACCGCAGGCGGCTTGAGCCACGCCAAGGATGCGGGAATTCCCGCCGCGATCATTCCGCATAAGGAGTTTTCCACGCGCGAGGCGTTCGATGCCGCCATCGATGCGGAGCTGCACCGGGCGGGAATCGAGCTCGTCTGCGAGGCGGGCTTCATGCGCATCCACTCCGACGGCTTCGTCCGCAAATGGCTGGGCAAGATGATCAACATCCATCCCTCTCTCCTTCCTGCGTTCAAAGGCACGCATGTGCACGAGCAGGTCATCGCCGCCGGGGTGAAGGTCTCGGGCTGCACCGTGCATTACGTGACGCCGGAGCTCGATTCCGGACCGATCATCTCCCAGAGCGAAGTTCCGGTCCTGAATGGCGATACGCCCGAGACCCTGGCCGCGCGCGTGCTGACAGCCGAGCACAAGCTCTACCCGATGGCGCTGAAGGAGATCGCCGAAGGCCGGGTACGTCTTACGGACGGCTGTGTCGTAAGGACGGGCTAACCAACGATCTCCAGATCACTGAAGAAGAAGCGGATCTCGTTCGTCGCGGTCTCGGCGGCGTCGGAGCCGTGCACCGAATTGGCTTCGATATTCTCCGCGAAGTCCTTGCGGACCGTCCCGGCCGCAGCCTTCTTCGGATCGGTCGCGCCCATCACTTCGCGGTTCTTGGCGATGGCATTCTCGCCCTCTAGCACCTGGACGACCACGGGGCCAGAGCACATGAATTCGACGAGGCCCTTGAAGAAGGGCCGCTCCTTATGCACGGCGTAGAACGCTTCGGCTTGTACCGGTGCCAGCCGCACCCGCTTCTGGGCCACGACGCGCAAACCGGCTTTCTCGAAACGGGCGATGATCTCACCGGTGAGGTTGCGCCGCGTCGCGTCGGGCTTGATGATGGATAGCGTCCGCTCGACAGCCATAGTCTGCTCCTGAAATAAGCGGGCGCCTTATAGCGGCGGGTGGAAGTAGGCCGCAAGCTTTGCCTCAAGCCCCGGTTTTGCTTATGACAGGGCGCTTTTCGCCCGGGCGCCCACATGTCGGACTTGAACTTATCCATCGCGATTGGCGATTACGACCGCAATCGTCCTCTCATCGATGGCGCGGTGAAGATCGATGGCGTCGATCCCGTCTTCATGAAGCTGTGCCCGGAAGAGATCTTCTTCCGCGCTTTTCGGACGCAAGACTTCGATGTCTGCGAGCTCTCGCTCTCGAGTTTCACGCTCAAGACCGCGCTCGGTACCTGTCCCTATGTCGGAATTCCCGCCTTCGTGTCGCGCTGCTTCCGGCACACGTCGATCTATGTGCGAACCGATCGGGTAAAGGACCCGAAGGATCTAAAAGGTCGCAAAGTCGGCGTGCCGGAATATCAGCTGACCGCGAACGTCTGGGCGCGCGCAATTCTCGAAGACGACTTCGGCGTCAAGCCGTCCGACATCCATTGGATTCGCGGCGGGATCGAGCACGCGGGCAGGCCGGAGAAGATCGCCGTGAAGCTGCCCTCCGGCGTGCGCCTGGACGATGCGCCGGATCGTGTCACCATTTCCGAGCTTCTGGAGAAAGGCGAAATCGACGGCTTCATGGCGCCGCGCGCACCCTCCGCGAAAGCGCTCGCCGATCCGAATATCGGCTGGCTCTTCCGCGATCCGGTCGCGGCGGGCCAGGATTATTTTCGCCGCACCGGGATTTTCCCGATCATGCATCTGATCGGCCTACGGCGAGAGCTGGCCGAGCGCCATCCCTGGCTGCCTGCGGCCGTGTTCAAGGCGTTCGAACAGTCGAAGTCGACGGCTCTCGAACAATTATCGGACGTCTCCGCGACCAAAGTGACGCTCCCTTTTGTCGAAGAGACGCTCAAGGCGACACGGGAGCTGATGGGGGAGGACTTCTGGCCCTATGGCGTCGAACCGAACGTAAAGGCGCTCGATGCGTTCCTCCGACATCATCATTCACAAGGTATCTCGCCGCGGCTTGTCTCCATCAAGGAGATGTTCCATCCCGCAACGCTCGAGACGTTCAAGATCTGACGTGCCGTGCTGATCCTCGACGATGTCACCGTTCGTATCGGCGGACGCGCTATTCTGGAAGGTGCCAGCGCCGCGATCTCGGACGGCCGCAAAGTTGGGCTGGTCGGGCGCAATGGTGCCGGGAAGACGACCCTCCTCAACGTCATTCTCGGCGGGCGCGACACCGAAACGGGAAAAGTCGAGCTCACCAAGAGCTGGCGCGTAGGTGCCGTTGCGCAGGAAGCGCCGAACGGCGAGGAAAGCCTGCTTGACACAGTGCTCGCCGCCGATCGCGAGCGCACGCAACTTCTGGAAGCGGTCGAGCGCGAGCAAAACGCGGTCAAGCTCGGCGAGATCCATGCCCGCCTCGAGGAGATCTCGGCCTATGCCGCGCCCGCGCGCGCGGCACGCATCCTAGCTGGCCTTGGCTTCTCCGCGGACGAGCAGCAGAGGCCGTGCCGCGAGTTCTCCGGCGGCTGGCGCATGCGGGTGGCGCTTGCCGCGATCCTGTTCGTCGCGCCCGACCTCTTGCTCCTCGACGAGCCGACAAACTATCTCGATCTGGAAGGGGCGTTGTGGCTCGAGGACTATCTCAAGCGCTATCGCGGGACGGTTCTCCTCGTCAGTCACGATCGCGATCTGCTGAATCGTGCGGTGGATTCGATTCTCCATCTCGAGCACGGCAAGCTGACGCTCTATAGCGGCGGCTATGACACCTTCGTGGAAACGCGCGAACAGAAGCGGATGCTCGACGAGGCACACCGGAGCCAGCAGGAGGCGGCACGCAAGCGCATCCAAGCCTTCGTCGACCGTTTCCGCTATAAGGCGTCGAAGGCGCGCCAGGCGCAGAGCCGCTTGAAGATGCTCGAGCGGATGAAGCCCGTGACGCCCGTGATGGACGAAAAACTCGCCGCGATTGCGATTCCGCAGCCAGAGTCCGTTCAGCCCCCCTTGGTCGCCCTCGACCGCGTGTCCGTGGGATATTTGCCGGAGAAGCCTGTGCTGTCGCACTTATCGCTTTCCATCGACAGCGACGACCGGATCGCGCTTTTGGGTAAAAACGGCAACGGCAAATCCACCTTGGCCAAGCTCGTAGCGGGCCGGCTCGCTCCCATGTCCGGCGAAGTCTCTCGCGCGCGCAAGCTCGCAGTGGGCTACTTCGCCCAGCACCAGCTGGACGAGCTCGACGCAAACAAGACCGCGCTTGACACGCTTTGGGACCACCGGCCGCGCTTGGACGACACCACGGCTCGCACGCGGCTCGGAGGGTTCGGATTCTCGGGCGAGAAGGCGGACACCAAGATCGCCAATCTCTCGGGCGGCGAACGCGCGCGACTTCTGCTTGCGATCGCGACGCTTGATAGACCCAATCTGCTCATCTTGGACGAGCCGACCAATCATCTCGACATCGACGCGCGCGAGGAGCTTCTTGCGGCGCTGAACGATTACCAGGGCTCGGTCATCCTGATCAGCCACGATCGCCGGCTGATCGAAGGCTGCGCCGAGCGTCTCTTGCTCGTTGCCGACGGCCATGCCGTGCCGTTCGAAGGCGATCTCGACGACTACAAGCGCCTCGTCCTCTCCGGGGACACCGAGCCGACAGAGACGCGCGTGCGCGAAGCGCGTCCATTGTCGAAGGCCGACCAAAGGCGCGAAGCCGCCGACCGGCGCCTTCAATTGAAGCCGCTCAAGGAGGAAATGGATGGCTGGGAGAAGAAGGTCGCCATGCTGCATGGCGAGCTCGAGCGCATCGATTCCGCGCTCGCGGCTCCGGAGCTGTTCGCTAGAAACGTCGCCAAGGGCGAGGCTCTGGCAAAAGCGCGCGCCGACACGGTGAAAGCGCTAAAAACGGCGGAATCGCGCTGGATTGAAGCGGCGGAACGGTACGAAGCGGCAGCGACCTGAAGGGCGTCGAGAGAAGACACTATGCCCGTACCAAGCCGCGAATTCTTGGACGTTGTCGCGCGTTATAAGAGCGGCCAGTTGCCCGAGGCAGAGCGCCTTTGCGAGTCGGTGGTCCGTACCGAACCGCAGAATTTTGAAGCCCGGCATCTGCTCGGCGTCATTCTGATCGCGCGTGGGGACGCCTCGAGAGCAGAGCGAGAGCTCGCGCTCGCTGTTGCCGGAATGCCGGGGTCCGCGCCCGCCCACCGGAACCATGGCATCGCGTTGGCGCGGCTTGGTCGTTTCGAAGACGCGCTCGCGAGTTTCGAAAGAGCGCTCGCTATCAAACCCGACGATGTGGAAGCCACCATCGCTCGTGCTCAAGCCTGTCTATCTCTCGGCCGCCATGAGGATGCGCTCGCGGCCTACGACAAAGCCGTTCGCTTGAAAGCTGATCATGCTCCCTCCTGGCACCGCCGTGGGCTTGCGCTGATGGCGCTTGGGCGATTCGAAGCCGCGATCGAAAGCTGTGACCGGGCGATTGCAGTCAAGCCTGATTACACGGAGGCGCTGCAAGATCGCGGCACCGCGCTGTACGAACTCAAGCGTCTCGAGGAAGCCGCAGCCAGCTACGATGCCGCAATTGCGATCAAGCCCGACTTGGTTGACGCTTTATGCAGCCGCGGCGTCGTGCGCCACAATCTCGACCGCATCGAGGAAGGACTTGCCGATCTCGAGCGTGCGATCGCTCTGAAACCCGACTTCGCGCTCGCCTACTCCAATCGTGGCAATGCGCTGCAAGCCTTGAAGCGCCCATACGAAGCACTGACGAGCTATGACCGCGCTATCGCGCTCGATCCCAATCTCGACGACGCCATCTTCCATCGCGGCATGTGCAGGCTATCCCTGGGACAAATGCCCGAGGGCTGGAGCGATTATGAGTCCGGACGCAAGTCGAAGAAATTCGCTTGGCCTAGACCCACCGTCGCTGCGCCGGACTGGACGGGTGAGGACTTGTGCGAGCGTTCCATTCTGATCTTCGCCGAGCAAGGCAATGGCGACGTGTTTCAGATGTGTCGCTATTTGCCGTTGCTCGCCGAGCGCGGCGCCGCGGTGACGTTCTTGGTTCCGGAAAAACTCGTTCGCGTGCTAGCTGGCTTAAAAGACCGCGTACGCTTGACGTCGAGCATTGATGGCAGCGAGCGCTTCGATTTTCAGCTCTCCTTGATGGGCCTGCCGCACCGCTTCGCGACAACTCTCGACACGATTCCCTTCGCAACGAGCCCCTATCTGGCCGCCGACCCCGGACGCTCCGCGGCCTGGCGCGAAAAGCTTGGCGGGAGTGGATTTAAAATCGGCGTTTGTTGGCAAGGCGGCCTCTGGCAAGGTGGCCCGGCGCTCAAAGGACGCTCGTTCGAAGCAAAGGAATTCCGGCCACTAGCGGATATCGAAGGCGTGCGCCTGATCAGCCTTCAGAAGCGGGACGGCGCTAATCAGGTCATTTCGCTTCCCGCGGGGATCAAGATCGAGACACTCGGAGATTTCGACGCCGGCGCGAATGCGTTCGTAGACACCGCCGCGGTGATGGAAGGACTCGATCTTGTCGTCACCTGCGACACCTCCGTCGCGCATCTCGCCGGCGCTTTGGGAAAGCCCACATGGGTCGCTCTGAGATATGCGGCCGACTGGCGCTGGATGATCGACCGGCCCGACAGCCCCTGGTACGCGACGCTCCGCCTCTTCCGACAAACGAAGCGCAACGATTGGAGCGGCGTATTTGACGAAATGGCGTCGGAGCTGCGACGGATGATCAGCAATCGCTAGCCGCCCCGAATTACGCCTGCTTCTCCCACTTTCCCGACGCCGTCTCCTTCCAATAGGTGACGTCGAAACCGGCTTCTTTCGCGCTCCGCCACTGCGCACGCGCCGCCGAAAGCGAATCCGCATCGCGGCCGTCGAACAGAAGAACGATGCGCATGTATTCCTTAAGCGCGGCCCCACCCCAATTTTCCGGCGCCGCGCCCCCGATTAGAAACAGCACTTGCGCGCGGTTCGGGTTCTCCTCCTCGGTGGTCAAAAAAATCGGCTGGCGTGACGGCTTGCCCTCCTCGGCTGTGCCGTGGGCAAGAAAGCTGTGCTCGGAATAAGTCCACAGATGCGTGTCGATCGCCTGCAGCCGCTCCGCCGAGCCAGCGCGCACGACAGCGCGCCAATCGCGCTCGCGCGTCCGTTCGAGAAGCCCAGGGAGCGAATCCTCCAGCGACTTGCGTTCGAGATGATAGAACAGCACGTCGGTCATGGCCGATGTCGGGCCGGTTGTTTCTCGTAATAGTCGGCGACGAAGCGGTTGAGAATCCGCACGCCCCAGCCCGTGCCCCAGCTCGGGATCAACGGGCGCTGCTCGCTGTCCTGCCAGGCGACGCCGGCGATGTCGAGATGCGCCCAAGGCACGTTGTTGACGAAGCGCTGAAGAATCTGCGCCGCGGTGATCGAGCCGGCATTTGGCCCACCGATGTTCTTCATGTCGGCGATCTTCGATTTGACGAGCCGGTCATATCCTTCCGATAAGGGCAGCCGCCAAACTGCCTCCCCTTCCTTGTAGCCGGCCTGCGTCAGCCGGTTGGCGAGCTCGTGATTGTTGGAGAAGAGGCCCGCATGCTCGGCGCCGAGTGCGACCAGGATCGCGCCCGTGAGCGTCGCGAGATTGATCATCAGGCGCGGCTTGAAGCGATCTTGCGCATACCAAAGGACATCGGCGAGCACGAGACGACCTTCGGCGTCCGTGTTGAGGATCTCGATCGTCTGACCGGACATCGTCTTGACGATATCATTCGGCCGCTGCGCTTTGCCGTCGGGCATGTTCTCCACGAGCCCGATGAGGCCCACCGCATTCACCTTCGCCTTGCGCTTGGCGAGCGCGTGCATCAGGCCGACGACGGCCGCAGCCCCGCCCATGTCGCCCTTCATCCCCATCATGGAGTTCGCGGGCTTGAGCGAGAGGCCGCCAGAGTCGAAGCAGACTCCTTTGCCGACGAAGGCAAGCGGGCCTTCGGCTTTGCCCTTCTTCTTCTGACGTGCCCCATCCCACTGCATCACGACCATGCGCGAGTCATGGACGCTCCCCTGCCCCACACCAAGGAGCGCGTTCATGCCGAGCTTCTTCATTTGGGCGATGTCGAAAATCTCGACCTTCACGCCGAGTTTCTTGAGCACCAGCGTGCGTTTGGCGAATTCGTCCGGATAAAGAACATTTGCTGGCTCGTTCACGAGATCACGGGCGAGGAAAACACCGTCGGCCACCGGCGAGAGCTGCGACCATGCCTTCAATGCGGCAGCGCGGGCTCGCGTCTGCACCGTTATAGCGTTCACTGTCGCCTTTTCGTCGTCGGCTACCTTGCGGTAGTGATCGAAACGATAGCTGCGGAGCGTCGCGCCGAGCGCAACATGGGCTGCGAGCTCGCCTTCCGAGAGCTTGGAGCGCTTGGGCAGGTCGATCGCGAACGTGATCGTCTCGTCGCCGGAGGCGAGGAGCTTGGCGATGACCGACGCCGCAAGCCGTTCGGCGGTGCCGCCATCGAAGGCCTCTCCCTTGCCGATGCCGGCAAGAATGATGCGCGAGGCTTCGACGCCTGCGGGCGCCACGACGTCGAGAAGCTTTCCGGCCTGCCCCTTGAAACGGGCGACCTTGACCGCGCGTTCGAGCGCGCCGCCGCTCGATTCGTTCGCCTTGATTGCCGCTGGCGCGAGCGTGCCGCCTTCGAGCACGCCGACTACGAGGGAGCCGGGCCCGATCGAGCCGGGCGATACGAACGAAATCTGCATGGGAGTCTCTTCTCTCGATAATGCGCTCAGCGGGATCAAATATCAGAAGTAGCGGCGCCCCGCGCATTTTTTTCTGATACGTTGAAGCGTTTTTCTGCTACCTCATTCGCATGCGAAGCCTCTTCGTCTACGTCCTGCGGCAGGTGCTGGGCCCGACGCTCCTGTTCACCCTGCTGCTGACGATCGTGGTGTGGATGACGCAAGCCTTGCGGCTCCTCGACTTGGTGATCAATCGCGGCCAGTCGGCGGGCATCTTTGCCTATCTCACGCTTCTCATGTTGCCGACGGTGCTCGTGGTCATCGTTCCGATCGCCTTCTTCGCCGCCGTTCTCTATGCGCTCAACAAACTCAACAGCGACAGCGAGCTCGTCGTGATGTGGTCGGCAGGCGTCAGCCGCTTGCAGCTGGCGCTACCAGTCCTTGCCGCCGCTCTTGCCGCGATGGCGATCACCTATACGTGCAGTCTCTATCTGATGCCCTTGGGTCAGCGTACGATGAAGGACAAGGTGTTCGACATCCGCGCCGACATCGGGGCCGCGATCCTCCGCGAGGGAGCATTCACGACACCGAGCTCGGGCCTCACCGTCTTCATCCGCGAGCTTTCGCCCGACGGCCAGATCCGCGGGATCATGGTCCACGACAACCATGATTTGAAGCAGCCGGTAACTTATCTCGCCGAAGCAGGCACGCTGGTGCAGTCGCAGGAAGGCGCGCGGCTGATCATGCTGAACGGCACGATCGAGCGGCGCGAGCAGCAGCCCGCCCGTCTCTCGGTTTTGAAATTCGAGCGCTATGTCTTCGACCTCGATCAATATGCGGGCCCTCAGCGGGCCGAGCGCGACACGAGCGAGCGCTATCTCTGGGAGCTGCTTGACCCGAAATTTGCCGGGACGAACACGGCAGCCGCGCGAATCTACTTTGCCGAGGCCCATAATCGTCTTTCCTCGCCGCTGTACTGCCTCGCCTTTGCGCTGATCGCGCTCGCCGCAACCGTCAAGGGCCGCTTGGCCCGCTCGAGCTACGCATTGCGGCTGACGGGAGCGGGCTTGTTCGGCAGCACCTTGAGGCTGCTCGGCTACGGCGCGCAGGGCTTGGCCGCGCACACGCCCTCGCTCGCCATTTCGCTCTACGCGCTTCCACTGCTCGGCGCGGTGGCCGCGATCTGCGTGCTTGCGGATATTCCGCTGATGCCACGTTTCGCGAAATTCTCTTTGGGCGAGGTCGGAGTACCCTCATGAGTTGGTCGATGACACTCATGGGTTACCTTGCGCGACGATTCTTCGGCGCCGTCTTCGTCGTTTTTGCGGCCTTCGCGGCACTCGCCCTATCGCTCGATCTCGCTGACATGTTCGGGCGCACCACCGAGCGAGGCATACCGCCCGACGTCGTGATCAGCATGAGCTTGCTGAAGCTCCCCGATTTGACCGAGAAGCTTCTCCCCTTCGCGGTACTGCTTGGCGCGATCTTCGCCTTCTCGCGCATGTCGCGGAATCACGAGCTGGTGGCGACGCGCGCAGCCGGTGTTTCTGCATGGCAGTTCATCACGCCTTCTCTCTTCGTCGCCGTCGGGCTCGGCATCCTGACGATGACTGTCTACAACCCGATGGCTTCGGCGTTCCTCGCGCAATACGCGAAGCTCGAGGCGCGCTACATCCGCGGCGAGGCCTCGCAGCTCGCC
This sequence comes from Micropepsaceae bacterium, assembly GCA_035632215.1. Lineage (GTDB taxonomy): Bacteria > Pseudomonadota > Alphaproteobacteria > Micropepsales > Micropepsaceae > CAIYRG01. Next base: position 34,344 of record DASQHF010000173.1, on the reverse strand, counting down.
GTGTCCTCGACCGGGCTGTGGCTGCGCCAAGGTGATGCCGAACATCAATCGGTCGTGCACGCGCTCCGCGCTGCCGATCAGGGCGTCCACCTCGAGGACGTCATCGTGCTCACCTATCAGGGTCTCGATCGTTTCGCCGGACGGATCGACGCGCAAGCCGCCGATCTCCAAGAAGGCCATTGGCACTTGACCGACACCTGGGTGAGCGGGGTCGACGGACAACCGCAGCATCGCGATACATACGATCTTCCGACCGAGCTCACCCCCTCTCAGATTCAGGAAAGCTTCGCCTCGCCGGACACAATCTCGTTCTGGGATCTGCCGCGCTTCATCGCCAATGCCGAAGGCGCGGGCTTCTCCGCCCTTCGCCATCGGCTCTATTGGTATTCGCTGCTTGCGTTGCCCCTCCTCTTCTCGGCAATGGTGTTCATGGCCGCGAGCTTCTCCTTCAGGCTGGCGCGGCTCGGCGGCATGCCGCAGCTTGTGCTCGCCGCGGCATTGAGTGGATTTCTGGTTTATTTCCTTGGCAATGTGACGCAGGCGCTCGGACAATCGGGGATATTGCCGACGCCACTCGCCGCGATCGCTCCAGCAGCAGCGGCGACGTTGTTGGGGATGACACTCTTGTTTCATGAGGAGGATGGGTGAAGCACGGGCGGGGGACTTTTGTTCGTCCCCCCATTGATGCCCGGCGCGCCTGTGTTTTCGCGATCGCGGCGACATTGGGGGGGCTAGCCTCTATTTGCGGGGCGCACGCCGCATCGGCCGTCGCGCCACCCGGTCAGATTCTCTTGCAGGCGGACGAAATCACCTACGATTCGCAAGGGCGCATCGTGACCGCGAAAGGTCATGTCGAGATCGTCGACGACCAACGGACCTTGAGAGCCGACGAAGTCACCTACAATCAGGCCACCGATCAGGTGAGCGCCTCGGGCAATGTGAGTCTCCAGGACGCTTCGGGCAACGTCGCGTTCGCCGACCGCGTCGAGCTGAGCCGCGACTTGCGCGACGGCGTCATCCAAGGGCTTGCGGCGCTCATCGGCGAGAACGGGCGGCTTGCGGCGGCATCGGGCGAGAGGCGCGAGGGCCGCTACACCATCGCGCGCGCCGCGGTCTTCACGCCTTGCGCGATCTGCGAAGAGGAAGGCGAGCGCATGCCCCTTTGGCAGGTGCGAGCCTCGCGCGTGATTCACGACCAGCTCGAAAAAGAGCTCTATTTCGAAGATGCGGAATTCCAGTTCTTCGGCGTGCCCGTTTTCTATCTACCCTACTTCTCGGAAGCCGATCCGACGGTAAGGCACAAGAGCGGATTTCTGCTGCCGGATATCGGCTCATCGGGTTATTTGGGCACCTTCCTCAAGGTTCCCTATTACATCTCGCTCGGCCCTTCGCGCGATCTGACGATCGATCCTTTTTTCACGCAGAAGGCCGGCACCGTGCTGCAAACCGAATACCGGGAGCGGTGGTCGAACGACGGTGGCATGTGGCTCCAGGGAACCACAGGATACGATGCGGGGGCGAGCGGGAAGCCCGGCCAGAGCATTTGGATGAGCAGCCTGTTCGGATCGGGACGCATCCCCATTACCGACAGTTGGCGGACGGGCTTCGACGTTCAATTGACGTCCAACAAGACGTATCTGCAGCGCTACGAGCTTTCCTATGCCGACCGCCTGACCAACGATCTGTTCACGGACTCGGTCGACGGGCGCAGTCGCGCGGCGTTGACCGGCTATTTCTTTCAGAGCCTGCGCGCGACCGACGTCACGGCGCAGATTCCGCTCGCATTGCCGTTCGCGGAATACACCTACATTCCCGAGGACAAGATCGTCGGCGGACGCTTGCGAGTCGATGCGAGCGCGCTCGCGCTCTCGCGTGACGAAGGCACCGATATGTACCGTGCCTCCACAAGCGCCGATTGGCGACGCCCTTTCACGAGCAGCGACGGAGAAGTGTTCACGCTGGAAGGATTCCTGCGCGGCGATCTCTACCATATCACCGATGCGACTTTCGACGTGCCCACGGCGCCGAAGGACACCGAGACGATCGGACGCGGCCTCGGTCTTGGAATGCTGGAATGGCGCTGGCCATTCGTCCGGCCCCTCGACATGCCGAACAGCTCCCTGGTGCTCGAGCCGATCGTGCAGTTGATCGCGGCGACCGCAGGCGGGAATCCGCGCGGGCTTCCCAACGAGGACAGCACCAGCGTCGAATTCGACCTCACCGATCTCTTCAGTCCAAATCCCTCGCCAGGCCTTGACCTCTGGGCGGGCGGCATGAGGTCGAACGCAGGGTTTCGCGCAACGGCGCTTCTTCCCAACGGCTCACTCGAGGCTACCCTCGGCGAGGACTTTCGTCTCCTGCCCGACCCTAACTTTGCGCCGGGTTCAGGTCTCGGCGGGCGGCGATCCGATATCGTCGGTCAGCTCAAGGCCGAATTCCCCAACATCTCATTGACCGACCAATTCAACGTCGATCCGGAGAACGGCAGCATCCGCCGCAACGAAGTCAACTTGCGGGCGAGGCTTGGACGCTCATCGGTCGATCTAAGCTATTTGAAGCTGCCGCCGAGCGCGACTGATCCTGCGCTAGGCGAACAGGAACAGGTCAACATCGCGGCAACCGTTTTTGTGTACGAGAACTGGGCACTGTTCGGCGAAGCCCGCCGAGATCTCGCCAAGAGCACGATGTTGGAGAGTGCCCTCGGCATCCGCTACGAGGACGAGTGCTTCGTCGTCCAGCTCGGTTTCCATCGCCGCGACACTGCGACGCTGAACTTGAAGCCGGCCTCTGCGGTTATTTTCAGGCTGGGCTTGAAGACTGGCCTCACGGGGGGCTGACAGCTCGCGCTTCAAGCGCTTGAAGCGGCGGGCAAAATGCGTAGATTGCAGGTTTGAGGGAGAGCGTGGGGAGGCCCGAGCCGCGGGGGCATGATGCCGCGCTTGAGTCGCATGGGGAGATCAGTAGTGTCGCATCGCTTGGCTTTTCCAAGAATTCTCGCCCTTTCGCTTTTGGCGCTGCCAGCCGCGGCGGGCGCTCAAGCTCCCGCCCCTGCTCCGGTTCCGGCCGGAGTTCCGGTCGCGCAGGCGGCAAATCCTGAGCCGATCTCGGTGACTGTGCCCGCTCCCGTGGTTCCTGAAGCGCAAGCCCCCGAAGCCGCGACCATGCCCGCGCCACCAGCCGCAGCTGCGCCCCCGACCGAGGCTGTTCCAGCGGCCCCGGTTTCTACACCACCCCAAAGCCCGCTGCCTGGAACTCCGCCGAAGCCAGAAGGCGTGGTGATCACGGGGCCTGCGACGATCAGCCAAGGCGTGGTCGCCATCGTCAACGACTTCGTGATCTCGGACTACGATCTCGATCAGCGGGTTGCGCTCTTTGCCGCCACGTCGGGTACACAGCTGACCAAAGACACGATTGCGGAAATCCGGCAGCAAGTCTTGCGCTCAATGGAAGACGAGGTCTTGGAGCTCCAGGAGGCAACAAAGCACAAGGTTACGGTTACCAAGGCCGACGTCGACAAGGCGATCCAGAACATCGCCGACGACAACCATGTGACATCCGATCAGATCATGACCACGATCACGCGCGCAGGCGTGAAGGCCGAAACCTTCCGCCAGCAGGTCGCGGCGCAATTGATTTGGCAGCGCCTCGTCACGGCCCGGTATGGCACCGACATCCTGATCAACGATCAGCAGATCAATGAGGCCATGGATCGTTTGCGCAAGGGTGCCGACAGGCCGCAGTTCCTGGTATCCGAGATCTTCATCGCGGTCGACAAGCCCGAAGACGACATGAACGTCCGCACGAGTGCCCAACAGATGGCGCAACAATTGACTTTGGGGGCGCCCTTCCGCGCGGTCGCGAGCCAGTTCAGCCAATCTCCCTCGGCGGCAGATGGCGGGGACATTGGCTGGGTCATACAGGGCCAGCTCGCGGAAGACTTGGATCGCGCCCTGGCGCAGATGCGGCCAGGCGACACAACGCCGCCTATTCGCTCCGAGGGCGGCTATTACATCCTCCAGCTCCGCGACCGGCGCGAGCCCATCGGAACCATGATCGCCGATGACCCGACACCGATGCCGACTGATCCGGATGCTCCAGTCAAACTCGATCGATTGCTGATTCCGCTCCCGACGAATGTCACCGAGGAGATCAAACAGCGTGCTTTGAATTTGGCCAACAATGTCCGCCGGACCGCGCGAAGCTGTGCCGACCTTCCCATGGTCCAGATGCAGCTCACCGGCACACTTTATACGCCGCTCGGCGAGGTGAATCCCAAGGATCTGTCGCAGGATGTTCGAGACGCGCTGAGCAAGACCGGGCCCGGCGAAGTTGCGCCGCCCTTCTTCTCGCCTGCGGGACTCGAGATCATCATGCGCTGCGATCCTCCATTGCCGCAGAAGCTCGTGGCGTTCAAATTGCCGACGCGCGACGAATTGCAGCAGGAGCTCTTTGTCCAGCAAATGTCGGTGCTCGCGAAGAGCTATCTGCGCGACTTGAGGCGGGACGCCGTTGTCGAAACGCGATGAGGGCGGAACGCGTCCCATCGTCATAAGCCAGGGCGAACCGTCGGGTATTGGACCTGAGGTTGCGGTCAAGGCCTTCGCGGCCTTGGGCGGCCGGATCGCCGGCCGCCCACTTCGTTTGATCGGCAGCGCGGAAGCGTTCGAGCGCGCGGCGGCGATCTCCGGAATCGATAAGAGATCGCTCTCGCCTGCCATCGTCGAAACAGGTTACGCCTGTGAAGCCGACCCCGGCCGTCCTGCCGCACGAAACGCACCTGGCGTGATCGCGGCGGTCGAGCAAGGCGTACGCGCCTGCGAGCGGAAGGAGGCGGCAGCGCTCGTCACCGCGCCGATCCAGAAGTCGGTGCTCACCCAATCGGGATTCGGATTTCCCGGACATACGGAATATCTCGCGCATCTAAGCGGCGCGAAGCATGCGGTGATGATGCTCGCGTCCTCCGAGATCACGCCGCCGCTGCGCGTCGTGCCGTTCACGATCCATATCCCGTTGAGCGATGTGTTCCGCCATCTGAATCCGAGTGCGATCGCGGATACGGCGAAGATCGTGCTTGATGCGCTCATCGGCGACTTTGGCTGCTCGCGCCCGCGGCTCGCGATCGCGGGCTTGAACCCGCACGCGGGCGAAGCCGGCACGATGGGTCGCGAAGATGCGGACATCCTCGCGCCGGCTGTGGCGCAGCTGTGTAGCTGCGGGCACGATGTGCAGGGGCCGCTTCCCGCCGACACCATGTTCCATGACGAAGCTCGCAGGACTTACGATGCGGCGCTCTGCATGTACCATGATCAGGCCCTGATCCCGATCAAGACGCTGGCTTTCTGGAGCGGCGTCAATGTCACTCTGGGGCTTCCCATCGTGCGCACCTCGCCCGATCACGGCACTGGGCTCGATCTCGCCGGCCGCGGCATCGCCAATGAAAAAAGCATGATGGCGGCGATCGCCATGGCTGCCGAAATCGCCGACAGGCGCGGTTTGTGAGCGGCATTGACGGCCTGCCGCCGCTCAGAGAGGTCATCGCCGCCCACGGCTTGAGTGCGCGCAAGAATCTCGGCCAGAATTTCATTCTTGATCTCAATCTGACCCGGCGCATCGCGCGCGAAGCAAAGATCGCGGGAAAGGACGTGTACGAGGTCGGCCCTGGCCCGGGCGGGCTCACGCGTGCACTCATCGCCGAAGGAGCAAGGCGCGTGCTCGCAGTGGAACGCGATGAGCGGTGCCTGCCTGTTCTTGGCGAGATCGCTGCGGTCTCCGGGCGTCTTGAGGTTGTCGCCGCGGATGCGCTCGAGGTCGACGAGCGTGCCGTGCTCGCCGGTCACGACATGCCGCCACCCGTGTCGGTGGTGGCGAATCTTCCGTTCAACGTCGGTACCAATCTGCTCATCAAATGGTTGACTTCGTCCTGGCCACCGTGGTGGGCGGATTTGACGCTCATGTTTCAGCGCGAGGTTGCGGACCGTGTCTGTGCCAAGGCTGGGGACGAAGCCTATGGGCGGCTCTCGGTGCTCGCGCAATGGCGAGCGACCGCGAAGATTCTGTTCGATATCTCGCCACGCGCCTTCGTTCCGCCGCCCAATGTGACTGCGGCCGTGCTGCGCATCGAGCCGCTTGCCACGCCGCGCTGTGACGCCGAATTGCGCATGCTCGAGGCCGTCACCGCGGCCGCGTTCGGGCAAAGGCGCAAGATGCTGCGCGGTAGCCTGAAACGGTTGACGCCGAAATCGGACGAGCTTCTCGAACGCGCCGGCATTAAGGGTACAGCGCGCCCCGAGGAGCTGGACCTCGCACAATTTTGCGCGTTGGCTAGAGCCTATGCGAACATGCGCGCCTAATGGCGCTCGAGCTCTACGACAGAATTGGAACCTCCTATGCGAAATTCCGCAAACCGGATCCACGAATTGCAGCCGCAATCCGCGAAGCGATCGGCGACGCGAAACGGATTGTCAACGTCGGCGCGGGAACCGGATCCTACGAGCCTCCCGATTGCGATGTAGTGGCGGTTGAACCGTCGAAAACGATGATTCGGCAGCGGCCCGCTGACGCCGCCCCAGTGGTTCGGGCTTCAGCCATGGATCTCCCTTTTCGCGACAACACGTTCGATGCCGCGTTGGCTATGTTCACAGTTCACCATTGGCCAGATCAGGCAGACGGGCTGCGCGAACTCGCTCGCGTAGCTAAGCGGCGCGTGATCCTAACCTGGGATCCCGAGCATCTCGGCACGTGGCTGACCCGCGACTATTTTCCTCAAATCAACGAACTGGGCAGAGCGTATTGCTTGCGCATCCACCGCTACCGCGAATTGTTGGATGACGTGAAGATTATGCCTGTTACTGTCCCTTGCGATTGCACGGACGGATTTCTGCACGCCTACTGGGCAAGACCGCGCGCGTATCTTGATCCCGGCATCAGGAGCGGGATCTCCGTGTTTTCAAACCTCGACGGTTTGGACGCAGGGCTCGACAGACTGAAGCACGATCTTGATATGGGAATATGGGAATCCCGTAACGCTCATCTGATGTCTTTGAACGAGCTCGAGGCGGGATATCGACTCATCGTCTCGAACTGAAGCCTCAGACCGATCCTTCTTTCGCATCGTGTGTCTTGCTCACGATGATGAACCGCGTGTCGGCGTCGCAGGAGCCTTCAGGACACCACATGCCCCAAGCGTAGGCACCGAAATCGAGGAAATAAAGTTCCGTCTGGTCGCCAGAAACCGACGTGAATTGCGCCCGGTAAATGTCCGGGGTGACGTTGAGCTCGTCGAGCCCTTCGTGGAAAATGTCGAAGACATGGGCGAATTCGTCTCCATCGGTCTTCGAGAGCTCGATCTTGGTGAAGAACATCGCGTTGCCCATGGGGAGCGGATCGTGGTCGACCATTTGCGCCGGCACGAAGACTGGCTGCTGTGCCTTGGGGTGAATCCAGGCCCAACCTGCGTGACTTGAAAGCACATGCCCAAAGGGTGTGCAGACGATCCTGCCCCATTTGTTCAACGGGGCCGGAAGCCTCATCACTGCCTCCGACGGCGTCCCGCTGCAATCATTCTCGGATGCAGCCCTCAGTGAAGCGGCGCCGAAACTCGCAGCGACCGTAAGAGCACAGAAGAAAAGCGCAAGTCTCGTCTTGGACATGATCACCCTCCCCGCCCCTTTGGCGCATGGGGATTTCCCTGAAGCGCCGTGAGCAGGTTCCGCCTATTCCGGTTAATTCAAACTTTATGCCGGGCTATGTAGTTCTACGGATAGCCCGGCATGTCCGTTTTTGGGGCGATCGCTCTTGCTCAGATCGACGCGTGCCGGGGCTCTGGCTTGTGGTTCTTGTCCAGGAGGATGAACCGCGAATCGGTGTCGCAGCTGCTGCTGCAATCCATGCCCCAGGCATAGGTGTCGTAGTCGAAGAAATAGATCTTCAAAGTCTCGCCGCTGTTTGTGCTGATGTCGACGCGATAACCATCAGGCTTCACTTCATCCTTGTCGAGATTGGTCATGAGCGTCTGATACGTATTTACGAATTCATCGCCCTTCACCTGCGTGATCTCGATCTTGGTGAAGTAGGAATCGTTCCCCAGCTCTTTGGGGTCGCCCATGGTCACCTGGGAAGGCACGAGCACCGGACCTGCCGCGGGCAAAATCCATAGCCAGCCATTCTGGCTCGCAAGCACATGCCCATACTTCGTGCACTGCACCTGGCCCCATTTGCTCAATGGAAACGGAAGCTTCATCACGGCTGCATCGGGCGATCCGGAGCACTCGCCGGCTTTGAATTCGACGTTCTGGTCGGCACGCGCGTCGGCGAAGCCAAACGCGAGCATGAGGCCGCTAAGTGCGGCGGCAAACCTTTTGACGGCCATCGTAGCCTCCGTCATCCTAAAGCCTCATCAACCGATTTCGATGAGACCCTCGGTGACTAAACGTGTCACGGCGCCAATAGCTGCAAAAAAGGATCCGCCCTCGCGGCGCAACCCATTGATTTCCCGAAACGTTGAACGCCTTTATTCCGCCTAAATCGACGGCTGGCGAAGCTGCGGCCTGTGTTCTTTGTCTAGGATCGCAAAGCGCGAGTGGGGGTCGCAATCATTGTCGCCGCATTCGATCGCCCAGGCATAGGTGTCGTAGTCGAAGAAATACATGCGCAGCGACTTTCCCGAAGCTGTCTCGAGATCAACGCGGTAGCCGTCGGGCAAAGGCTCCTTGTCGTCGAGCCCGTCGTGGAACACGTGGTAGGCCTCGGCGAATTCCTCGCCGGTGATGCGCTTCATTTCGATCTTGGTGAAATAGGAGCTATTGCCCACGGGGCGCGGATTCGCGACGCGCTGCGAGGGAACGAGCACGGTCTGCGATCCGTCGGGCTGCACCCAGGCCCAGCCCTCGTGGCTCGCCAGCACATGTCCGAACGGCGTACAGGATACCCGTCCCCACTTGCTCAACGGGGCCGGCAGCGTCATCACTGCACCCGAGGGAGTACCGTCGCAGTCATTGTCGAGTGCCGCCGCCGGCGTTCCCAGCTCGAGGCAAAGAGCACCGGCAAGCGCGAACAGCGCGAGCGAAATTTTGATGCTCATGCCTTATCCCCTCGCTCTACCTCGATCAGACGCCGCACGAATTCCACCAAGCCCGTCTGCCTCTGCCGCTTGACGCGTTCGGCGGTAAGAATGGCCTGAAGTTGCATCAGCGCCTTTTCCATATCGTCATTGATAATGACATAATCATAGTCCGACCAGCGGCTGATTTCATTATTGGCCTCCCTCATCCTTCGCGCGACCACTTCCGCACTGTCCTCAGCGCGTTCTTTCAGGCGACGTTCAAGTTCAGCCCGCGAGGGCGGAAAAACAAACACCCGGACGAGGTCATCTTTGGTCTTCTGGGCCAATTCCTGGGCGCCCTGCCAATCGATATCGAAGAGCACGTCCCGCCCCAAGGCGAGCAGCTTGTCTACAGCCGCTTTTGGCGTGCCGTAGCGGTTACCGAACACCGTCGCATGCTCGAGGAATTCGCCTTTGCGTGCCATTTCCTCGAAGCGCTCAGGGTTGACGAAGAAATAGTCCCTTCCGTCCAACTCGTTTGGTCGCTTTGGGCGAGTCGTGACCGAGACGGACATTGAAATCCGTTGGTCCGCCTGCAACAGGCGGCGAGACAGTGTCGACTTGCCGGCACCCGAGGGCGAAGAAAGCACGAGCATAAGACCACGCCGGGCAATCTCGGGCTTCATTCGACGTTCTGCACCTGCTCGCGAAACTGGTCGATCACCGCTTTTAACGCCAGCCCGACATGGGTGAGCTGAATGTCGGACGACTTGGAGCAGAGCGTGTTCGCCTCGCGATTGAATTCCTGAGCAAGAAAGTCGAGCTTTCGGCCCGCGGGGTCGGTGCCGCCCAAGAGCACGCGCGCCTCCTGGCAATGTGCCGCGAGGCGGTCGAGCTCCTCCCGCAAGTCCGCGCGTGCGGCGAGCAACGCGACTTCCTGGGCAATGCGGTCTTCGGAAAGATTGGTCCCGGGCGCCAGAAGGTCCTTCAACTGCGTCATCATCCGATCGCGCAACAAGCTGGGCTGTTGCGAGGCAAGATCCCTCGCCTGGCCTGTGAGGGACTCGACTTCTTCGATCTGTTTATTGATGACGGCTTCGAGCTTCGCGCCTTCGCTCGCACGCGCCCGCGTCAATAGGTCGAACGCGCCCGCCAGACTTTCGAGCATCGCTGCGTCGCGCCGCATGCGGGCTTCGTCGTCAAGTGCGGCCGTCTCTTCCTGAACGACGACCCCTTTGAGCGCGAGGAGGCCATCGACGCGTGCGGGCGGCAGACCGGTTTCCTCGGCCACGCGACGCGCGATCTTGACCGCGTCGGCAAGAGCGGCCGCGTCGACGCGAAAGCCACCGGGCTCGTCTTCCGTCGCGACACTCAAAACCGCCTGTAACGAGCCGCGCTTGAAGCGTTCCGCCGCGAGCGTGCGAGCGCCGGATTCCAAGCCTTCGTAGCCAATGGGCGTCCGCAGCCGTAAATCGAGACCGCGCCCGTTCACGCTCTTGGCTTCCCAACGCCAGCGAAGCCGGCCATGGCTGCCGCGCGAATCGGCGAATCCGGTCATGCTGTTCAGAGGCACGGACGAACCCTTAAGCGGAATCGGGCGCACCGATCTCGGCACGGAACCGTACCTTAGCGCAAGCCGCGTTACTTGGCGCCGGCCGCAGCGGCGTTCTGTTCGCGCTCGCGCCGGCGAAGCTGAGCGACGTTGCGCTGGTGCTCCGCGATGGACTTCGCGAACACATGCCCGCCGCTTCCGTCGGCAACGAAAAATAGCTCGTCAGAATCCGGCGGGTTCATCACCGCCGCGATGGAACCCTTTCCGGGATTGCAGATGGCCGTCGGGGGCAGGCCGTCGATTTGATAGGTGCTGTACGGGTTCGGCGTCTCGAGCTCGCTTTGGCGGAGCGGATGACCGAGCGGCGTGCCTTTGGTCAGCCCATAGATGATCGTCGGGTCCGATTCGAGCCGCATATGCATGCGGATGCGATTGACGAAGACCGCCGCAACGCGCGGGCGCTCCGCCGCAACACCGGTTTCCTTCTCCACGATCGAAGCAAGCTTGAGCGCATCCTCAGCGCTTGCAAAGGGAAGCCCCTGTTTGCGCTTCGCCCATAGCTCGAGGACGAGATCCTGTTGTGCCTTGTGCATGCGTGCGAGAATCTCAGCACGCGTCGTGCCGCGCTCAAAGAGGTAGGTCTCGGGCAACAAGCTGCCTTCGGGTGCGACCGTCGATGCCCCGACAAGCACGGGATCGGCGTCGACCAGCGCGACAGCCGCATCGCTCGTCAGTCCCTCGGCGATCGTGATGCGGTGCTGCAGCACCTTGCGCTCGACGAGCATGGCCATCGCATCAGCCATGCTGATTTGGGGAGGAAAGGCGTACTCGCCGGCCTTCAGCGCAGCTGCCTTGCCACGCCGCAGGACGCCTAAGCGGAACAGGAGCGCATTCGAAACGACGCCGTTGGCTGCGAGCGCATCGGCGACCGTCCGCACGCTGCTACCGGTCGCAATCACGACGACCCTTTCCGAAGCAGCGGGGCCGACAGCGGTAAAATTATTCTCTTCCCAGCGGAGCGCTCCCGCGATGACGCTCGCCGCCACCAAGAGCAAAACCGCGAGGAGGACAAGCTTACGCATCCGGGCGTCACCGGCAGCTAGAGCAAGATCAAACTAAGGAGAATCATGCCGCATTCAAAGCGGTCAATATCAAGGTCGCATTGGTGCCGCCGAAGCCGAAGGAATTGGACAACGCGGCAGCCACGGATTTTTTCCTCGCCCGGTGAGGAACGAGGTCGATCTCCGTCTGAATCGATGGATTGTCGAGATTGAGCGTCGGCGGGACGATTTGATCGCGGATGGAAAGCGCGCAGAAGATCGCCTCTACTGCGCCCGCCGCCCCCAAGAGGTGGCCAATGGACGATTTCGTCGAGGACATGGCGACCTTGCCCGCTGCATTCCCGAATAGCCGCTCCACCGAACGAAGCTCGATCTCGTCTCCCAAGGGCGTCGATGTGCCATGGGCGTTGATGTAATCGATGTCGGCCGGGGCGAGTCCGGCGCGCTTCAACGCCATCTGCATGGATCGATAGCCGCCATTGCCGTCCTCGGCCGGCGCGGTAATGTGGTGCGCATCGCCCGATAGGCCGTAGCCCCTGACCTCGGCATAAATTTTCGCGCCGCGCGCTTTGGCGTGCTCATACTCCTCGAGCACCACAACGCCGGCTCCCGCGCCCATGACGAATCCGTCGCGGTCCTTGTCGTAGGGCCGCGAGCCCTTCTCCGGCGTGTCGTTGAAACCCGTAGAGAGGGCACGACAGGCAGCAAAGCCTGCGATGCCAATACGGCAGATCGCCGACTCCGCCCCGCCCGCGAGCATCACGTCGGCATCATCGAGCGCGATCAGTCGCGCCGCGTCGCCGATGGCATGGGCCCCGGTAGAGCATGCTGTGACCACCGACACGTTGGGGCCCTTGTAGCCGAAGCGAATCGAGACGTAACCGGAGGTAAGATTGATCAACCGGCCCGGAATGAAGAACGGCGAGACCTTCCTCGGCCCTTTCTCGTGCAAGAGGATAGACGTGTTCTCGATGCCCTCAAGCCCGCCGATTCCCGATCCGATGAGCACGCCGGCACGTTCATGATCTTCCTCGGTCTTCGCCTCGTAGCCAGAGTCTTTTACGGCTTGAACGGAGGCTGTGATGGCATAAGTGATGAAGTCGTCGACGCGGCGCTGGTCTTTGGGATCGACCCATTGATCGGCATTGAAGCTGCCATTGGAGCCGTCGCCCCTGGGCACATCGCAAGCGATGCGGCAAGGAAGGTCGTCGACCTTGAATTTGGTGATCGGACCGGCACCCGACTTGCCCGCCAAAAGGCGCGACCAAGTCTCCTCCACGCCGCAGGCAAGCGGCGTGACCAACCCCATTCCGGTGATGACAACACGACGCATTCCGATCATGTGCGCCGGAGCAGAACCGACGAAAGAACGCTCGGCGGACTCAGCTTTGGGCCTTGTCGATGAACTTTACGGCATCACCCACTGTCACGATCGATTCCGCCGCATCGTCGGGGATTTCGATTCCGAACTCTTCTTCGAATGCCATCACGAGTTCGACCGTGTCCAGGCTGTCGGCGCCGAGGTCTTCGATGAAGCTCGCATTGTCGGTTACCTTCTCGGCATCCACGTTCAGATGCTCGACTACGATCTTCTTCACGCGCTCCGCGACGTCGCTCATATGCTCTTAGCCTCTTGTTCTGACACGAATCGTTCTACCACGACTTTCAGGAAACGATGCGGAGAGGGCTCGCGCTTCGCCCAGCCGTGGCGGAAAGTCGCGCTTGGTATCATAAACTTCTTCGAACCGCCAATTTTTCAATTCTTCCTTCCACCCCAAAGCGTTAGACCATCGCCATACCGCCGTTGACGTGTATCGTTTGGCCCGTGACATAGGCCGCTTCTTCGCTCGCGAGATAGACCACGGCGGCAGCCACCTCGGCCCCCTGTCCCAGCCGTCCGGAGGGAATACGCGACAGAATGAGAGTCTTCTGCTGCTCGGTGAGCTTATCCGTCATAGCGCTCGCAATGAACCCGGGTGCAACACAGTTGACCGTGATGTTGCGCGAGGCGATTTCGGCTGCAAGCGCTTTCGACATGCCGATAAGCCCTGCCTTGGCCGCCGCGTAATTGCCTTGGCCGGGATTTCCAGTGACGCCGACGACCGAGGTAATGTTGACGATGCGGCCCCAGCGCTTCTTGACCATGTTTCGGAGCGCACCCCGCGACAGCTTGAACGCCGCCGTGAGATTGACGTCGAGCACCTGAGTCCATTCATCATTGCTCATACGCATCATGATGTTGTCGCGGGTAATTCCCGCATTGTTGACGAGAATGTCTACGGGTGCACCGGCTGCGGCCTCAGCCCGCTTCAAGAGCTCGTCGATCTCGGCGGGGACAGCAAGATTGCAGACCACGACATGCGCGCGGTCTCCGAGCTCCAACCTCAACGCTTCGAGCACGTCTGCCCGCGTACCGGAGAGCACGACGCGCGCGCCCTGGCCGTGTAGAGCCTTTGCGATGGCACCGCCGATTCCTCCGGATGCTCCAGTGACGAGCGCAGTCTTATGAGAAAGGTCGAACATTGGCGGCCTATAGCGTTTTCGCAAACGCCTCGATCTCGGCGGCTGAGTCGAGGGTCACGGGTTCAAGGTCCTTGTCGATCCGCCGCACCATGCCGGTAAGCACCTTGTTGCCGGCCACTTCCACGGTCATCGCCGCGCCGAGCGGGCGAAAGGATGCCACCGACTCGCGCCAGCGCACGCGGGCGGTTATCTGCTCGACCAGCAAACGGCGAATCATTTCGGGTTCGGCAATTTCCGAGGCCGTCACGTTCGAAATCGCCGGCACGACCGGCGGCCGAATGGTGACTTCGGCCAATGCGTCGTGCATGCGCTCGCCCGCCGGTCTGAGCAGGGGTGAATGATTGGGGGTGCTGACGGCAAGCGGGATGACGCGCTTGGCGCCCTTTGTCTTCGCTATCTCGCCGGCCTTTTCCACCGCAGCTTTGGCGCCCGAAATTACGATCTGTCCCGGCGCGTTGTCGTTGGCCACGACGACGATGCCCGCACTGGAAGCTTCCTTGACGGCAGCTTCGGCCCCGTCGATCTCGATTCCGATGAGCGCGCTCATGGCCCCGTGACCTACGGGAACCGCCGCCTGCATGGCTTTGCCTCTGATCTTCACGAGCCGCGCCGTTTCGGCCAACCCGAACGCGCCCGCGGCACAGAGCGCCGAATACTCTCCGAGCGAGTGGCCGGCGACAAGGCGGGCATGCCTGCTCAAGTCCAGTCCGGCGTCCTTTTGCAATGTGCGAACGATCGCCAAGGAAAGCGTCATGATCGCCGGCTGCGCGTTCTCGGTGAGGACGAGCTCCGATTCGGGCCCTTCCCACATCAGCCGCGACAGCCGCTGGGAGAGCACGTCATCGACTTCCTCGAAGGTCTCGCGTGCGGGAGCAAAGGCCTCGGCCAAAGCCCTCCCCATGCCGACGGCCTGGCTCCCCTGTCCGGGAAAAATGAAAGCTCTCAACGGAACACCCTTTTTTATAGCCCCTTAAATTGGGATCGCCCCTGGCGCAAGATGGCGGTGAGCACACCGGAAGGGATGCGGGGGGCGACATGGATTTACCGGGGGCGGGTTACTTCTACACATTGGCGCAGGTTGGAATCACGTTTTCCGGGTTCGCGGCGCTGCTCGTAGCCGTGCGCCAGATGCGGGGCGCGGGCATGGGACCATTCCATCTCTGGGTCGCGCGCTCCTATGTCCAGTCCGGCATGGTCACTGCGGTCAACGCTATGCTCGGACCTCTCCTGTTCGGTCTCGGCCTTGACGAAAGATCGACCTGGCAGATCACCAGCACCTTCGTCGCCGTGCAATCGATCGCGCTCATCTCGCTTGTTCCCCGGCAGTGGCGCCAAGCGACATCCCGCGCGATAGAGGCGCGCGTCAAGGTCCATATGACGCTCGGCGTCCTGATCAACATCGCTCTCTTGTTGAACGCCGCTGGCTGGCCCTTTCCACCCTCGGGAGGCGTTCTGATGCTGGCGATTTCTTGGAACTTGTTCGCGTTTTTCGTTCAATTCGCCGAATCGATACGGTTCTTCTTCGAAGAGGAGGAAAACGACTAAGGCTTTGACTTAGCTCAAAGCGGGCGTTCCCGATTTATGCCAGCGATTAGGGTACAGAAGGGGGCGTCACGAATGGCAAAGCGAAGGAACGGCGTGCCGTCGAGCTACTACACGGGCATCGCAGACGAACTTGATTCGATTGCCGAAGCGGTCCGCAAACATCCTCATCTTCATCATCACTTCGCCGGCCGGCTAAACGAGCTCGCGGTGCAGTTGCGGCAGGACCTCGTGTTATTGCGTTTGCAGCCCGCGGGCTACTGTTCATGAGGCGGCAAGAGCAAGTCGTCTGAAGCGGCCCATCGCAAGGACCAGACCGGCACCGGCGACCAGCGAGAACGAAAGCATCGCCATCCCGCCGGCATAGCTTCCCGTCTCCTGAAGCACCCACGCTACGAGATTGGGGCCAAGCGCGCCTCCGAGATTGCCGACGGCGTTGATAAGCGCGATGCCGGCTGCGGCCCCGGTGCCGGTGAGAAACAAAGGCGGCATCGCCCAGAAGGGCGCGAGCGTGGCGCAAATGCCTATGGCCGCAACCGAGAGCGCGACGAGCATGACGAGCGGCGACTGCGAGACCGCGCTCAGCGCGAAAGCGAGCGCACTCACGAGAGCCGCGAGCGCAACGTGCCAAATCCGCTCGCCGTTGATGTCACTGTGCCGGCCCCACAACATCATCGCGCCCGCCGCGAACGTATAAGGCGCGACTATGATCAATCCCGTCTGCGCGTTCGAAAACCCTATGGTGTGCAGCATCTGAGGAAGCCAATAGGTGATGCCGTAGAGGCCGACGACGATGGCGAAATAGACGGCACAGAGGAGGAGCACGCGCGCATCCGCCAGCGAGGCCCAGACGTCGCGGATGTGATCATGCGCAGGCCCCTTTTCGGACGCGAGCGTCATAGCGATCGCCGAGCGTTCGTCTTCGTTCAGCCAGGGTGCGTCTTGAGGACCGTCGGGCAGAACGAGAAACACGACGATCCCCAGGACGAGCGCAGGCAGGGCTTCGATCAGGAACAACCATTGCCAGCCGTGCAGCCCGAGGAATCCATTCAGCTCCAGAATGAGGGTCGACAACGGTCCCCCGATGACACTGGTTAGTGGAATGGCGAGGAAGTAGGTCGCCGCATATCGCGCGCGCAGGGTTGCCGGAAACCACAGCGATAAATAGAAAATCATGCCCGGCGCGAAGCCCGCCTCGGCGAGACCAAGCAGAAATCGCAGGACATAAAAACTGGTCGGCCCCTGCACGAAGGCAGTCGCGCCCGAAATCGCCGACCAAGTCGCCATGATGCGGCAGATCCAGCGACGCGCGCCGACGCGGGTGAGTACGACATTGCTCGGGACTTCGAAAAGGAAATAGCCCCAGAAGAAGATACTTGCGCCCCAACCGTAGATCTCGGGCGTGAAGGAGAGATCCTTGGTCATGGTCAGCGCGGCGAAGCTGAGATTGACTCGGTCGAGGAAGGCGACGGTATAGAGCGCGACCATGAGCGGGATGAGCCGCCGCGCGGCTTTTGCGAATACGTCTTTCTGTTCCAGCATGCATTCGCCCCACACGCTGCCAATCGCAGCGCCGTGCTGTTATCACATTTTATGCCGGGCCGTTGACCGATGAACGCTTCGAGCCGATAGTAAACACGGCTCGCCTCGACTTGAGGTGTAGTCAAGAGGACGGGCCCGCCCGCCGGGCCGGTCGGCTTCGAGGCCATGTGCCCCTAGCCGCAAACCAAGGGCGTCGCGTGAATGCGGCGCCCTTTGTTTTTGCCGATATAGGCCGGATGTTGCTCCGGACGAGTCCTTCCGCTATACCCCGCGGCCTTAGGTAAGGATGCGGTCGCGAGAGCCCTTGAGAGGGTATGCCGGATGGTCCGGCGCTTTCGCGAACCGACGCCAGGCAGCCTCACCTTCGGTTGCCACGTGCCGCATCCAAAAGGAAAGGTGCACATCATGGCTCTGTACGAGCATATGCTGATTGCGCGCCAGGACATCAGCGCGCAAGCGGTCGATGCGCTCGCCACGCATCTCAAGACCATCGTCGAGAACGAAGGCGGAAAAGTCGAGAAACAGGAATACTGGGGTTTGCGGACGCTTGCCTTCCGGATCAAGAAGAACCGGAAAGGTCACTACGTGCTTCTCAACCTCAATGCTCCCGCGAAAGCGATCTCGGAGCTCGAGCGTCAGCTCAAGATCAATGAAGACGTGCTCCGTTTCTTGACGGTCCGCGTAGAAGCGTTCGAGCAATCCAACTCCAGCCGCAAACGCGAGCGCGAAGCCGGCCGCGAAGAAGGCCGCGAGCGCAGACCGCGCGAAGATGAGGCCGCCGAAGGCGAAGGAGCCGCAGCATGAGCCAGCAACCCCCTCTCGCACGGCGTCCGTTCTTCCGCCGCCGCAAGACCTGTCCGTTCTCCGGCGCCAACGCGCCCAAGATCGACTACAAGGACGTGAAGCTTCTTCAGCGCTACATCTCCGAGCGGGGCAAGATCGTTCCCTCGCGCATCACGGCGGTCTCCGCCAAGAAGCAGCGCGAGCTCGCCACCGCCATCAAGCGCGCTCGCTTCATGGCCCTCATTCCCTACGTCGTGAAATAGGAGAGCGCCCATGCAAGTCGTGCTCCTCGAACGGGTGGAAAAGCTCGGTCAGATCGGCGATGTGGTGAAAGTGAAAGACGGCTTCGCCCGCAATTATCTTTTGCCGAAGAAGAAGGCGCTGCGGGCCACCAAAGAGAACCTAGCCTATTTCGAAACCCAGCGCTCCCAGCTGGAAGCGCGCAATCTCGAGCGCAAGAAGGAAGCGGAACAGGTTTCCCGCAAGCTCGAAGGCAAAGTGTTCATCATGCTGCGCCAGTCGAGCGACCGCGGCGCGCTATATGGCTCCGTCACTCCTCGCGACATCGCGGAAGCGATTACCGCGGGCGGGTTCACGGTTGCGCGCACGCAAGTCCCGGTCGACAGGCCAATCAAGGCGATCGGCCTGCATGAGGTGAGCGTGGTGCTCCATCCCGAAGTCAGGGTGCACGTCACGATCAACGTGGCGCGCTCCGAGGATGAGGCCGAGCGTCAGGCCCGCGGTGAAGATGTGCTCGCGGAAACGCCCGAGGAAGAAGCCGCGGCCGCCCCGAGCGCCGAAGGCATGTTCGAGGAAGGCGCCGGACCCAAGTCCGAGGAGCCCGAAGAAAAAGCGGAATAAGCGCGCCGCACTCAAAAGCCCCGCTTTAGCGGGGCTTTTGTTTTGGCCCCGTCGCGCGTTGATTCAGGCCTTTGCTGCAGTGCACCCTTTTTGCCGGCGGGTGTGTTAGGATGGACCATCGGAGGCCGCCATGTCGTCACAGAATCCGATTACCCGCATTACGGTACCGCAGCTCAAGGCCCGCAAAGGGCGCGACCCGATCGTTTGCCTGACCTGTTATCACGCCCATACCGCGCGCCTTCTCGATAATCATGTCGACCTGATGCTGGTCGGGGATTCGCTCGGCATGGTGATGCACGGCATGGAAACCACCTTGGGCGTCACGCTCGAGTTGATGATCCTCCACGCGCAAGCCGTGATGCGCGGCTCCAAACGTGCGCTCGTGGTTGTCGATATGCCGTTCGGTTCTTATGAGGAGAGCCCCGAGACCGCTTTCCGCAACGCCGCGCGGGCGATGAAAGAAACAGGTTGCACGGCGGTGAAGCTCGAGGGCGGAGCTCGAATGGCCGAGACGATCCGCTATCTCACGCTGCGTGGTATTCCGGTCATGGCGCACATCGGGCTCACCCCTCAGATGGTGCAGGTGATGGGCGGATTCCGCACGCAGGGCCGCGATCCCGCGGAATGGCCGGCGCTCGAGGAAGATGCGCGCGCAGTGTCGGATGCGGGCGCCTTCTCGGTCGTTCTCGAGGGCATGGCCGAGCCTTTGGCAGCGAAAATCACGCGCGACATCCCAATCCCAACCATTGGCATCGGCGCATCGCCTGACTGCGATGGTCAAATCCTGGTGATGGAAGACATGCTTGGGCTTAATCCATCGCCGCCGCGCTTCGTGCGCGAATACGCCCATTTGGGTCCGGATATCGAGGCTGCGGTCACCGCTTACGCTGCCGACGTGCGCAGCCGCCGTTTCCCGGGCAAGGAAAACGTCTATGCGATGAAGTCGCGGAACCCGGCTCGATAGGCTTTGCCAGGGGCGCCCGTCCGCGCTAATCATCGCTGAACATTCAAGGGCTTGGCCGTCTGGCGAGCTCTTTGTGGTACCGGCTCTTCGCGTCGAGCGGGCCCAAGCCAGTGGAGATCGATCCTTGAGCGACATCTTCCAGGAAGTCGAAGAAGACGTACGCCGAGAGCGATACGAGCAGCTCTGGAAGAAGTACGGCAATTACGTCATCGCGGCCGCGGGCGTCCTCGTTCTCGGCGTCGGCGCTTTTCAGGGATGGCGCGCCTACGATCTTCGCCAGCGACAAGCGGTCTCCGATCGCTATCAGGCGGCGCAGCAATTGGCTCAAACGGGCGATGCGGCAAAAGCCGAAGAAGCCTTCGCTTCGCTCGCCAAGGATGCACCCTCGGGCTACGCGATGCTCGCGAAATTCCATCTCGCGGGACAGTACCTCGCGCAAGGCAAGCGCGATCCTGCGGTCGCGCTGCTGCAAGAGCTCGCGAATGGCTCGGATCCGGTGCTCTCCAATACGGCGCGCTTGCGGCTTGCGTGGCTCTTGGCGGACGCGAGCCCGAAAGCAGAAGTCATGATGGTGCTGCAGCCCTTGAACGCGCCCGATAGCCCCTGGCGCTTTTCCGCCCAGGAAGTGATCGCATATATCGATTTCAAGGACGGTCAGCGCGGTCAGGCGCAGGCCGAATACGAGAAGCTGGCGCAGGAAGCTGAAGCGCCTCCAAGCTTGCGTCAGCGCGCGGGCGGCATCGCCGAGTTCATCCGCGCCAATCCCGGCGGCGTACCGCTCACTCCGCCGCCTCCAAGCCTGCCGAGCTTGCCGTCGACGCCGGGAGCAACTGCGCCCGCACCCGCCGCGCCGGCATTGCCGTCAGCCCCAGCCAAAGGAGCCAAGTAACCATGCGTTCGCGTTTCCTCGCTCCTCTTGCCATCGCCGCTGTCGCCGCATTGGTTTCGGGCTGCGAAACCGGCAAGTCTTTGACCGACTGGCTGGATTTCACCGGGACGAAGACGAAGATTCAGGGCGAGCGCATTCCCATCATCGCTTCTCAGGCCGAGCTCGCCGCCGATCCTCAGACCGCGGCGGCCAAGATGGAATTGCCGGCGCCGAAGAAAAACATGGAGTGGCCGCTCCCCGGCGGCACGCCCGAAAACGTGATGGGCAATCTTCAGGCCGACGGCCCGCTGGAACAGATGTGGAGCGTCTCCGCCGGCAAAGGCTCCGATGACGATTCCAGGCTGACGGCGCCGCCCATCGTTGCCGGGGGCTTGGTTTATGTGCTGGACGCCGAGGTGCACATCTACGCCTTCGATGCCCTCACCGGAAAGGCCGCCTGGGACGCGAACCTCGTGCCGGAGAATGTCGGGACGCGGACCAGCGGCTGGCTCTCCTTCATCCGAGGCGACACCGTCATTCCGACGAAGGGCTTCGGCGGCGGGATCGCCTACGATAACGGAAAGATTTTCGCCGCGACCGGCTTCGGCACGGTCGTCGCACTCGAAGCGAAAACCGGAAAGGTCCTATGGACCACGAGCGTGGTCGTTCCGGTTCATTCCGCGCCCGTAGTGGTGGACGGCCGCGTCTATGTGATCACGCAGGAAAACCAGACCCTCGCGCTTGACGCCAATGACGGTCGCACGCTGTGGGACCATCGTGGCACGGTTGAAAGCGCTGGCATCATGTCGAGCGCGAGCGTCGGCGTCGTCGGCGACACGGTGGTTGTTCCGTACAGCTCGGGCGAGCTGTTTGCCTTGCGCGCGCAGAACGGCACGCCGGCCTGGACCGACACGCTCAGTCGGTCAGGCAATGTCACCGCCTTGACCGTCATCAACGACATCGTCGGGCGGCCGGTGATCGACCGCAATGTCGTGTTCGCGATCAGCCATTCGGGGACGCTTGCTGCGGTAAACCTGCGCTCTGGCTCGCGCGCCTGGACACGCAACATCGCTGGCATCCAGACGCCTCTCGTCGCGGGCGACTATGTCTTCGTCGTTTCGACCGATGGGCTCGTCGTTTGCCTGACTCGCACAGACGGACGCGTGAGATGGACGACCCAGCTGCCCGCTTTCGGCAATCCCGAAAAGAAACGCGCTCCGATCGTGTGGACGGGACCGCTGCTTGTGTCCAATTTCCTCGTGCTCGTCGCTTCGAACGGCCAAGCGACGCTGATATCCCCCTACAATGGACAGAAGCTCGGCGAGACCGAGATTCCGGCGGGCACCTTCATCACGCCCGTCGTGGCAAACGGCATCATGTACGTGCTCACGAACGAGGGAGAACTCGTCGCGCTGCGTTGAAGCGCGATGGAGCTTTCCGGTCGCAGGAGCCGACGAACGCACGATGAGGCTTGAATTCCATGTCCCTCACCGTCGCCATTGTCGGCCGCCCCAATGTCGGCAAATCCACGCTGTTCAACCGGCTCGCGGGCAAACAGCTCGCGATCGTCGATGACACGCCCGGCGTCACGCGCGACCGCGCGGTAGCGACTACGGACTTTGCCGGTCTCGAGTTAAAGCTGATCGATACCGCGGGCTTCGACGAAGGCGCGCCGGAAACTCTCGCAGCTCGGATGACCGCCCAAACGAAAGCCGCGATCAAGGACGCCCAAGTCTGTCTTTTCGTCTTCGATGCACGTGCGGGCATAACGGCGGGCGACGAGATCCTGGCGGCCGAGCTGCGCAAGAGCGGGAAACCCATCATCCTTTGCGCGAACAAGAGCGAGAGCCGAGCGGCAGCGGCGGGCGAGCTCGAAGCTTATGCGTTGGGTTTGGGCGAACCCATCGCGATCTCGGCCGAGCATGGACTGGGCCTATCCGAGCTCCACGATGCGCTCGCGCCCTACGCCGAGCGCCCGCAAGATTCCTCTCAGGCCGATTCTGAACAATCGGAAGCACAACGCCCGTTACGGTTGGCGATCGTCGGCCGTCCCAACGTGGGGAAGTCGAGCTTGATGAATCGCCTTTTGGGCGAAGAGCGTGCGCTTACGGGACCCGAAGCTGGAATCACGCGCGATGCGGTGCTCGCGGAGTGGCGGTTCGAGGGCCGCGAGATCCTTCTCCACGACACCGCCGGCCTGCGCAAGAAAGCGCGCGTCGTGGACCGGCTGGAGCAGCTCTCGGTCGATTCCGCGCTTGCCGCCGTGCGCTTCGCTGACTGCGTGCTGCTTGTCATGGACGCGAATATGGCATTCGAGAAACAGGATCTCGCGATTGCCGATCTGATCGCGCGGGAAGGCCGCGCGCTCGTCTTTGTCGCCAACAAGTGGGACCAGGTGGCCGATCGGCAGAAGATGATGAAGGAGCTGCGCGAAAAGCGCGACCGGCTGCTGCCCCAAGTGGCGGGCGCCGCTATCGAGGGCGTATCCGCGCTCACCGGAGAGGGTTTGGAGCGGCTCATGCCCTCCGTGATCGAAACCGAACGCATCTGGAACACACGTGTGCCGACACCTGCGCTGAACCGGTTCCTCGAAGAGGCGCAAAACCGCCATCCGCCGCCCGCGGTTAAGGGGCGCCGTATCCGCTTACGTTACATGACGCAGGCCAAGGCGCGGCCGCCTACCTTCGTGCTGTTCGGCAATCAGCTGAAATCGCTTCCCGATTCCTACTTGCGCTATTTGGCGAACGGACTGCGCTCGGCATTCGACATGCCTGGAACGCCCATCAGGCTCAACCTTCGCGCGAGCAAGAATCCGTTCGCCGAATAATCAGGGGCGGAAAATTCACCAGCTCCGCGTGTTTGATGCAATCGGAAGAGAGCAAGTCGAGGACCATCGGCGCGAGCTCTTCCGGCGCAGGAAGAGTCATAGGGTCCTCACCCGGGAACGCGGCCTTGCGCATCATGGTTCGCGTCGGTCCGGGATTGAACACATTCACCTTGATGTTCGTAGTGGAGCATTCGTTTGCGTAGGTGAACGCCATCGCCTCGAGCGCCGCCTTGCTCACGGCATAGACGCCCCAATAGGGCCGGTTGAAATGAGCAGCGCCCGAGCTGACGAACACCGCGCGCCCCGCCTCGGATTCCCGCAACAAGGGATCGAGCGTGCGCAAGAGCCGCCAATTGGCGGTCAAGTTGATCGCCATCACATCGTCCCAGACTCTGGGCTGAAGATGGCTCAAAGGCGTAAGTGTGCCGAGAATGCCGGCATTCGCGAACAGGCCATCCAGCTTTTTCCAGCGCTCGAACAGCGCCGAGCCGACTCTGTCCAAGCCTGCAAAATCGCGAAGATCAAGGGGAACCAGCGTGGCGTTCGCGCCGAGTGCCTTTACCTCATCGTCAAGTTTTTCGAGGCCCTCGATATTGCGCGCGACCGCAACCACATGGGCGCCCGCTTTTGCGAGCGCCAACGTCACCGCTCGACCGATGCCGCGCGAGGCGCCGGTCACGAGCACAACCCGCCCGGAATGCGTCACACGACTTCCGCAAGAAGCGAGAGCTGCCGCCGCGCCTCGCTCGCATCGGCCGGCTCGATCGGGTAATCGCCGGAGAAACAGGCATCGCAGAATTGCGGGGTGCCCGCGTTGCGGTTGACGTGGGCGACCGCGCGATAGAGGCCGTTCATCGAAACGAAGGCGAGCGTGTCGGCACGGATGAAATCGCGCATCGCGGCGAGATCGAGCTTGTGCGCAAGCAAATCTTCTTTGTTGGGCGTATCGACGCCGTAGAAGCAGGAGTGCGTGGTCGGCGGGCTGGCGATCCGGAAATGCACCTCTCTTGCTCCAGCATCGCGCACCATCTCCACGATCTTCTTGGACGTCGTGCCACGGACGATAGAGTCGTCGACTAGTACGACGCGCTTGCCCTCGAGCATCTCGCGGTTGGGATTGTGCTTGAGCTTCACGCCGAGATGACGGATGCGGTCCGACGGCTCGATGAAGGTGCGGCCGACATAGTGGTTGCGGATGATCCCGAGATCGAAGGGTATGTGTGACTCTTGCGCAAACCCGAGCGCCGCCGGGACGCCGGAGTCCGGCACCGGCACGACGATATCGGCCTTTGCCGGCGCCTCGCGCGCGAGCTCGATCCCGATGCGCTTGCGCACCTCATACACGTTCTTGCCCTCGACCACGGAATCGGGCCGCGCGAAGTACACATATTCGAAGATGCAAAAGCGGCGCGGCTTGGGCGGAAACGGATGCAGCGTCTCAATACCGTCCTTGGTGATCACGACCATTTCGCCCGGTTCGATGTCGCGGACGAATTCCGCGCCGATGATATCGAGCGCGCATGTCTCCGAGGCGAGGATGAAGGCCTCATCGAGCCGACCCAAGACCAGGGGACGCACGCCCAGGGGATCGCGCACGCCGATGAGCTTCTTCGACGTCAGCGCGACGAGCGAGTAAGCCCCTTCGACTCGCTTCAAGGCATCGATCAGCCGCTCGATGATGAGCTCGTAATGGCTGCGCGCAACGAGATGGATGATCGCCTCGGTATCGGACGTCGACTGGAAGATCGCGCCTTCGCGGACGAGATCGCGACGCAACGCGCGCGCATTGGTGAGATTGCCGTTATGCGCGATGGCGAGCCCGCCGCCGGTCAAGTCGGCGAACATCGGCTGGACATTGCGCGATACCGATCCGCCGGTGGTGGAATAGCGCACATGGCCGATGGCATTGCGGCCTATAAGCTTCTCGGTGTGTCCGTGCTTCCCGAAAATATCGCCGACGAGGCCGACATGGCGTTCGGAATGAAAATGGGCGCCGTCAAAGGCGACGATTCCTGCCGCTTCCTGCCCGCGGTGCTGAAGCGCATGCAGTCCAAGCGCGGTCAGCGCGGCGGCCTCGGGATGGTCGAATACGCCGAAAACCCCGCATTCCTCGTGCAACTTATCGTCGAACGGCAGCGTCATCGCGAGGAGTTCCGGCCATTGGTCTCGATGAGATTGTCTAGCGCGCTGCGGTCGCTCGCGCCATAGGTCTTGGCGCCATCGCGACCTTGTGCAGTAGAGCCCTTGTCCGCATCGACTCCGGCCAGTTTGTCCGCGCCGGGCACTAACCCTAATAGAACCTCACTCGTGTTCCGGATCAGCGGAAACAGCCTCGCCTGCGTCAACGCATTGGGGTGATCCTTGATCGGCACGAGCGACGCGAACGCGATATACCCCAAGCCGACGATCACAAGACCGCGTCCGATCCCGAACACAAGGCCGAGAGCACGATCGACGGGTCCGATCTCGGACTTCTTTACGACTTCCGACAGCCGATGGCTGAAAATCGAAAGCGGCACGAAGACAATGAGAAAGGTCCCGAACAGAACGAGGATGTAGGCAAGCCATGGCGGAGATATGACGCCGCGCAACAGAGGCTGAAACACGGGCGTGAAGCGCAAGGCCACGTAGATGCCTGCAACCCATTCGAAGATGGCAAAGGTCTCGTGGATGAGACCGCGCCACATGGCAAAGCCCGCGGAGACGAGGATTACCCCGATAACAACCGCGTCAATCATCGTGATCGAAAGGTTGCCCATGATTCGCCTCACTCGCTTAGGTGAGTGTACCACCTTCCAGGAACCGACCTTCAGTTTGTGCCAGGCTCGCCCACAAGCCGCACAAGATCTCGGACATCGGCAACCGGCTGAAAGGCAAGGCTCAATCCCTCCGTCTTCGTGCCCTGGGGCACCAGCGCCCGCTTGAAGCCGAGCTTCGCGGCTTCTTTCAGCCGGGCTTCGGCTTGGGCCGCGGGCCGGACGTCGCCCGAGAGCGAAATCTCGCCGAAAATCACGCAATCTTTCGGCAATGGGCGTCCCGTAAACGACGAAATCAGCGCCGCCGCGGCGGCCAAATCGGCCGCGGGCTCGGTGATCTTCAGCCCGCCGGCGACGTTGAGATAGACATCGTGACTGGAGATGCCAAGACCTGCCCTCGCATCGAGCACGGCCAAAATCATCGACAACCGGCCTGCATCCCAGCCGACCACGGCCCGGCGCGGACTGCCGTAGGATGAAGGCGCTACCAGCGCCTGCATCTCGCTCAAGAGCGGGCGCGTGCCTTCGATGCCGGCAAATACAGCGGCGCCAGGCGACAGTCCCGAGCGGTCGCCCAAGAAGAGAGCGGACGGGTTGGCGATCTCCGCCAACCCCTTTCCCGTCATTTCGAAGACGCCGATTTCGTCGGTCGCGCCGAAGCGATTCTTTACGGCGCGTAGGATTCGGAAATGGTGTCCGCGCTCGCCCTCGAAATAGAGCACGGCATCGACGAGATGCTCGACCGCTTTGGGTCCCGCGATTTGTCCATCCTTGGTCACGTGACCGATCAAAATCACGGCCGTGCCGGATGCTTTTGCGTAGCGCACGAGGTCCTGCGTTGCGGTGCGGACCTGGGCGATCGTACCCGGCGCAGCATCGAGCGACTGCGTCCAAATGGTCTGGATCGAGTCGATAACGAGAATGTCGGGCGGAGGATTTGCGGGAATGCTCGCAAGGATATCCTCAACGCAGGTCGCTGCGCCAAGCTGAACGGGTGCTTCCGATAGCCCCATGCGGGCCGCGCGCAGGCGGACTTGGCCGAGCGCCTCTTCGCCCGAAACATAGACAGCGGATTTTGCTTTCCGGGCATAGGCGCCGAGAGCTTGGAGCACGAGGGTCGATTTACCGACTCCGGGATCGCCGCCCAAAAGGAGCGCCGATCCCGGAACGAGGCCGCCGCCTGCGACGCGGTCAAATTCCGCAACGCCCGTCTCGCGCCGCGGCGGTTCGGCGGCCCTCGAAGACAGGCCTTCGAACGCGAATGGCCGCCCCTTCGTCGCGCGGCGTGCGTTCGTCCCTAAGGGCGGCGCCGCAGCTTCCTCGACGAGGGTGTTCCACTCGCCGCAACCGTTGCACTGGCCATAGAGCTTCGCGTGTACCGTTCCGCACTTCTGGCACACGAACGCGAGCGCGGTACGCGCCATTAGCGCCGTATCTCCATTTGAATGGGGCCTTCTGCAGAGCCGCGGATGAACTGATCGACATAAGGATTGCCACTGTGGTCGATCGAGGCGGTTGGTCCGTCCCACACGATCTTGCCCTTGTAGAGCATGGCGATGCGGTTCGAGATCTTTCGCGCGCTTGCCATATCGTGCGTGATCGAGACGGCCGTTACGCCCAAGTCGTGCACGGTCCGATAGATCAGATCGTTGATGACATCGGCCATGATCGGGTCGAGGCCAGTGGTCGGCTCGTCGAAGAATATGATCTCGGGATCGGCGGCGGTCGCGCGCGCCAAGCCCACGCGCTTTAACATTCCGCCCGAGAGCTCGGATGGATACAGGCTCGCGACTTCCGTCCCAAGCCCGACCTTGCCGAGCTTCTCGATTGCGATCTCGCGGGCCTTCGCGCGTGGGGTGCCGCGGCCTTGAATGAGGCCAAAGGCGACGTTCTCCCAAACCGGCAAGCTGTCGAAAAGCGCGCCACCCTGGAACAGCATGCCGAACTTCTTCAGCATGGCGTCGCGCTTGCGTCCGCGGATGCGCGTCACATCGTCTCCGTCGACGTAGATGTGCCCCGCGTCGGCGCGAAGGATGCCGAGCACGCATTTTATCGTCACCGATTTGCCGCTGCCCGAGCCGCCGATGATGACGATGGAGTCACCCTTGTTGATCGCGAGGTCGATCCCGTCGAGCACGACCTTCGGCCCGAAGCGTTTCTTCACGCCCTTGAGTTCGATCTTGGGTGTTGCGGTCATTTGGAGAAGAAGACCGAGGTCAGCACGTAGTTCGCCGCAAGGATGAGGATCGAAGCCGAGACGACGGCGTTCGTTGTCGCCGCGCCCACGCCTTGCGCCCCGCCCTTCGAGTTGAAGCCGTTGTAGCAACCCATCAGCGCAATGATGAAGCCGAAGAAGGCAGCCTTGACCAGACCCGAGACGACGTCGTCCTGAGTGACGAAATTGGCGGTGTTTCTCAAATAGACCGCACCGTTGAATCTCAAGCTGTTGACCGCGACGACGTAGCCTCCAAACACGCCGATGGAGTCGGCGATAGCGACGAGGATAGGCATGGTGATGACGGCTGCGATCAGCCTCGGCGCGACAAGATATTTCATGGGATTGGTGGACAGCGTGACGAGCGCATCGATCTGCTCGGTCACTCGCATCGTGCCGATCTCGGCCGCGATCGCGGCGGAAACGCGGCCCGCGACCATCAGCCCGGCGATCACAGGCCCAAGCTCGCGGGTTATGCCCAAGACGACGATCTGCGGCACGAAGGATTCCGCTCCATAACGGCTGCCGCCGATGAAGATCTGCAAGCATAGCACCGCGCCGGTGAAGAAAGCGGTGAGCCCGACCACGGGGAGCGAGAAGTAACCGATCCTGAGCATCTGCTGAAGGATGAGATACCAATAGATCGGCGGGCGAAGGACATGGGAGAGCGCGTCGGCGGTGAAAATGATGAGCCGTCCGGTTACGTTCAGAAACAGCAGAAAGACGCGCCCGGTGGCAGCGAAAATATTGAAGCGCGCCACGACGTCATTCATGTCAGCTCTCCGTGTAGCGACGCCGCGCGCGCGGCGAGATGGAGGTGAGCACCTCATGCGTGATCGTGCCGGCGGATTCGGCGACTTCATCGAGCGTGATGGCGTCCCCTAAGAATTCCGCCTGCGCTCCAACGACAAGCGCAGCTTCGGGCACATCCGTCACATCCAATGCCGCAAGATCCATCGAGATGCGGCCGGCGAAACCGACACGGACACCGCCCAAAAGCGCTTTCCCCTTACCGGCATTCGCGCGCATCAGCCCGTCCGCATAGCCCATGGCCACGGTTGCGAGAATCGTCGGCCGTGCCGCGGCGAAGGTCGCGCCATAGCCAACGGTCTCGCCCTTGTCAACGCGACGGAGCTGAAGCACGCGCGAGGTGAGGATCGCGACCGTGGAATAGGGATTGGCGCGGGCCGGGATCGGCTTGCCGCCGTAAAGAGCCATGCCTGGGCGAACCGCGTCGAAATGATAATCGCGGCCGAGCTCGATACCCGCCGATGCCGCGAGGCTTGCCGGCGCGGAAGGAAGCCGAGCGAGCGCGGCGCGGAACCGCTCCAACTGTGCCTTGTTCATCGGATGAGAAGGCTCATCCGCGCAAGCGAGGTGACTCATAACGAGCTTCAGCTCTATTCCGGCAAAGGCACGTTTCAGTTGCGGCTCGATTTGCGCGAGCTCGGAATAGCTCAGCCCCGAGCGGTTCATACCGGTGTCGATCTGCACCGCGGCTTCGAGCTTGCGGCGTTCGCGTTTGGCAAGGTCGGAGCATTGCGCGATCTCTTCGGGCGAATTCAGCACCGGCTGCAAGCGATGCGACAGAAACGCCGGCGCCGTGGCTTCCGAGAAGCCGTCCAGAACGAAGATCCGGACGTTCGGAAGCAGAGCACGGAGCGCCACACCTTCCTCGATCCGCGCGACGAAGAAAGTGTCGGCGCCCGCTGAGGCCAGCCTGGGCGCGACATGATCGACGCCGAGACCATAGGCGTTGGCCTTCACCACGGGAAAGGCAAGCGCTGACGAGGCGCGGCGCTTCACCCCGCCGTAGTTCGCCGCGAGCGCGCCCAATCTGACAGTCAGTTCCGCGCCCATGCGGTTGTCGCTGCTCCGCCAATGAGGTGATTTGCCTTCGCTGTCAGAAGACGCCAGCGACGGTGCGTAGTCAAATGGCGCGTGCCCCTTGTATTGCTGCACCGGCTTTAGTGAATCTTCTCTCATGTCGGTGATTCTGCCAGCCGTCCTTCCGGTCCTTATCGTGGCACTCATCGGCTATGCGCTGGCGAAAACCAACCGGCCATTCGAGAGCAGGACCGTCGCGTTCCTCGTCTCCTCGGTCGGCACGCCCGCCCTCATCTTCTACAACCTGGCCAGGACGCCCATCGTGCCTGACGCCTTGGTCAAAATTGCGGCGGCGACGCTGATGGCGATCGGCTTCTATCTCTTTGCCGGGGCCATGGCGCTCAAAATCGGAGGACTGAAGCTCCGCACCTATTTGCCCTCGCTTGCCTTTCCCAATTCCGGGAATCTGGGGCTGCCGCTCGCGCTCTATGCTTCGGGCGAAGAGGGTCTCAATTTCGCCATCGTCATTTTCGCCGTGACCTCGATCATCAACTTGACCGTCGGTCAGGCAGTAGCGGCGGGCAAAGGCAAATGGGGCGCGGTTTTGAGAAGCCCGATAATACCCGCTGTCGCGCTCGGGCTCGGCGTCGCGTACTTGCGCGTGGCCTTGCCCGCTTGGCTGTCGAACACGCTCTCGATTCTCTCAAGCCTCACCATTCCCTTGATGCTCTTGATGCTCGGCACGTCGCTCGCGAAAATCCGCGTCACCGCTTTCCCTCGCTCGGCCGCGCTTTCTCTCGTGCGCATCGGCATGGGCGCAATCGCGGGATTTACCATCGCGAGCGCGTTCGGATTTTCCGGGCCAGAGCGGATCGCCTTCATCCTTCAATGCGCGATGCCGGTCGCCGTCTACAACTATCTGTTCGCGCAGATGTACAACAACGAGCCCGAGGACGTGGCGAGCCTCGTCGTCGTCTCGACCGTGTTCTCGGTGTTCACCACGCCGATGCTGCTCGGGGTGTTGGTGCCTTAGTCCTCCTCTTGTTTGATTTTTCGTTGATTAAAATCAGTTTCGGGCCAACGCCCGGCGCCTTCGCGCCTCCCGCCTCTGGGCATCAGCGGCTCCTTCCGGCCGCATAGCCGAGGCCCGTTTGATTGTTTTCCGTTTGATTGTTTATCAAAGGTGGTTGATTCCATTGGCGTTTCCGCTTCAGGAAATCAAAGATATCAAAACAATCAAAGCGGCGAGGTGAAGACGGCATCGGGTGGTGACTTTTCTCGCTCGCGGTTGCAACATGCAATATACGATGCGGCGTTGCATATTGCAATAGATGATCCCGATGAAAAGTGCGAGCACGACCCCTACCGCATTGCGGGGTTTGCTCCCGGTGGCCTCACCGGGAGGGGCCTAACCACCCGAGTTCCAATGACCGGAATGCGCTCCACTTCGGACGGTTCGGGGTCACAGGGGCGACGTCCGATTCTCGCCAAAAGCAGTCCTTCAAACGTCGCCTCTGCCATGACGCAGTCGTGCTATACGAAAGCGCGGGAAGGCGTGGAATGGCCTGGGAGCGACGGGAAAAGCAACGTGTGAGAGCGCTACAAGCGCTTTCGCTGTGGCTCGGCCTTGTCGCCGCGATCCTCCAAGGTTTCGTGCCGCTTGGCTTGGGTGCAATGGCGGCGGACGGCCGTTCCATTGTCATCTGCACAGCGCGGGGCATGGAGACGATCCAGATCGGTTCGGACGGCAAGCTCCTCGCCACTCAGACCAATAGCGGCAGCACTTCTCCCTGCTCCCTCTGTTCCGACTGCACGGCGGCAGGTCGGTTCACGCTTCCCACACCCACTCCTCTGCCTCGCCCGGTGGGTTCCACAGCAGTGGTGTTCGTGGCTCCGAATTCTCTCGCTCCCACAGCCCGTTTCCATGTGCCCTACACATCGAGAGCGCCACCCGTCGCAAAGCTAGCGAATGCATGAAACCGGCGGCTTTCCGCGCCGATCTGATCAGCTCTCGATTGTTTGGTGTCCCACATGCCCGGATTGCATCTGCACATCGGCCTCGCCGGTGCGGTTCTCCTCCTGCCCTTGAACGAAGCTATTGCCCACGGCTTTGCCGGTGCACGCTTCTTTCCGGCAACGCTCGCTTCCGATGACCCCTTCGTTGCCGACGAGTTCTCCCTTCCGACCGCTGCTTTCTTCAAGGATAGCGATGACGTGAGGACGGAGAGCTATTCGGTCGATCTCGCGAAACGAATCACGCGCGACTTCGGCATCGAGCTAGGTGAGTCCTACGTAAGTTCGCACGTGCCCGGAGGGCCGACCGCTTCGGGTTTCGACAATCTTTCCTTCGGAGCGAAGTACCAGATCGCCATCGATCCGGTGCACGAGGCTATTTTTGCCGTGGGCGTCGACGCGGACATTGGCGGGACAGGTGCCAAACGCATAGGGGCTGATCGCTTCAGCACCTTCACGCCAACGTTTTTCTTCGGCAAAGGATTCGGCGATCTGTCCAACAACGTGAGTCTCCTGCGGCCGTTCGCAGTCACCGGGTCCATGGGCGTTGCTCTGCCTACCAAGGAAAATCCCGATGCGCTCGAGATCGGGCTCGCGCTCGAATATAGCCTGCAATATCTCCAGTCTCAGGTCCGCGATGTCGGCTTAGGCGCGCCATTCGACCGGCTCATCCCTCTGGTCGAATTTGCGGTTGAAACGCCGTTCCAACGCGGCGGTGTCACCACCGGAACCGCGAACCCAGGCGTTGTCTGGGCCGGGCAATATTTTCAGCTAGGGGCGGAAGCGATTATTCCCTTAAATGGAGCCTCGGGACATGTTGTCGGGTTCAAAGCCCAGCTACATTTCTTCATCGATGATCTGTTCCCCAACAGCATCGGGCGACCGATCTTTGGAGGCTAGTTTGACGATGCGCCTGATCTTGGCGATTGCCGCGTTTACGGCGTTTGCAACGCACGCGAATGCGCACGCCTTTCTCGTTCGTTCCGACCCCGCTGTCGGGACAACCGTGGGTGCTGCGCCCAAGATGCTGCGCCTCGAATTCAGCGAAGGCTTAGAGCTTCCTTTTTGCGGTGTTGACGTGACGGGAAGTTCGGGCGCGCTCAAGGTCGGCAAGCCTCGGTTCGCCGATGCCACAGACAAGGTGTTGGCGGTCGACTTGCCTGCCCTTCAACCCGGCAATTACCAAGTTAAGTGGCACGTCGTATCAGCGGATACGCACCGAACCGAAGGCGACTTCAGCTTTTCTCTGAAATGATGATGACCAAGAAGATTGAAAGCTAATCGACCTTTGGAAGCTTCCGCCTCACAACCGCTCCGGCGATCCGTGGTGTAAAGCTGTGGCAGCTACTTCGTCCAATGAAACGGCGCTCGAAGCGATCATGCGGCGAGACCGAGCCATTGTCGGGTCCGCCCTTGGCGTTCTCTCCCTAACGGCGTGGGGTTATGTCTTGTGGCTCGCCAACGCCATGACTATGGGCGGCATGGACATGCGTGGCTTTCGGATGGAAGCCAATCCGTTCGGTGCCGTCATGATTCCGAACCTGAGACCTTGGAGTGCTCCAGAATTCATTTTCGCGTTCGTAATGTGGGCAGTCATGATGGTCGGGATGATGCTTCCTTCCGCTGCGCCCATCATTCTTCTTTACGCGCTGGTTGGCAGGCAGGCGGCGATGCAGGGAAAGCCACTGGCCGCGACCGGGTACTTTGCAACCGGCTATCTGGCGGTTTGGATCGAATTTGCTTTCATTGCTACATGCGTTCAGTGGACGCTATCACGCGCCGCTTTGCCCGGTCCGTCATCGGCGAGCACGAGCACTGTAGTGGGGGGAGTCGTGCTCATCGCCGCAGGGCTCTTTCAGTGGACCCCGGCGAAGAATGTTTGTCTGAGCTATTGCCAGTCGCCGTTAGTGTTTCTTCAGAGGAACGGCGGATTTCGCCGCGACGCAGCGGGCTCACTTAGGATCGGATTT
>DASQHF010000172.1:0-20902 GCA_035632215.1 Micropepsaceae bacterium | reverse complement strand
CGATCAACCCGTTCGACGAGATCGCCGTCGAGGAAGCGATCCGGCTCAAGGAGCAAGGGAAGGCAAGCGAGATCGTGGCCGTTTCCATCGGTCCGGCCTTGGCGTCCGAGACGATTCGGACCGCTCTGGCGATGGGCGCCGCCCGGGGAATCCTCGTCAAACAGGATGGCGAGATCGAGCCCTTGGCGGTCGCCAAGATCCTCAAGGGGGTCGTTCTCGAAGAACAACCCTCGCTCGTCATTCTCGGCAAGCAGGCCATCGACGATGACTGCAATCAGACGGGCCAGATGCTGGCAGCCCTCCTCTCCTGGCCGCAAGGAACGTTCGCGGCCAAGCTCGAGCTCGAGGGCGGCAAAGCGATCGTGACGCGAGAAGTCGATGGGGGGCTACAAACCGTCTCCCTCGATCTCCCGGCGATCGTCACGACCGATCTGAGACTGAACCAGCCCCGCTATGCCTCGCTTCCGAACATCATGAAGGCGCGCAAAAAGCCGATCGCGGAAAAGACGGCTGCCGCTTATGGGGTCGATCCGACGCCGCGGCTCAAAGTGCTGGACGTGCGCGAGCCCGAAAAGCGCCGATCCGGCGCGCGCGTCGCCAGCGCGACCGAGCTTGTCGAGAAGCTCAAGCACGCAGGCGTCGTCTGATGGCCGCACTCGTCCTCGCCGAGCACAACAACGCAGCGCTCGACGGCGCAACGGCGAAGACGGTCACGGCGGCAGTGCGCGTTTCAGGCGCTGTGCATGTGCTCGTCGCGGGCACAAATTGTAAAGGTGCCGCGGAGCAGGCAGCTAAGCTCTCCGGCGTCGAGAAGGTGTTCGTCGTCGACGATTCGCGCTACGCGAACTTTCTCGCCGAGCCGGTCGCCGCGTTGGTTGTGGCTCAATCTCCCTCCTACGACGCGCTGCTCGCGCCCGCGACGGCGAATGGCAAGAACGTCATGCCACGCGTGGCCGCGATGCTCGACGTACCGCAGATCTCCGAGATCATCGGCGTCGAGTCGTCCGATGTGTTTCGCCGCCCCATCTACGCTGGAAACGCGATCCAGACCGTGGAAGCCAAAGGCTTCAAAAAGGTCATCACGGTGCGCGCAGCGGCTTTCGAAGCGGCCGCATCGGGTGGCAAAGCAGCAATCGAGACATTAGCGGCAGCAGCCGATCCCGGACTGTCGCGCTTCGTCGGCGAAAATCTCTCGCGCTCGGAACGCCCCGATTTGACCGCGGCGCGTATCGTGATCTCGGGCGGGCGCGGGCTTCAGTCGAAGGAGAATTTCGCGCTGATCGAGCGCATCGCGGACCGTCTTGGCGCGGCCGTCGGCGCTTCGCGCGCCGCCGTCGATGCGGGCTTCGTCCCCAACGACCATCAGGTCGGACAGACAGGCAAAGTCGTGGCGCCCGAGCTCTATATCGCCGTCGGCATCTCCGGCGCCATCCAGCATCTCGCCGGAATGAAGGATTCCAAGATCATCGTCGCCATCAACAAGGATGAAGGGGCACCTATCTTCAGCGTCGCCGACTATGGATTGGTCGCGGACCTGTTCGAGGCGCTGCCCGAATTCGAGCGTGCATTGGAGAGTCAACGTGGCACCTAAACTCGCAGTCAAATCTTTTGCGGACGCGACGAACGCGCCGGGGGCAAATCGTGAAATCGGCAGGGCAGCAATGAAGATCGAGAAGATCGGCGTCGTCGGCGCCGGGCAAATGG
Source organism: Micropepsaceae bacterium (assembly GCA_035632215.1). Lineage (GTDB taxonomy): Bacteria > Pseudomonadota > Alphaproteobacteria > Micropepsales > Micropepsaceae > CAIYRG01. Next base: position 19,198 of record DASQHF010000172.1, on the reverse strand, counting down.
GCAACGGCATCGCGCATGTATGCGCGCTCGCCGGCTATGACGTAGTGATGGAAGACATCAACCCGGATGCGCTGGGCAAAGCGCGAACGACGATCGAGCGCAATCTTCGCCGCCAGGCGACGCGCGGCGTGATCAGCCAGGGCGACGTCGAAGCCGCGATGAAGCGCATCCGCACCGCGAACGACTTGAACGCGATGACCGACCGCGATCTCGTCATCGAGGCAGCGACCGAGAATGAAGCCGTGAAGCGCAAGGTGTTTCAGGAACTCTGTCCAAGGCTCAACGCGAACACGATGCTCGCGACCAATACGTCATCCATCTCCATCACGCGCCTGGCGGCTGCGACCGACCGGCCCGAACGTTTCATCGGCCTGCATTTCATGAATCCCGCACCGGTGATGCAACTCGTCGAAGTGATCCGCGGCATTGCGACCGAAGACGAGACCTTCAGCGCCGCGGTGGAGCTCGTGAAGCGCGTCGGCAAGACGCCGGCCAATGCCGAGGATTTTCCGGCGTTCATCGTCAACCGCATCTTGCTCCCGATGATCAATGAGGCGGTCTACACGCTCTATGAAGGGGTGGGGAACGTCGAAGCGATCGATACGGCGATGCGATTGGGCGCGAACCATCCGATGGGCCCGTTGCAGCTCGCGGACTTCATCGGCCTGGATACCTGCCTCTCGGTCATGCAGGTGCTTTACGAGGGTCTTGCCGATTCCAAATACCGGCCCTGCCCGCTCTTGGTGAAATATGTCGAGGCGGGATGGCTCGGGCGTAAATCCGGCCGCGGCTTCTACGATTACCGCGGTGACAAACCGGTGCCCACGCGTTGAGCATGCGAACTGGTCAAGGCTTTGGAGCCGCAAGTGCAGCGGCGGCATAAGCCATTATTTCCGCTCGCGTTTCCGGATTCACCAGTTCGCTCCATCAGTTCGCAAAAGTTTTTTTCTTCGACGACCATCGTTCGGACGAAGTGATGAATCCATTGGCTTCACCACTTCGCCGCATCAGTTCGTAGAAATTTTTTCTCGCGCGAAGCCTCAAAACAAAAAACGCCCGCGAGCGAGATGCTCCGGGCGCAAATTTCAGAACTAAAGTCATTATACTGATGTTTTCGAAGCGGTCAATCTTTATGATGCGGGCTTGGGTGGCGCGGAGAGGGCCTTGAGATAAGCGACCGACGCTGGGTCGTCCCATTTCTGCGCGCCGGCGGCGCGTGCGACTTCGTGCCCGTCCGCATCGATCAAAATAGTCAGCGGCAACTCGTTCGCGCCGAAGCCTTTCATCACCGAGAGCTCGTGATCGATGTAGACGGGGAGCGCGCCGGCAGCGTGCATGCCCAAGAAGTCGCCGACCTTCTGCGCATCGAGCTTCTCGAGAAGATCGATCGGGACCACGGTGGCGCGGTCCTGGGGCAATTCGGCGTTGAGCTTGGCGAGTTCGGGCAGCTCGGTGATGCAGGGACCGCACCACGTCGCCCACAGATTGACGAGCACGTAGCGGCCGTGGAAGTCGGCGAGCTTCAGGACCCTTCCGGATGCGTCCGTAAAGGATATGTCGGACCCGGCGGGCTTGTTTTGGACCAATTTCAGCTTGTCCAGGACTGCCGGGGGCTTAGCGGTTGCGTGGACAGCAAAGCCGTTCATCCCGTATAGGACGGCCGCGACTATGGCGGCGAAACCGGCTGCCAGACCGACGAAAAGGCGCGCGCGAGGTATCATCGTTCTTAGTCCCAACGCTAGACAACCGGCGATTCATGACCACGAACAAGATGTGGGGCGGACGGTTCAAACGCGGCCCCGCGGATATCATGGAGGAGATCAATGCCTCCATCGACTTCGACAAGCGCCTGGCGGCCCAGGACCTCGCCGGTTCCGAAGCCCATGCCGCCATGCTGGCTCAGACCGGCATTATCGGGAAAGCCGACGCGCAATCAATCCGCAAGGGGCTCGCGCTCATCAAGCGCGAGATCAAAGCCGGCAAGTTTCCCTTTAGGCGGGAATACGAAGACATCCATATGAATGTCGAGGCGAGGCTTGCCGAGCTCGTGGGCGAGGCAGCGGGACGCCTTCACACCGCGCGCTCGCGCAACGATCAGGTCGCGACCGATTTCCGGCTCTACGTCCGCGACGCCTGCGCGCGTGCCGATGCGGGTCTCTTGGCGCTCCAGCATGCGCTCCTCGCGCAGGCCAAGAACCATGCCGCGACAATCATGCCCGGCTTCACGCATATGCAGCCGGCGCAACCGGTGACCTTCGGTCATCACTGCCTCGCTTATATCGAGATGGCCGCGCGCGACCGCGGCCGTTTTGCCGACGCCGCGGAGCGCTTGAACGAATCCCCCTTGGGCGCGGCGGCGCTCGCCGGAACTTCGCATCCGATCAACCGCAAGATGACGGCGAAAGCGCTCGGCTTCAAAGGGCCGATGCGCAATTCGCTTGATGCAGTCTCGGCGCGCGATTTCGCGCTCGAATATCTCGCCGCCGCCGCGATCGCGGCGACCAACCTTTCGCGCTTAGCCGAGGAGATCGTGCTCTGGGCCTCGCCCGCCTATGGCTTCGTGAAGCTCCCCGATTCCTTTTCCACCGGCTCCTCGATCATGCCTCAGAAGAAAAACCCGGATGCCGCCGAGCTCGTGCGCGCGAAGGTGGGACGGATTCTCGGCGCCTTCGCGGGCCTCCTTGCCGTCGTCAAGGGCTTGCCGCTCGCCTATGCCAAGGATCTTCAGGAAGATAAGGAGCCTGTCTTCGCCGCGACAGACGCGCTCGAGCTCTCACTTGCCGCGATGGGGGGCATGGTGAGCGAACTGAAGGTGGATAAGGCCGCGATGAAGCGCGCGGCCGAGAAAGGCTATCCGACCGCGACCGATCTCGCCGACTGGCTGGTCGCAAAGCTCGGCACGCCTTTCCGGACCGCCCATGCCATGGCCGGCAAGGCGGTCGCCCGCGCCGAGGCGCTGGGCGTTGCGCTCGATGCGCTTCCTTTGAGCGAATTGAAGAAGATCGAGCCCAAGCTCACCAAGGAAGTCTATAAAGTATTGTCCCTCGAGGCGTCGGTGACTGCGCGGACGAGCGAGGGCGGAACGGCGCCCAATCGCGTGCGTGAACAGATCACGTTCTGGAAGGAGCGGCTGAAATGATCTTGCGTTCGATGTGCATTGCGCTCGTGTCGCTTGCGCTCCTTTCCTGCGGCGTGAAATCGGCGCTCGACTTGCCCGCCGGCGCGATGCCGGACAAGCAGCAGCAGGATCCCTCGCGCCCGCCTAAGCCCTTGGGCGAATCCACCGGCGCAACGCTGCCCTACCCGACGGGCCCATGAGAAAGCCGCGCCGTGAATCATTTTGCCTATAAGGAGGGAGTGCTCTCTGCCGAAGACGTGCCTTTGACTTTAATCGCGGAAAAGGTCGGCACGCCTTTCTATTGCTACTCCACCGCGACGCTCACGCGCCATTATCGGGTCTTCGCGGACGCTCTGCCCAAGGACGCGCTCATCGCGTTCTCGGTCAAGGCGAACGGCAACCTCGCCGTCTTGAAGACACTGGGCAAGCTCGGCGCGGGCGCCGATGTCGTTTCCGGCGGCGAGCTCAAGAAAGCCCTGGCAGCGGGGATTCCGGCAAACCGCATCGTTTTTTCCGGAGTCGGCAAGTCGCGGGAAGAGATGCGGCTCGCATTGGAGGCCGGCATCTATCAGTTCAATGTCGAAAGCGAGCCTGAGCTCGACGCGCTTTCGGAAATGGCGAACGCGACGAGGAAGCGCGCGCCCATTACCGTCCGCGTCAATCCCGACGTGGACGCGAGGACGCACGCCAAGATCACGACGGGCACGCTCGAGACGAAGTTCGGCGTGCCCTGGGCGCGGGCGCGCGACGTCTATAGACACGCCGCGAGGCTTCCCGGCATCGAAGTAGTCGGCGTCGATGTCCACATCGGCAGTCAGATCACGGAGCTCGAGCCCTTCAAGGCGGCGTTTCAGCGCGTCGCCGATCTGATCTCCGAGCTTCGCGCTGACGGACATCGAATCACCCGAGCCGATTTGGGCGGCGGACTGGGCGTGCCGTACCGGCTCGACAATGATCCACCGCCCGATCCGGAGGCTTATGGCCGCGTCATCGCTCAAGCCGTGAAAGGTCTCGATCTTCGTCTGATTTTGGAGCCGGGCCGTCTCATCGCCGCCAATTCCGGCGTGCTCGTGACCCGCGCTCTCTATGTAAAGTCCGGCGAATCCAAGGCTTTCCTGATTCTCGATGCCGGCATGAACGATCTCATAAGACCTGCTCTCTACGATGCGCATCACGATATCGTGCCCGTGATCGAGCCGGCCCCGAACGCAAAGCGGACGCGTTATGACGTGGTTGGGCCGGTTTGCGAGACGGCCGATCTCTTTGCACGTGATCGAGACTTGCCCGAAACCAAGGGTGGTGATCTGATGGCTATAATGACGGCGGGAGCCTATGGCGCGGTCATGGCCTCTGCCTATAATGCCCGTCCGCCCGCGCCTGAAGTGTTGGTCAACGGGCGAGAGTGGGCAGTTGTGAGACCGCGTATGGCTCTAGAGGCGCTGATCGCGCTGGATCGGGTTCCGGGCTGGCTTGACGACTGAGACCGAAAAGAACGAACGGGAAGCGCGCCGCCAGAAGGCCGAGCGCTTTGTCTCCACCGCACGCGCGGTCCTCTTTTGGGAACGCTTCTGGCCCTCGATGTGGCCAGGAATGGGGATTATCGGCGCGGCCATGGTGCTCGCGCTCGTCGGCTTGTTCACGGTGCTCCCGGGCGCCGTGCACGCGATCCTGTTACTGGTCATCTTTGGCGCGACCATTTTCGCCTTCTGGCGCGCCTTTGCGCCGTTCCAGCGGCCACGCTGGGAGGACGGCGCGCGGCGCGTCGAACGCGACAGCGATCTTCCCAACCGGCCGATCACGGAAGGAAGCGACAACGTTGCCGCCGGCAAGGGCGATGTCTTCTCCGAACGGCTGTGGCGCGCGCACATCATCCGCCTGCTCGCTTCGGCCAAGAATCTGAAGCTCAGATTGCCTTCGCCCGGAATGTCGCGCCGCGATCCCAAGGGCATTCGTTACGCGGTTCTCTTGGCGCTCATTGTCGGATTCATCATCGCCGGCCCGCGCTCGGGCGAGCGCCTAGTTTCAGGCCTTGTCCCCGTCTTCGCCGACAGCGTCGACACATCCGTGTTCGTCGCCTGGGTGGCACCGCCGGCCTACACCAATCTGCCGCCGCGTTCGCTCACCGACACCACCGTGCAGACGGGATTGAGCGACGTTCAGACGCCGATCAACAGCACGCTTGTCATGCGCCTGCGCGGCACGAACACGCAGCCGACGATCGACGCAAGGCCGGTGCCCAAGGGCGGGCAGCCGAAATTCGTCAAAGGCGATTCCGGCTACGAGGCCAAGCTCAATATTGGCACCAATTCACACGTCACGGTGCGCTTGGGCTCGCGCAGCTATGGCGACTGGCATTTCGACATCATCCCCGACAAGCCGCCGACGATCGCCTTCACCGAAACGCCGCAAGCACAGCAGAACGGCTCGATGAAGCTCGCCTATAAGGCGACGGACGACTACGGTGTGGTCAAGGCCGCAGCCCTCATCCGCCCGCTCGACGACAAAGGCCTGGAAGTCAAAACGGCAGAGACGCTGGTCGTGGAAGTACCCGTGCCGGGCACAGGCAAGGTCGCGAGCGACACGGTTTACCGCGACCTCACCGCGCACGCTTACGCCGGCATGAACGTTCACATCATGCTCGAAGCCACCGACGCCGCCGGACAAACGGGAAGAAGCGCGCCCTTGACGATCAAGCTGCCGCAGCGCGTCTTCACCGAGCCTCTCGCGCAATCGCTGATCGAGCAGCGTAAGAACTTGGCGGTCGACGGAGACAAAGCCAAGGAAAAGGTCGCCACCGCGGTCGATGCTCTCTCGCTCGGCCCCGAACAGTTCTACAAGAACGATTACGGCAACTATCTCGCGATGCGGGCACTGAACTATCAACTCGGCGAACCGAAGAGCGATCCTGGCGCGAAGAACGCCCAGAGCTTCATGTGGGACATGGCGCTCGCGATCGAGGAAGGCGATCTCGCCAACGCGGCGGAAGAGCTGCGCCGGCTCCAGGATCAGCTGATGGACGCGCTCGAGCGCGGTGCACCCGACGAAGAGATCCGCGCCCTGATGGATAAGCTGCGTCAGGCGATGAACCGCTACATGCAGCAGCTCGCGCGCAACGCGCAGCGTGGCCAACAGCAGGGCCAGATGCCGCCCAATGCGCGCACCATGTCGCAGCGGGATTTGCAGGACCTTTTGAAGGCGATCGAGGACTTAGCCAGGACGGGCAACCGCGACATGGCAAGGCAGATGCTCGCCCAGCTGATGCAGATGCTCGAAAACATGCGCATGGTGCAGGGCCGTCCGGGACAAGGCCAGCAGGGCCAGCAAGGCCAGCAAAACCAGCAGCAGAACGCGATGAACAACGCGATCCAGGGCCTTTCGGACCTCTTGGGCCAGCAGCGTCAGCTGCTCGATCGCACCTTCCGTGCGCAGCGCGGACAACAAGGCCAGCAAGGTCAGCAGGGTCAGCAGGGTCAGCAAGGCCAACAGGGGCAGCGCGGCCAGCAAGGCCAGCAAGGGCAACAGCAAGGCCAGGCGGGACAGGGCCAGGCCGGACAGCAGTTCGGCGGTCAGCCCGGACAGGGCCAGCCCGGCGGACAGCAGGGCGGCCAGCAAGGGCTCGACCCCGGGCAGCTCGCGCAACAACAGCAAGCGTTGCGCGATCAGCTCGACAAGGTCATCCAGGGCCTTGCCCAGAACGGCATCAAGACGCCGGATCAGCTTGGCGAAGCGGGCCAGGCCATGGGCCAGTCGCGCGACAACTTGCAGGGGAGCCAGTTCCAGAGCGCCGAGAACGCACAGCAACGGGCGCTCGATCAGCTCCGCGACAGCGCCCAACAGCTCGCCAAGAACATGATGGCGATGAACGGCCAGCAGCCGGGACAGGGAAACGACCAGAACGGCGAACGCACCGATCCGCTCGGACGTCCCTTGGATCAGCAGGGCTCGATGGCCGGCGGCATCGTCAAGATCCCAGACCAGTCGGACTTGGCGCGCGCCCGCGAAATCCTCGAAGAGCTGCGCCGCCGCGCGGGCGAAGCGAGCCGCGCGCAACAGGAGCTCGAATATATCGAACGGCTGCTGAAGCAGTTCTGAGCCGGGCAAAATCTGCTACGGAAAAGCGCGGGGTCACTCCCGCGCTTTTTTCTTTTTCCGGCGCGCGACGGGTCCTTTGACGCGAATGTCGGGAAGCCCGCGGCTCCTTCCCATGTGATCCATCCCATAGCCGTAAAGGAATTCCGTGCCCGCCGCGAACATCGCGTGATCGGCCCGAAAGCGCCGTCCGGGATATTCCTTTTCCACCGCGACCGCAGTGATGACGGCGGCCGCGCCTTCCTCTTCCAAAAGCTCCTTTGCCCTAGCGAGCGTGGCGCCGGAGTCCAGAACACCATCGATCAGAAGAACCGTCCGTCCACGGACGAGCTCGGAGGGCGCCTTCAAGACCATGACGTCGCCCGGGTTCTCGGACCGGCCATAGGATCGGAGCCAGACGAACTCGGTTTCGAGATCGAGGCCATGTCGCGCGAGCGCCCGCATGAGGTCGGAGGCGAAGACGAAAGCGCCGGCGAGCACCGGAACGGCGATCTCCGGCTTCAGCGGCGCTCTGGCGATCTCGCGTGCGAGCTTCTGGACGGCCTTGGCGATCTGGGCTTGCGAGAAGAGCGTGCGCTCGCCGGCACGATCGCTCACCCCCCTCGAATCGCGTTGTTTCACTGCGTCTCGCCGGCTTCGGCAAAACGGATGTCGACGTTGCGCGCGTCCGGGGGCGGGCTCGACAGTCTGGTGATGAACGGGCTCTGCGCGCCCGGCTTCAAGCTGGGCACGCCGACGTCGAAAGTCCAATGATAAAGCTCTCGCTTGGCTTGGTCGGTCAGCACCACCCGGATGACCGGGACCGGCAATTCTCGATCGCTGACGTTGACGACCTTGCCGCTGACCGAGAGAACCTGTTGGCCGTCTTCGACGGCCTGCTGATAAGAGACGTCGATAAGGGCGATGCCGCGTACGTTCACCGGCATGCCTAAGAAGGCATAAACCGATGCGGAGGGTGGCCACAAATTGGCGATTTCCTGCCGGTACTGGATCGACGCCCAGCCGATCGACGCAACGAGCAGGAAGAGCACCAGCCAGCCCGCACCTTGCGCGAGCCGCACCGCAAACGAACGGTCGTCTCGATCGGGCGGCACCACGCGATCGTCACCTGCAGGTGCCGCACCGAGACTCGTGGTCATACCGGTGAGGGAGCCGTCGCTGACGCCGGCCGAAGGCGCAGGCTCGGGCACGACAACGGCTTCGGGCTCCGGCTCGGGCTCGAGTTCCTTCCCGGGCGCAGGCTGGAACCAGATATGAGAGCACTTCGCGCAGCGGACATTGCGGCCCGGCGGCGCGAAGCGCGCGCTGGCGGCTTGGTAACGCGTCGAACAGGACGGGCAGGTGAGAATCATCGCGGCGACCGCGTCCCCTCTCGAATTCAAGAAATTGGCGTATCGTTCCGATGCTGACAAGCCTCATCGCATAGTCTCTCCTAATCGCGCGCGTGGATAAGGCTCTCCCGCGAACGTGCGATCCGTGGCGCGACGCCATTGCGCCCGCTATGGTGGTCGGCGATCTCGAATCGCCAGTCTGGCCTACAAAGCCATTTTCGCGAGGAGCATGGTCCGTTTCGAAAATGTCGGGATGCGTTATGGCACAGGGCCAGAGGTCCTGCGCGACGTCAATTTTTTGCTGGACCAGGGATCTTTCACCTTCCTCACCGGGCCCTCGGGCGCGGGCAAAAGCACCCTTTTGAAACTCGTATTCCTCGCGGAGAAGCCGTCCCGTGGCTTCATCTCGCTTTTCGGCCACGACCTGGTCGACTCGAAGCGGCGCGAGCTCCCGGAGCTCAGGCGGCGGATCGGCGTCGTGTTCCAGGAATTCCGGCTCCTGGATCACCTCTCGGTCTTCGAGAACGTGGCGCTCCCTTTGCGCCTCGCTGGTCAGCGCGTAGCCGAGTACGAACGGGACGTGGAGGAGCTTCTGTCCTGGGTCGGCTTAGGTCAGCGGCTGAGCGACAAGCCGCCGACGCTGTCGGGCGGAGAGCAGCAACGCGTCGCCATTGCGCGTGCGATCGTCGCCAAGCCCGACCTGCTTCTTGCCGACGAGCCCACGGGCAACGTCGATCCGGATATGGGCGAGCGCCTGATCCGGCTCTTCGTCGAGCTCAATCGCTTCGGCACCACCGTGATGATCGCGACCCATGACCGCGCGCTTGTCGAGAGCACGCGCGCACGCGAAATGCGGCTCATCGATGGACGTCTCGTCGACATGCGGGGACGGCGATGAGCGCTGAGGCCGAGCGGGCGCCCTTCGACCGCGCCACAACAGCGCGGCTCAAGGGACGAATTCTGCCCCGCGAGCAGGGCGCCGTTTCGCTCGATCTCGTGATCGGGCTGATGGCGTTCCTCGCCGCTCTTGCACTCGGCGGCGTTCTGATCACCAATCGAACGGCGCAGTCCTGGCAGGCGGGTCTCGTGGGCCGGATTACCGTCCAGATCCTGCCCGAAGGCGAAGCGCCGCCGGAGGCCGAGGTGAACGCCGCCATCGCGGCGCTGAAAGCGTCGCCCGGCATCGTTTCGGCAACGCCGCTTTCCGATCAGGACAACCTTGCGCTGGTCGAACCCTGGCTTGGGCGCGACGCGGTTGTCGCCGCTCTTCCCTTCCCACGGCTTATCGATGTGAGGCTCGCGCCCGGAGCGCCCGCCGATTTGAGCGCGTTGCGGAACGAGCTCAAGCGTGTGGCACCGCATTCCGTGTTCGACGATCACGCGCGCTGGATCGATCGCTTGAAAAGCGTCGCCAATACGGTGGTGTTGGGCGCGCTTGCGGTCCTCATCCTGATCGGCATCGGCACGGCGGCAACGGTCGCTTTCGCGACGCGAGCGGGCCTCGCCGCGCATCGCGACATCGTCGAGCTTTTGCACCTGATGGGGGCCCAGGACGGCTTCATCGCGCGCGCCTTCGAGTGGCATTATTTCTCGGCCGCGGCGATTGCATCGGCCTGCGGCGCGCTTCTCGCGGGCCTTGCGTTTCTCGCCGCCGGGAGCCTGGACGAATTCGGGATCGCGAGCGTGTCCTTTCTTCCGCCCTTGGGGCTTCCGCTTCGCGATTTGCCCTGGCTTGCACTGGTGCCGGTTTCGGCCGCGATCATCGCCTGGGTGACCGCGAGAATCTCGGTGATCGCGGCGCTCCACGAGCATTACTAGAGTAAGATCGATCGAAGAATTCGTGGTCGGTCATGATGAGTTCGTTAGTCGCATCCGGATGGAGCCGCTCAATTGGGTAGACGGCGTGTTGCATTGCGGATCGCGGCGGTCGTCCTCATCATCTATGGCGCCGGTTTCGTGATCTTCGCCCAGAGAATTCCCGCTCCGCTTTCTTTTCCGCCTGAAGCCGCGAACGATGCCGAAGCGATCGTGGCGCTCACCGGCGACGGCGACCGCTTGGGGCCGGCCGTTTCGCTCCTGGAGCAGGGAAACGCGATGCGGCTCTTGATCAGTGGTGTTAACAAGCTCACCACCAAGCGCGATCTCAAAGTGCTGCTTCACGGCGGCGAGCACTTCGAATGTTGCGCCGATTTGGGCTTCGCGGCGGCCGACACGCGCGGGAACGCGAGCGAGGCAGCGCGCTGGACGCACGCGCACGGCTATAAGAGCGTCGTCGTCGTCACCGCCGCCTACCACATGCCTCGCAGCCTAATCGAGTTCGGTGCCGCCATGCCCGACGTGAAGCTCGTCCCTTATCCCGTATCGCCTGAGACATCGAACGCCGCCGGGTTGCAGAACTTGCGGCGGCTTCAGGGCGAATACGCGAAATATCTGGCGAGTGCCGTGCGCGTGTCTCTTTCGAGGCTCGTGCGGGCCGCATGATCTATCTCCGCTCCGCGCTGTTCCTCCTCTGGGGGATTTTGGTGTCGGTCACCATGAATGTCGGTTTTCTTCCGATCCTCATTCTGCCGAGGGGCATCACCGTATATCTCGCGCGGATCTGGGCAAGGCTTATCCTTTGGGGCCTGAAATGGACAGCCGGCCTTGATGTCGAAGTCCGCGGCCGGTTGCCGGATCCACGCGTCATCGTCGCGGCCAAGCACTTCACGATGTGGGAGACGATCGCAGTGATGGCTTTCCTGCCCGACCCCGCGATCGTGTTGAAGCGCTCGCTGTTCCGGATTCCGTTCTACGGCTGGTACGGCCGGAAGATGCAGATGATCCCAATCGACCGTTCGGCGGGCGGACGTTCGATCCGGCGCATGCACGCGGCAGCCACGCGCGTGCTAAAAGCCGGCCGCCCGGTCGTGATCTTTCCCGAAGGGACGCGCAAGAAGCCGGGCGACGAGCCCGATTACAAGCCGGGCGTGGCGGGGCTCTATCTTCAGCTCGGCGTTCCTTGCGTGCCGGTCGCGCACAATTCCGGCCTGTTCTGGACGGGTGGATTCTTGCGACGGCCCGGGACCATCGTGCTGGAATATCTCGAGCCGATCCCACCTGGGCTGAAGCGACGCGAATTCATGGCTCAGCTCGAGCACCGCATCGAGGATGCGACCAACCGCCTGCTAAAGGAAGGCCGCGAGGAACTAAGGTCGTTGTCGCCCGCGAAGGCGTGATAGGTTGCAGAAGAACGTATCCGACGTTTTCGCCCGACGTACCCGTCATGACTTTCGCGGACGCGCAGTCACAGCCTAACGATCACCGCCTTCGCGGTGTCGGGGGTTGGCTGCTCTTTCTCTGCCTCACCCTGGTCGCGTTCGTGCCGATCGGCGCGGGGCTGGAGATCTGGGCGTTTTGGAGACGAGCGCTCGCGGGCCAGATCTCGGAACTGATCGCTGCGACCGTGACTGGCTTGGACATCATCGTCGTCGGGATCGGCATTGCAGCGGGTATCCTCCTCTACCGCACGCATGCCTTGGGTCTGCGGCTCGCGAAACTGTTCTTCGCGGTGCGGCTTCTTTTAGGCCTTGCCTCCATGATCGAGGGCCCCTCGCTCCAGGCGGCGAACGTGATTGCGGTCTGTTCCGCCTTTCTCGTCTACCTCTACCGGTCCGAACGGGTGCGAAATACCTACGCCGCAGCCCAAGCTTCGCGGATTTCCGAGGTTTTCAGCTAAGCGTTCGTCATAGAACGAACACAGAACGATCCTTGACTTCGCCCTCCTATCAGCCAAGATGAGGGGGACATGACGACCCTTGCCCACCAGATTTGGGACTTGAAGTACCGGCTGAAAGCACCAGACGGGACGCCCCTTGACCGAACCGTCGAGGACAGCTGGACGCGCGTTGCCCGTGCCGCCGCCGAAGCCGAAACGCCGGATAAACGCGCCCTATGGTCGCGGACCTTTGCCGAGGCGCTCGCCGGCCACCGCTTCCTCCCCGCCGGGAGGATCCTTGCAGGTGCAGGGACGGGGCGCGCGGTCACGCTCTTCAACTGCTTCGTCATGGGGACGATCCCCGACGATCTTGGCGGCATCTTCGCGCACTTACGCGAGGCCGCGCTCACCATGCAGCAGGGCGGCGGCATTGGTTACGACTTCTCGACACTGAGGCCGAAGGGAGCAGCGGTGAAGGGCGTTGGCGCCGACGCGTCAGGACCGCTCTCCTTCATGGATGTCTGGGACTCGATGTGCCGCACCATCATGTCGGCCGGCGCACGGCGCGGCGCGATGATGGGGACGCTTCTCTGCTCCCATCCCGACATCGAGGACTTCATCGAAGCCAAGCGCGCGCCCGATCAGCTGCGCAATTTCAATGTCTCGGTGCTGGTGACGGACGCGTTCATGGCCACTGTCAAGGAAGACCGCCCCTGGGATCTCGTCTTCGAGGGCAAGGTCTACAAGACGGTCTCCGCGCGGGCGCTGTGGGACAAGATCATGCACGCGACCTATGACGTCGCCGAGCCGGGCGTGATCTTCATCGACCGCATCAATGCGCTCAACAATCTTTCCTACTGCGAGACCATCTACGCCACCAATCCGTGCGGCGAGCAGCCGCTGCCGCCCTATGGGGCCTGTCTCCTGGGCTCGATCAACTTGGCCAAGCTCGTCGATCATCCGTTTACGGATGAGGCGCGGCTCGACGAGGCGGAGCTCGCCCGGCTCGCGCGGGTGGCCGTCCGGCTCCTCGACGACGCCATCGATATCTCGCGCTTTCCGCTCCAAGCGCAGGAGCAGGAGGCCAAAGCCAAGCGCCGGATCGGCCTTGGGGTCACGGGCTTGGCCGATGCGCTCATCTTCTGCCGGACGCGCTACGGCTCGGCGAAAAGCCTCGCGCTGATTGGGCGCTGGCTCAAGATCCTGCGCGATTCGGCTTACCTCGCGTCCGCCGAGATCGCCGCGGAAAAAGGACCCTTCCCGCTGTTCGATCGCGATGCCTATATGGACCGGCCGAATATCCGCCCGCTCCCCGCATCCATTCGCGATGCGATCGCCGCGCACGGCATCCGCAACGGGCTTTTGACCTCGATTGCACCGACGGGAACGATCTCGCTCTTCGCCGACAATGTCTCGAGCGGCATAGAGCCCGTATTCGCACAGGCCTATGTGCGCGGCGTATTGATGCCCGACGGCACGCGCCGCGAAGAGCGGGTCACAGATTACGCCTATCGCGTCTTCCGCGAGCTCTTCGGCGGGGACGCGGCGCTCCCCGATTATTTCGTCACCGCGCAGGAGCTCGCGCCCGAAGATCACCTCGCGGTCCAAGCGGCGGCGCAGAAATTCATCGACTCCTCGATTTCGAAGACGATCAACTGCCCGCCTGGGATCTCGTTCGAGGCGTTCAAGGATGTCTATCGCGCGGCCTATGAGGCAGGAGCCAAGGGCTGCACGACCTATCGCACCAATCCGGTGCGGGGTGCGGTGCTTGCACCCGAGCCGAGCTCGCGCTCCGTTCCGCCAAGCGGCGACTCGAAACCACCGGTTCCCGTGGTTACGGTCCAACCGGCGCAAGTAGCGCTGAAGACGACTGCCGCCGTGGCGCTCGCACCTCGCAACGCCGATCACTACGAGAGCGGCGGCGTCGTCTATATGACCAAGCCCCTCGACCGGCCGGGCGATCTCGAGGGCAAGACCTACAAGGTGCGCTGGCCCGATCTCGACCACGCCTTCTACATCACGATCAACGACATCGAGGAAGGCGGGCGCAAGCGGCCTTTCGAGATCTTCATCAACTCGAAGAACATGGAGCACTACGCCTGGACGGTCGCGCTCACCCGCATGATCTCGGCCGTCTTCCGCCGCGGCGGCGATGTCAGCTTCGTAGTCGAGGAGCTCAAAGCCGTGTTCGATCCGCGAGGCGGCCAGTGGATGGGGGGGCGCTATGTGCCGTCGCTCCTCGCCGCCATCGGCGAAGTCATCGAGCAGCATCTCGTCTCGATCGGTTTCATGTCGCGCCCGGAGCTTACGGCAAGCGACGCCCAGCGCGCGGCTGCCGCCCAGGCCGGTGCCGAAGGCGCACCGGTGAAGCGCTGCCCCCGCTGCCAAGCGGCGGGCTTCGTTCGGCTCGAGGGTTGCGATACGTGCATGTCCTGCGGCTATTCACGCTGTAGTTAGGCCGCCTCGGACTCCAGGAAAGAAGATGCATTTGCGCGCTCCTTAGCGCACATTCCCTCGATGTCCTATTCAAACCGTATCTGGATGTACGGACCCGTCGGGCTCTTGTTGCTCGCGGTCGTGCTCTTTTCGGTGTTCTGGCGGGTGCAGGCCGACACGCTTGCGGCCAGGCTCGATCGCGCTAATGGCGGCGAGATCGTGCCCGGCGTCGTCTTCGCCTTCGCCGAAAAGTCGATCACCGGTTATCCCTTCCGGCTCGATGTCGTGCTCTCCGGGGTCACGTTCGTGCACCGCGCGGCGGAGGGCGAGATGGCCTGGCGCACCGAAAAGCTCGCGATCCATTTCTTGAGCTACAACCACGACCGCTACATCTTCGAGACGACGGGCCTCCAGTCCTTCGCCCGGCCGGGAGCCCCCGGCGCGCCGCAGCGAGTCGTTTATGTGACACCCGCTATTGCGCGAGCAAGCGCCGTTTTGAACGGCGACAGGATCGCACGCTTCGACCTCGATCTCTGGCAGCCCCAGGCGAAGGACGCCTCGCTCAATGCAGACCCGAACCTCACGCTTAATGCCCAGCGCGCGCAGCTCCATCTCTTGGAGCGTTCCGACAACACCGTCGATGTCGCGATGAAGATCGAGGAGGCGCAGGTGGGGGCGGGCTACCGGCCGGCCTTGGGAAGCGCGATCAAGCTCATCGAATTGCGCGGCAAGCTCGTGCAGGGACAGACATTGGATAATTTGAGGCTTGCACAGGAAAGCGTATCGGATGCGATCGATCAATGGCGTCAGCAAGGGGGCACGCTAGCAGTCGAGTCGCTCGCGCTCGACTGGGCAGGCATGAATACGACGCTCGTGGGGACGATTAGCCTCGATGCGGAGCATCGTCCGGCGGGCGCGCTTGTGGGCGCCTTCGATCCGGCCGCGCTCGTCGCCTCGCTTTCGAAAGGCGGCCTCAAGCTGACGGGGATGGGGCAAGGAACGCTCTCCCTCACCTTCAAGGATGGCGACGTCCGCGTCGGGGTGAATTCAGGTGGTGTTGCCCCGGCTCGCTGAACGGCCGAAATTCGGCGCCGCGGTATCTTGCCCCGCTTCGATGATCGAGCGCCGGATGGCGCGGGTGCGCGTGAAAAGATTGAACAACGCATCGCCATCACCCCAGCGCACCGCGCGTTGAAGCGCAGCCAAATCCTCGTTAAAGCGCCCCAGCATCTCGAGCACGGCTTCGCGGTTGTTCAAGAAGATGTCGCGCCACATGGTCGGGTCCGACGCGGCGATGCGCGTGAAGTCGCGGAAACCGCTGGCGGAATATTTGATCACTTCGCTCTGCGTCACCGTCTCGAGATCGGCGGCGGTGCCCACGATGTTGTAGGCGATCAGGTGCGGCACGTGGCTGGTGATCGCAAGCACGAGATCGTGGTGCTTGGGATCCATCACCTCAACCTCGCTGCCGCAGGCGCGCCAGAAGGTTTTGAGCTTCTCGAGCGCCGCCGCGTCTGTCCCGGGGACGGGCGTCAAGATGCACCAGCGGCCGTCGAAGAGCTCGGCAAATCCCGCTTCGGGACCCGACTGTTCGGTCCCCGCGACCGGATGACCGGGAATGAAATGCACGCCTTCGGGCACATGCGGGCCGACGTCCTTGACCACGACGCTCTTGACCGAACCCACATCGGTCAGGATGGCGCCCTCCTTCAAATGCGGCGCGATCGCTGCCGCAAGGCTCGCATACGAGCCAATGGGCGTCGCCAGCACGACGAGATCGGCGTCTTTGACTGCGGGCGCAATCTCGGCATGCAGCGAATCGGCGAAGCCGGCCTTCTCGGCTTTGCTGCGGGTTTCGGCGCGGGGCACATAGCCCGCAATGTGGCCCGTCAAATGCTTTCGCCTTGACGCATGCGCGATGGACGAGCCGATGAGCCCGACGCCAATGAGCGCGATCTTCTCGAATATCGGAGAGGTTCCGCTCATGTCTTGGCCGTGAATTCGCGCAAGGCAGCAATAGCGGCGTTGTTCGCCTCCTCGTTCCCGACCGTCAAGCGCATGCAATCGGGCAGCGCGTAAGAAGCGCAGCCGCGCAGGATGATGCCCTTTTCCATCAGGAAGCGGTCGGCATCAGCCGCGCTCTTGCCGGGAGTATCGGGGAAGTGAACCAGCACGAAATTCGCCACGCTGTCATCGACGCGAAGGCCCAGCGCGCGGATTTCTTGGGTCAGCCGCGCGCGCCAAATCTCGTTGTGCGCAAGCGCACGCGCGACATGGGCGCGGTCTTCGAGCGCGGCCACGGCGGCGCGCTGCGCAGCGATGTTGACGTTGAAGGGCGCACGCACGCGGTTCAAGACTTCCGCGATGTGTCCGGGGCAATAGGCCCAGCCGATCCGGATCCCGGCAAGACCGAAGACTTTGGAGAAGGTGCGCGTCATCACGACATTATCGGCGTTCTTCACGAGCTCGGTCCCGGGCTCGTAATCGTTGCGCTTCACATATTCCGAATAGGCGGCGTCGATCACGAGAAGCACGGACGCCGGCAGCCCTTCGTGCAGACGGCGCATCTCGGCTGCCGTCATGTAGCTGCCTGTCGGATTGTTCGGGTTCGCGATGAAGACGAGCCGCGTTCGCCCGGTGACGCGTGCGAGCACCGCGTCGGCTTCGAGTTTCAGCGAAGGTTCGGGGATCTCTACGGGCGTCGCACTGTTGGCGAAGGTCGCGATCTTGTAGAGCGAAAACGCATGCGCGCTGAACAGCACCTCGTCTTTCGGACGCACGTAGCTGTTGGCGAGAAGGTGCAGAATCTCGTCCGAGCCATTGCCACAGACGATGCGATCGGCCTCGAGTCCGTAATGGCGCGCCAGAGCATCGCGTAAGATCCGGGCGCTACCTTCCGGATAAATCCCGAGAGCAGGCTCTGCCCCTTCATACGCCGCGATCGCTTTCGGGCTTGGACCGAAAGGCGATTCATTCGAGGAAAGCTTATAGACCCGCTTTGCGCCCGCGGCTTCGGAGCGGCCGGGCACATAAGCGTGGACGTCTAGAACGCCGGGCTTAGGCGAGAGCATCAGAGCATGGTCCAACCAACGAGGCTCTAACGTCTTGCCGCAAGTACCACCGGATTGGCAAATCCCCCGATAGGATCGGCACGGTAGACGGCATCGCCCGCGGCTTCCGCCAGCCGTTTAAGCCGCGGATCATCCTTAGGAATGAAGCCTTTGACCTCGGCCAGGATTTCGTCGGGGGCGTTCTTCTCCGAAATTCGCCCGGCGGCGACGATGTTGGCGTCCAAGCCCGCTTCTTTCAGCAGAGACCGGAGCTTGGTCCGGGACAGGCCGGACGCGATCTCGAGCACCAAAAGCGTCGTATCGTCGCCGGAGGCCTCCTGCTCGATTGCGCCGATGGCGTAGGCCGAGACCGCCTCCTCGCCGTTCACGATGAAGGGGAGCTTGGCGATGACGCGCGGCCCCACTTGGCCGGAAACGGCGAGCTTCGACCACCAGGCGGCACCTGGCTCCTCAAGCTCCGGCATCGGCACGATACCGAGCGAATTGGGCTCCTCGGCGCAGGCGTTCACGACCTGCGACACCCGCGAATGCAGCCTTAGCGGGGCTGCTGACCCGAAATAGGTGTGCGCGAGGTCCAAGAACGCGGTCTGGCCATTACCGCCAAAGACGTGGATTTCGTATTTGGCCTGGGCGCGCAAGCTTGCGGCGATGATCTGGCGCCAGATGCCGACCACGACGCCCGGCGGCAGCTCGCCTTTGTGGCGCGCCAAGAGCCGGCGCAGAATCGCGGCTTCCCGCGCCGGGCGCATGGCGCTTGCGAGCGCAGCACCGTTGGCCGGCTGTTTGACCTTGGCAATGTCGAGGCTGACCGCGGCCCGGCGGATCAGGAGATCATGCAGAGAGTCATCGATCTGGTCGATCTCCCGGCGGAGATCGTCAAGCGATTTAGCGTCTGCCGACATTGCCGAAAAAAACCCAAGCCACGTGTTCCGGCCGGCATCCCGCCCCCGGAACCACACCCATCCCCGCCCTATTGATAGGGGCGGGCGCAACCAAAAGCAAAGCCCGCGCAGTAAACTGTTAGGGCTGATTGCAGCCCGCCCTCGTTGACAGCGCGGCCCTTGGGCCGTAGCACACCCTCCCCACAAGGAGTCGTAGCGCTTGGTCGAGGCGGCTTTCCCGCGTTTCTTAAGGCCCTTGAAGGCTCCGACGGAGGACGTCGGCCAAGTCCTCAAGTTCGGCCCGGAGCGCCCGCTTGTCCTCGATTCCGGCAAACAGCTTTCGCCGCTGACCATCGCCTATATGACCTACGGCACCTTGAACGCCGAGCGCTCGAACGCCGTCCTCGTGGCACATGCCCTTTCGGGTGACCAGTTCGTCGCCAGCACCCATCCGGTGACGGGCAAGCCCGGCTGGTGGGATTTGGCGGTCGGACCCGGCAAGGCGATCGATACCAACCGCTTCTTCGTCATCTGCGCCAATGTCGTTGGCGGCTGCATGGGCACGACCGGTCCGAGCG
>DASQHF010000171.1:0-13345 GCA_035632215.1 Micropepsaceae bacterium | reverse complement strand
CGATGCGCCGATGTTCGGCTACGGCAAGGCGTTCTTTGATGTCATTCCGGATGTCGCGCACGGCGGACTCCCCCTAAGCACGAAACAATTAGCAAATGGACCATTGAATGGCAATGGGCCAATGGGACTAAATGGGACGTTTCAGCATTGGGAACGAATCAAGCCTATGCACTGTGCATTGCTAACAGAGACCGCTTGACTCTGGGGAATCGACTCACGCAGGGGCCTAGAGTCGGCCTAGGTGTGTTTGCTCCATAATGCCGGAGAACTCCGGGAGCTCATCCAGGAACAGCACGCCCAAATGCGCGAGGCTGACCTCGCCGGGTTTCACTTTGAGCCCCCCACCGACGAGAGCCGCCATCGAGGCCGAATGATGCGGGCTCCGGAACGGGCGCACGCGGGAAAGCGTGCCTTCGCGGAGTTCGCCCGCTAGGCTCTGAACCATGGAGACTTCGAGCGCTTCGCGCGCCTCGAGCGGCGGGAGGAGACCGGGCAAGCGGCTCGCGAGCATCGACTTGCCCGCGCCCGGTGGCCCAATCATGAGCATGTTGTGGCCGCCGGCGGCCGCGATCTCGAGCGCGCGCTTCGCGGTCTCCTGGCCTTTGACGTCTTTCAAATCGGGCGCGGACACGCCGTTCGCGGCAAGGCGCGGCTTGGGCGGCGTCAAGACTTGCGCGCCCTTCATGTGATTGACGAGCGCGATCAAGGAAGGCGTGGCGATTATCTCGAGCTCGCCCGCCCAGGCCGCTTCCGAGCCGTTTGCGGCCGGGCAAATCAAACCGCGGCCGCTCGCCGACGCTGCGATCGCGGCCGGAAGCACGCCCATGACCGTCGTGATTTGTCCGTCCAGCGAAAGCTCGCCCATGGCGGTGTAGCCGGCGAGCTCGCTTGCAGGCAGTACGCCCATGGCGGCGAGCATGGCGAGCGCGATGGGGAGATCATAGTGGCTTCCCTCTTTGGGCAGATCGGCCGGCGCAAGATTGACGGTCAATCGCCCATAGGGGAGCGCAAGGCCCACCGCCTTCAACGCCGCGCGCACACGCTCGCGCGATTCCCCCACCGCCTTGTCAGCAAGTCCTACAACGTTGAACTTGCTTTCCGTGCCGCCGCCGAGGTGGACCTGGACATCGACTTCACGCGCTTCGATGCCCTCGAACGCGACCGTGTAGACGTGAGCGCCGCTCAATCTTCCCTCCCGCGGGGCGCGATCAAATCACGCCCGTGCGGAGGCAGCGGGGAGAATTCAAGGCATTTCTGTGACGCCTGCTACAGCGCCGAAATGCCCACGTCCTGCATCATCGTGCGCTCATCGGCGACGCGGAATTCGAGCTGGCCTTCAGGGTGGCTGTGGTAATTGCCGATGACAATCGGGAGCGCGAGCACACTCGCCTCGCGGTTCTCCTTGAGCTTGCTCCACCAGGCGAGATCGGCAGCGGCGCGGATAAGCGAGCCGTCCACGAAGCGCCAGGGATACCGCGGCGCACCGATATGGGCCTCCATGCGCCAGACGGTCGCCGGACCGAACGTGCCGCGTTCGCCGGTGCCGCTCCCGAGCCGCGTCCGTGTGCCGGGCTTTGGCGGCCATTCGGCGACATAGGGGAGCTGCGCGGCGGGATAGCAGGGCTCGACTGCGTCGGTTTCGGTCTGCGAATAGCAGATCTTCCAATCGCCGCCGGCCGCGACCGCGCGCTTGCGGAGGATTTCGATCTCCAGGATCTCGATCGCATCGGGCGCAAGCCGGTCGTCGAGATTGAGGTTCATGACAAGCGGCGTGCCGACTTGGGAGAGCGCTAGGTTCCACGCCTGATAGATCGTGAGGTCCTCATTTGCCGCAAGCGCATGCCC
Source organism: Micropepsaceae bacterium (assembly GCA_035632215.1). GTDB lineage: Bacteria > Pseudomonadota > Alphaproteobacteria > Micropepsales > Micropepsaceae > CAIYRG01. The sequence goes on along the minus strand of DASQHF010000171.1, from coordinate 11,500 downwards.
GTCGAGCCATGCGGGGGGCTTGTCGCCGCCGTCGAAGACGTAGATCGGCTCGACCGGCACGGTCTGGCGTTTCAAGTTATCGGCGTGGCCGCTCAGGAGCGCGAAACGCTCGGGGTCCTTATGCCACACGGCGCAGATCACGGCGGTGCGCGGCAGACGCTTCACGTCGTTGCGCTTGAAGACGTAGTCCTGCTCGAGCTTGAAGACGAAATCGTATCCCTTTGCCTGCATCAGGCGCGGAATCCGTTCGTCGTCGTAATTGTTCTCGACCGTGAACACCGCGGCCGGAAAGCGTTCGGTGTCGAGCTCGGCAAGAATGGAAAGCTCCGCGCCTTCGGTATCGATCGAACAGTAATCGATGCGCGAGAATCCGTGCTTCGCCAATAATCCGGAAAGCTTAGTCACCCTGACGTGGTAGTGCCGCTGCGCGGAAGCCGAGCGCGCGAGCCGCTGCACATGCCGCGGATCGAAGCGCGAAGAGAGCCCGCTGCACATCTGCTCGTCGACGCCCGCATCGGCCTCGACGAAATCCGCTTCGCCTTCGAAATCGGAAACACAGACATTCTCGCAGATGGCGGTGCGCGAAACTTTGAGTTTCGCGAAGGCGGAAGGGAGCGGCTCGACGCAGAGCCCGCGCCAGCCCATCGTCTTCTCGAAGAACAGCGTGTTCGAGTACCGCTCGCCGTCATAGGCGCCGACGTCGACGAAAACGCCGTTGCGCTTTCCTTTGAAGAAGTGCTCCAAGAGGAAGCGGTCCTGGCCGCACTGCGAGTAGGACTTCACTTCGCTGTCCTGGCCTCGATTGCATCCCAGACGAGCGCCGCGCCGTCGGCGCCGCCGAAGCGCCTCAGCTCCTGGATTCCGGTCGGCGAGGTGACATTGATCTCGGTCAAATAGTCGCCGATGACGTCGATGCCGGCGAAGATGAGCCCGCGCGCCTTGAGTTCCGGGCCGATGGCCGCACAGATGTCGCGATCGCGTGCGGAAAGCTCGATGGCCTCGGCGCGGCCGCCGACATGGAGATTGGAGCGCGCTTCCCCTTCCGCCGGTATGCGGTTGATGCCGCCGATCGCCTGCCCATCGACGAGAATGATCCGCTTATCGCCCTTCCTCACCTCGGGCACATAGCGCTGCGCCACCACGGGCTCGCGGTAGAACTGGGTGAACATCTCCAAAAGCGCGTTCAGGTTCTCGTCGCCCTCTTTGAGGCTGAACACGCCGGCGCCGCCATTGCCGTAAAGGGGTTTCAAGACGATGTCCTTGTGCTGCGCGCGGAACGCACGGATCTCCTCGCGGTCCGAGGTGATCAGGGTCGGCAGCATCAGGCCCTTGAAATGCGTTACGAAGAGCTTCTCGGGCGCGTTGCGCACGTGGAACGGATCATTCACCACGAGCGTCTTGGGATGGATGCGCTCCAAGAGATGCGTCGCCGAAATATACGCCATGTCGAAGGGCGGATCCTGGCGCATGAGGACGACGTCGAACTCCGACAGATCGTATACGGATGGTTCTCCAAGCGAGAAATGATCGCCTCGCTTGTTCTTGACGCTAAGCGGGCGCACGCGAGCGACCACGACGGTTTCGCGCAGCGAAAGATCGCGCGGTCCATAATAGAGGAGCTTGTGACCGCGCCGCTGTGCTTCGAGCGCGAGCGCGAAGGTCGAATCCGCGCCGATGTCGACCCGCTCGATCGGGTCCATCTGAATGGCAACGGTCAGGGCCACGAAGCTACCTCAGTTCAGGCGGCGCTTCAGGGCTTGAAGCGCCAAGGCAGCCTCATTGTAGAACGGATCGCCGGCAAGTGCCGTGGCGAGGCATTTTTCGCAGGCGCGGCGGGCAGCGCTCAAGGCGCCCAAGGTCTCATGCAGCCTCGCAAGCTCGAGCCAGAGCGGCGCGCGCTTGGGCGAGATCAGTGTCATGCGGTTCAAGACCTCGATCGCGCGCTTGGTATCGCGGGCCTGGAGCGCGCGGGTTTTTATGTTGTTTTGGAGCCTTAAGAGCACGTCGGTGTCGCTTACCGCCTCGTGTGGATTGGGCTCGCTCGAGGCGCCCGCTTCGAGAATGGATGCGGCCCCGATGGGGGTGGTGAACCGCTCGCGATCGACCGCAGCGCCGCCATTGAAGGGGTCGATCAGAGCTTCGCTGCCCTTGACCGCGACCTTCAAGAGGAAATGCCCGGGCGCAAAAAGCCCCCAGGCTTTCAAGCCCGCCGCGCGTGCGGCATGGATGTAAAGGACGCCGAGCGCCACAGGGAGCCCGCGCCTCCTCTCCATCACCGAGATCAGATCCGCGTTTCCGGGCTCGTCATACTCCATGCGGTCGCCGTCATAGCCGTAGCGCGTGGCGAGCACCTGACCGAGCGCACTTGCCGCAGCCTCGCCATCGCGAACGAAGGCGACCTCCGCGCGAACCGCCTCTCCGATCTCGGACAGATGCGAATAGTAGGGATTGAGCTTGGTATGCGGGTGGTCGAGCGCAGCCAGCATCAGCGCGGCCAAGGCGATGTCGTGCGGTCCCTCGCCCGACTCGCCCAGCCGCTTGAGGTAATGCTCCGGCGCGACGTCGGAGGACTGGACTGCGAGACCGGCGCCGATCATTGCGAGGCGGTCGTCGGACCGGCCGCGGTCGCCGGACCGGCCGCGGTCGCCGGCGGAGTGCTTGCCGGAGCGGCTGCGGTCGTCGGCGTCGAGAAGCCGTAACGGATCGGGTCGTCCTTCAAGACGACGTAATTCTCGACTCGCTTGGCGCCGTTGAGCCTTTTCGCGTGGTCCACGACGCGATCGACTTCGGCCTGATTCTGGCCGACGCCCATCAGATAGACAACACCGTGCACGACATCGGTCGTGTAGTTGATGTCTTTGATGTTCTTGTCCGCGAGCAGAATGGTCGCGAGCTGCGTCCGCATGATGAGATCGGACGGTCCATCGAGCCAGCCGCCGGTGTCCGTCACTTCGATGTCGTTGTCGACGCGGCGTACGCCTTCGACGCTCCAGGCGACGCGCGTCGCATCGAGCCTTGCTTCGGGCGTGCTGACTCGGCCCGCGAGCAGGACGCGTCCTTCGATCACTGTGGTGGATACGCGAAGGAACAGGCTCGTGGATTCCTGCGCGAGCCTCCCGTCGAGCTTGGTCCGGATGCTGACGTCGTCGATGGCATTGCCGACACTGCGTTCCTGCCGGGCAGCCGAGACGCCGGCTACGGCTCCTCCGGCGACGGCCAACGCACAGCCGGACAAAGCCGGCGCTGCGCACACAATGAGAGCGGCGATAATCGTGCTACGAATCATTGCAAACCCCCTTTACGCAACCGTTCACAACGGGCCTAAAGCCGCCAAGCGTCTTTCACATGGCGCGGCAGGCGGCGCGGCGTCACCAGTATCGCGTCGAATCGGACGCCTTTGTGGCGTAACGCGGGTCGCGCGCCCAAGTAAAGCTCGGCGGCCCGGCCAATCCGGGTACGCTGGCCGAACCCGATCGCCTCCGCGGCGAGCTCCTCGCGTTCTCTAGCCTTCACCTCGACGAAGCAGATCATGCCAGAGGGCGACAGCGCGACCAAATCAAGTTCTCCGGCTCGGGTTTTCACTCGCCGGCCCAGGATGCGGTAGAACTTGCAAAGGAGATAGGCGGCCGCGAAAAGCTCGGCCCGGCGGCCGTGGACCTCGGCCGCCCGGCGCTTGGCCTTCAAGGTTGCGCTCAGTGTTCGTCCCCGCCCTTAAGTTTTAGAGCCCGGTCATAGACCTCCCGGCGGGGGACGCCTGTCGCCTCGGCCACCAGGGAAGAGGCCGGCTTTACCGGCATGAAGGGCAACGCCAGGTTGAGAAGCCGGTCGATCCGCGCGAGATCGGGGCGCTCGGCCAAGGGCGGGCCAACGACGAGCGTGATCTCGCCTCTTGGGTCGCCGGCTTCCGCGTAATGGCCTGCAAGTTCCGAAAGTGAGCCATGACGGCGCTCCTCGTGCAGCTTGCTGAGCTCGCGCGCGACCACGGCCTCGCGCGGTCCCAAAACTTCCGCCATATCGGCCAAGGCTTCTTTGAGCCTTTGGGGCGCTTCGAAGAAGATCAGCGTCCCCGGGATGCTCGCCAAGGATTCCAGTTGGGCGCGGCGCTCGGCCGATTTTGCGGAAAGAAAGCCGGCGAAGAAGAACCGATCCGTCGGCAATCCGGCCGAAGAGAGCGCCGCAAGAACGGCGGAGGCGCCAGGGAGGGGGTACACCGCGATGCCTTCTTCCTGCGCTTCCCTGACAAGCTTGTAGCCGGGGTCGGAGACAAGCGGCGTTCCCGCATCGCTGACGAGAGCAAGCTTGGCTCCTCCCTTGAGCTTCGCAAGCAGTTTCGGCCGCATCGCGGCAGCATTGTGGTCGTTGTAGGAGAAAAGTGGCCGGCTGATGCCGTGGATCGCGAGCAGGCGTGAAGTGACCCGTGTGTCCTCGGCAACAATTGCGTCGCATTGTGCGAGCACCTTCAGCGCACGCAGTGTGACGTCGGCGGCGTTGCCAATGGGCGTCGCGACGACATAGAGCCCGGGCGCCAACGTCTGGAATTGTTCACGCAAATCGCGGGCCGAAGGAAAGGGTTTACCGCCGAGCTCATGCGTTCTAGTTTCGTGCTCTGCGTCGCCCGGACCGCGGCCTGGAGACGGCGGAGAAGGATCACCCGCGGATGAGTCGTTTCGCGATGGCTTGCGCCGGCGTCCCACGCTTTTCCCCCAAAGCTTTCCGTCTTTCAAAGTTCGAATCGCGCCTGAGAGTTTGCGCGCTTGCGGCTGCCGTTGCGATAGAGACCTTGGCCGGCTGCGCCACAGCCCCACCCCGGCCGGCGCCCCCTCCCCCCGCTCCGCCGCCGCCGCCGCCGATGGTCATGTTGCCTCCGCCGCCGCCGCCGCCGCCCGGACGGATGGAGCTGCCGAATTACTATCGCTTGCCCGGCACACCGACGGGGAAGGTTCCGGCGCGCGTTGCCTTGCTCCTTCCCTTCTCTAGCCCCCAGGCCGATGTCCGCGCGATCGCGCAGGCCTTGGAGCGCGCGGCCGAGCTTGCGCTGCTTGATGCCAAGAACGCCGACATTCTCTTGATGCCCCGCGACGACGGCGGCACGCCGGAGAAAGCGGTCGCCGCAGCCACGCTCGCGATCAATGACGGCGCGGAAGTGATCTTAGGTCCCTTGTTCGCCCAAGCGGTGAGCGCGGTCGGACCCATCGCCCATGCCCAGCACGTGCCGGTGATCGCCTTTTCGAGCGATCGCTCCGTCGGCGGCAACGGCGTCTATCTGTTGAGCTTCCAACCCGAGACGGAGGTCAACCGCATCATCTCCTTTGCCGCGACGCGCGGGCACAATTCCTTCGCCGCGCTCGTGCCGCGGTCGCCCTATGGCGACAAGGTCGCCGACGCGTTCCGCCAATCCACTATGCAGGCGGGAGCGGCCGTCACCACCGTGCAGGCGTTCGAAGAGAGGCCGGAGCTCGTGAATGATGCGGCGCGCATGACGGCACGCTCCGGCGCCGACGCGGTGCTGATCGGCGAAGGCGGCGTGATGCTTCAGGCGATTGGCCCAGCGCTCGCGCTCGGCGGTGCCAACAATCGCGCCGTGAAGTTCTTGGGAACCGGCCTTTGGGACGACACGTCGATTTTGAAGGAGCCGATGCTCGCCAATGGCTGGTTCGCCGCCCCTTCGCCCGACGCGTTCCGCAATTTCGCGACGCGCTATCGCGCCGCGTATAACGCCGCGCCCCCGCGCATCGCGACGCTGGCCTATGACGCCATGTCGCTGGTGGCTCTCTTGTCGAACGGCCGGCCCTATCAGCGCTTCACGGATGTGGCGATCACCGACCCCGCAGGTTTCGCGGGCGTGGACGGCATCTTCCGCTTCCGCGACAACGGCTCGGCGCAGCGGGGGCTGGCGATTCTCGAAGTGACGCCGAACGGCTTCAACGTGGTCGACCCGGCGCCGAAGACGTTCCCCGCGGCGGGATTCTGAAGAATTACGGCACGCTTTCGGGAGCGGCTGCGAGTTCCGCGATGACGCGATTCAACACAAGGCGGCCCTTCGCTGTTACCCGCAAGCGGCCGTTGTCGAGCGTGACGAAGCCGGCAAGATCGCGGATGCGCGCTTCGTCGGGGGCCCTGCCCCAGCGTTTCTTGTAGGCGGCGAGATCGATTCCTTCCGAGAGCCGAAGGCCCATCAGCAGATGCTCGCGCGCGGCATCTTCGTGAGCGATGTCGTTCATCGCGAGGCTCGATCCGTTCGCCTCGACCGCGGCGAACCAGCGTTCCGGCAAGCGCTCGGCTTCGGTCGCGACGCGGCGCGGTCCAAGCGTCAGCCGGCCATGCGCTCCGGGGCCAACGCCTGCATAATCGCCATAGCGCCAATAGATGAGGTTGTGCCGGCATTCGGCGCTATGACGCGCGTGGTTTGAAACTTCATAAGCGGGAAGGCCTGCCTTCTCGCAGAACTCCTGCGTTACTTCGTAGAGCTCCGCCGCAACATCTTCATCGGGAATGACGAGTTTCCCCTGACGCGCCAGCGACGCGTAGGCGGTGCCGGGCTCGATCGTGAGCTGATAGAGCGACAGATGCTCGGCGCCGAAGCTGAGCGCCTCTTTCAGCTCCTTGCGCCAGGTGGAAATCGACTGATCGGGGCGCGCATAGATCAGATCGAAGCTCGCCCGCGGGAAAAGGTTCAGCGCCAGCCGTACCGCGGCGCGGGCCTCATCGGCGCCATGCAGCCGACCGAGGCTCTTTAGCGCACGATCATCGAGCGCTTGAACGCCGATGGAGACGCGGTTTACGCCCGCCGCGCGATAGTCCCGGAATCGATCCTGCTCGACGCTGTTGGGATTGGCTTCGAGCGTGATCTCGACATCGTCGCCCACGCACCAATTGGACGCGATTGCGTCGAGCACGCTCGCGACCGCGCCTCCGCTCATCAGCGAAGGCGTGCCTCCGCCAAAGAAGATGCTGCTGACCGATTGACCCCCACCCGACCCGCTGTCGCGGGTCGGCCTCCCCCTTTCAGGGGGAGGATTTTTCTGCATCTCCGCCACCGCGCGGAGCTCGGAAGCGATCGCGCGCGCCCAGCGCTTATTGTCGAAGCGTTCGCGCACATGGGAGTTGAAATCGCAGTAAGGGCACTTGGCGGCGCAGAACGGCCAGTGGACATAGATGCCGAACCCGCTCATTGCTCCGTACCCGGACGAAGGGCCGCGACGAATTTTGCGAACGCCTTGGCGCGATGCGAGATCTTGTGCTTCGTTTGAGGGTCCATCTCTCCGAAGGTGAACCGGTGGCCTTCGGGCACGAAAATGGGATCGTAGCCGAAGCCTCTATCCCCGCGCGGCGGGAAGGTGAGCGAGCCATAGGCGTGGCCTTCAAATGTTTCCGTCTTCTCGCCGGGCGCGGCTAGCGCAAGCGCGCAGACGAAATAGGCACGCGAATCGTGGCTCCCCGTGGCTCGGATCTCGTCTTCGACGCGCTTCATCGCGATGCGGAAGTCTTTCGCCGGCCCCGCCCAGCGGGCCGAGTAGATTCCGGGCTCGCCGTTCAGCGCCGCCACGACGAGCCCGGAATCGTCGGCAAGCGCCGGCATGTTCGCCGCCTTCGCTGCGGCTTCGGCCTTCAGAGTAGCGTTCTGGACAAAGCTAGACCCGGTCTCCTCGGGCTCTTCCAAATTCAGCTCGGCCGCACCGATCGCATTGAGGCCAAGAGGTGCGAGCAGGTCTCTTATCTCGCGAACTTTGCCCGCGTTGTGGCTGGCGACGGCAAACGATTGGCCTTTTGCAAGCCGGATCAAAGTTTGAGCGCCTCCTTCTGCAACAGCACGAGCTCCGTTGCGCCTTTCTTCGCCAGCGCCAGAAGCGCGGAGAACTCGGCTTCGCTGAAGGGAACGCCTTCGGCCGTGCCCTGGACTTCGACGAGCCCGCCCGAACCGGTGAGGACGAAATTGGCGTCCGTGCCCGCGGTCGAGTCTTCGGCATAATCCAAGTCCAGCACCGGTACGCTCTGATGGATGCCGCAGGAAACCGCGGCCACGTGGTCCTTGATGGCATGCTTCGCGATGAGCCCGGTCGCCGTCATGAAGCTGATGGCGCGATGAAGGGCGACGAAGCCGCCGGTGATCGAGGCGGTGCGGGTCCCGCCATCGGCCTGGAGCACATCGCAGTCGATGATGATCTGCCGTTCGCCTAAGAGCTCGAGCGCGGTGATGGCGCGAAGCGAGCGGCCGATGAGGCGCTGGATCTCCTGGGTGCGGCCGCTTTGTTTTCCCGCCGCCGCTTCGCGTCGCGTGCGCTCCAAGGTCGCGCGCGGCAGCATGCCGTATTCGGCCGTGACCCAGCCCTTTCCCGATCCGCGCAAGAATGGCGGCGCCTGGTTCTCGACGCTCGCCGTCACGAGCACATGGGTGTCGCCGAATTTCACCAGGCACGAGCCTTCGGCATGCTTGAGGATGCCGGGCTCGAGCGTGACTCGCCGCATTTCATCGGAGCGGCGGGCGGAAGGGCGAAGCGGCGAGGCCATCGGCGTCTCTTGAAGTTATGCAGCGCCGCCGTTACCTACCGGCCATGCGGCGGCGGTGCAAATCCGGCCCCACGCCGGCGCCGCAAAGAAACAGAGAAATGCCAACGAATTCAGCAGCTTGAAGCGATTCGGCGGGATGGAAGCGAGAAGCGCGAAACCTCTTCTGTCAGACCTTCTGGGCCTGGAGCTCGGCTCCCGGCCGCGCGAAGTCTTCCGCCACCTGGTCGAGGCCTATCTCTCCTCCGGCGAGCCCGTGGGCTCACGGACGCTGTCGCAGCGGCTGCCGCTCACTCTTTCGCCGGCCTCTATCCGCAACGTGATGTCGGACTTGGAGAAGCTCGGGCTGCTGTATGCCCCGCACACCAGCGCCGGTCGGGTGCCCACGGAAAAGGGGTTGCGCCTCTTCGTCGACGGCATGCTCCAGGTGGGCGATCTCTCGAGCGAAGAACGGACCAAAATCGAAGAGCGGCTGGCGGCATCCGGGCACGCGCTCGAAGACGTGCTCGGCCAAGCGGCATCGATGCTGTCGGGCCTGTCGCGTTGTGCCGGCCTGCTTCTCGCCGCGAAACAAGAGGTGCCGCTCAAGCACATCGAATTCGTCAATGTGGCACCGGGGAAAGCGCTCGCCATTCTGGTCGGCGTCGACGGCAGCGTGGAGAACCGGGTGTTCGACACACCGCTTGGCCTGCCGCCTTCGGCATTAACCGAAGCCGCGAATTACCTTTCGGCAAAGCTCTCCGGGCGCACGCTCGAGGCCGCGAAAGGCGAAATTTTCAAAGAGATCGAGTCGGAGCGTGCCGAGCTCGATGCGCTCACCGCCCGCATCGTCGCCGAAGGCCTCGCCACGTTGTCCGCCCGGCCGCAAGACGCGGAAGGCTCTTCCAGCGACAAGATTCTCATTGTCCGCGGCGCTTCCAATCTCCTGGAAGATGCGGCCGCGACTGATCTGCAACGCGTGCGAACGCTCTTCGACGATCTCGAGCGCAAGAACGACCTGATTGCGCTTTTGGAGCTTGCCCGCGGTGGCGAAGGCGTGCGGATCTTCATCGGCTCCGAAAACAAGTTGTTCTCGCTTTCAGGCTCCTCCATCGTGGCTGCTCCCTATGCCGATGCCAAAGGCAAGGTCGTGGGCGTCATCGGCGTGATCGGGCCGACGCGGCTGAATTATGCGCGCATCATCCCAATGGTGGATTACACTGCCCGCGTGGTTGGGCGTCTTTTGGCTTGAACGATCCTATTTGAGTTCCCATGCACCGATTTGTCCGCGAAGCGTTTAAGGAGTGCCATGACCGTCAGTAACGACAACGACGCCTTGCCGGAAGACACGCGCCCGAACGGCGATGATGCCGCGGATGCCGAAATTGCCGCGCTTAGGGCAGAGATCGAGTCTTTGAAGGACCGCTCTTTGAGAGCGCTCGCCGAAGTCGAAAACGTGCGCAAGCGCCTGGAGCGCGAGCGGGACGAAGCGCGGACCTATAGCGTCACGCGCTTTGCACGCGACATGCTGAGCGTCGCCGACAACCTCACGCGGGCGCTCGCGGCGTTAACACCCGAGGCGCGCGCCAAAACCGATGATGCATTGAAACCCGTGCTCGAAGGCGTCGAGGCGACAGCGCGCGAGCTTCAAGCCGCGCTTGCCCGTCACGGCATCAAGCTGATCGAGGCCGAAGGACAGCGTTTCGACCCCAACCGTCACCAGGCAATCGCCGAAGTCGCAGGTCCGTCGCCGGGAACCGTCGTCCACGTCGTGCAGCCGGGCTACACCATCGGGGATCGCCTGTTGCGGCCCGCGATGGTTACGGTGGCAAAGGGTGAAGCGCCAAACGGGTCCAGCGGCCGCGTGGATACCCAAGCCTGACTTCGACAAGCCGCCCCGCCCGTATTAGTTTGGCCGCATGAGGCCTGCATGACCATTCGCGTGACCGTCGCGGGCGCTTCCGGGCGCATGGGCCGTACGCTCATCCGTGCCTTGAGTGAAACGCACGATCTGAAACTCTCCTTTGCGCTCGAGCGCGAGGGCCAAGCCGATCTCGGCCGGGACGCGGGCGAGCTCGCGGGGCTCGGAAGCGCCGGTGTTCCGCTTACGGACGATCCTTTGTCCGCGCTGGCGAAATCGGATGCGGTCTTGGATTTTACGCAGCCCCAGGCGAGTACCGCCCTTGCCGAGCTCGCGGCCCAGGCACGGATTGTACACGTCATCGGCACGACAGGCTTTACGGAAGACGAGCTTTCCCGTCTGCGCGCCGCCGCGCGCCACGCGGTCATCGTCAAATCGGGCAATATGAGCTTGGGCGTCAATCTGCTTGCGGCGCTGGTGAAGGAAGCGGCCAAGGTGCTGCCCAATTACGACATCGAGATCGTCGAAATGCATCATCGCGCGAAGGTGGACGCGCCATCGGGCACGGCGCTGCTCTTGGGCGAGGCGGCGGCGGCCGGCCGGGAGCACAATTTACGCGGCCATCAGGTGCGTGCGCGTGATGGTCAAACCGGCCCGCGGGCGGACGGAGCGATCGGTTTTGCGAGCTTGCGCGGGGGAACTGTGGTCGGTGACCACACGGTGGTGCTTCCAGGCCCGCAGGAGAGAATCGAGCTCACGCACAAGGCCGAGGATCGCATGATCTTCGCGCGCGGGGCGCTCGCCGCTGCCCGCTGGGGACAGGGCAAGAAACCCGGGCTCTACGCGATGAACGACGTGCTCGGTCTGACGGGCTAAGGGGGATTGGCATGCGCGGTATCTGGCTTTTGACTGCAATGGTCCTCGCCGTGATCGGAACCGAGGCTGTGGCTGCAGGCCCGCTCGATGGCGTGTGGACGGCACGCATGATGCCGGAGGGGGCTTGTCCTTTAGGGGGTGAGCTGACGCTCAACCTCGCGGATACGCAGATCGCCGGCGCGGTCGAGGATCCCAACGGCACGTTTCCGGTTCAAGGGCTCTTGAATGCGACCATCGGAAGCGTCCGCATGGGGAATGCGCTCGGCCTCGCGCGTTTTA
>DASQHF010000170.1:0-14920 GCA_035632215.1 Micropepsaceae bacterium | reverse complement strand
TCCAACTGGCACGCGATCGCGATGAGTTCGTGATCGCGTAGCACCGGGTTAAGAAAGCTAGCCTGGTCTCCCAGGCACCCGGGGCGAAGGGCCTGTCCTCCGTAGCGCGCAGCGCGAATGGAGGATGGCGGACAGGGAGGGATTCGAACCCCCGGTACGGTTACCCGTACGCCGCATTTCGAGTGCGGTGCTTTCGACCACTCAGCCACCTGTCCGGCGGGCGGAAAATGATTCTGTTTTCCGCCCTGGGTCAAGCCTTGCGGTGACCTCGCCCGAACGTGGCTCGGAGTCTCACTCCTCGCCCTTAAGGCGTTCGAGCACGAAGCGCGCGCCCTTACCCTGCGCGAGGGTGCGTGTGAGGTAGGGCAGAATCGCGTTCATCTCGCCTGAGAATCCGTAAGGCGGATTGACGACAAGAAGCCCCGTCGCGGTCAATCGCACGCCGCCATGCGGCGAAACGGGATCCGGCGGTACGCCGACATCGAGCTCGAGCTTCAGAAGCGACTTCACGCCGGAGGTCAAGAGCTCGCCACTCGACGCCGCCACTTGCGGCCGCTCCTTGGCCGGATACCACAAGAGGAAGATACCGGTCGCGAAGCGTCTGTGAGCTGCGATCGTCGCGCCGATAGCGGCCTTGAATTCGTCCGGCTCCTCGTAAGGCGGATCGATAAGAATCATCGCGCGGCGTTCCGCCGGCGGCATGAGTTTCTTCAGTTCTTCGTAGCCATCACCTTTAATCGCGCGGGTCTGTTTGATCGGCGCCAGCTCGCGCTCAAGCGCGCGAAACTCGTCTTCCTGTTTCTCGATCGCGATGAGCCGGTCTCGCTGCCGCAAGAGCCTTGCCGCGATCAGCGGCGAGCCGGGATAATGCGGGGCGAACGAGCGCACGACGTCGAGATAAACCGCAAGCACGCCCGGCGGACGCGCTTCGTCGATCAGCCGCGCGACGCCCGCCGCGGCCTCGCCCGTCAGAACCGCTTCCTCGCCCGAAAGATCGTACAGGCCTCGGCCCGCATGGGTGTCGATCACCGCAAAGGGCTTGTCCTTCTTCTTCAGATGAAGGAGGACCGCCACGAACGCCGAGTGCTTCAACACATCGGCGAAATTCCCGGCATGATAGGCGTGACGATAGTTCATGGCCGCGGCACTGCGCGCGGCGCCCGGCTCAATCCTTCGCCCGCTCGAGATAGGCGCCGTCTTCGGTCTGCACCACCACGCGCGTCCCCTTGTTGATGTGAGGCGGGACCATGGTGCGCACGCCGTTCGACAGCAACGCGGGCTTGAAGGAGGACGACGCGGTCTGGCCCTTGACCACGGGCTCGGTGTCGACGACTTCGAGCACCACGCGCGGGGGCAGCTCGATCGCGATCGGCACGCCATTGTGCAGGCTCATCGTCACTTCCATGTTTTCGGTCAGGAACGCGGCCGAGTCGCCTAGCACCGCCGCCGGTACATGGATCTGGTCGAAGGTGGTCGGCTCCATGAAGACGAAGTTCTCATCGTCCTTGTAGAGGTAATTGTACTGGCCCTCGTCGATGAAGGCTTTTTCGACCGAGTCGGTCGTCTTGTAGCGCTCCTGCACCTTGACCCCGTCCGAGATGCGCCGCATTTCGAGGTGCGTCACGGGTGTACCCTTGCCAGGATGGATATTTTCCGCGCGAATGACGACGTATAGCTTGCCATCCCTCTCGAGGACGGCGCCTTTGCGAATGCTGCTGGCAATGACGGAAACCACGCTTGACCTCTCGCTTGAGCCCGGGTGCGAACGGGGCGGTCATAGCAAATGCCCCGCTCATGGCCAAGGCCGGAACCAGCGATGACCGCGCCCCGCTCGCCCTGGTGGGACAAGGGTGTGCACGAAGACAAGAGGCCGTTCCTCACGGCTCGCGCGCGCATTCGCGCTTCCGTTCGGCAGTTCTTTGAGGCGGCGGACTTCGTCGAGGTCGAGTGCGGTGCGCTGCAAGTCTCTCCCGGGAACGAAGCGCATCTGCACGCCTTCGCGACCCGATGGATCTGCCCCGATGGCGCATCCGTGCCGCTCTATCTGCACACTTCGCCGGAATTCGCCTGCAAGAAGCTCTTGGCCGCCGGCGAAAGGCGAATCTTCACGCTTGCGCCCGTCTACCGCAATCGCGAGCGGGGCGCGCTGCATGCCCCGGAATTCACCATGCTCGAATGGTACCGCGCGGGCGAAGCCTATGATGCGGTGATCGAGGATTCGCTTGGCCTTGCGCGACTCGCCGCGAAAGCGGCGGGTGGAAATGTCCTGCGATTTCGCGGCCGGAACTGCGATCCCTTCGCCGCGCCCGAGCGTTTGTCCGTTGCGGAGGCATTCAAGAGGTGTGCGGGAATCGACCTTGCGTGTTCGCTCGACAAGAAGGGGACGCCGGAACCGCAAGCATTGGCTCGAGCCGCGGTGCATGCGGGCATCAAGGTCGCTCCCGACGACACCTGGTCTGACATCTTCAGCCGCGTGCTCGTCGAGCGGATCGAGCCCAATCTCGGGCTGACGAGGCCGACGATTCTCGACCGCTATCCTCGCGCGGAAGCGGCGCTTGCCCGTGCCACAGCGGACGATCCGCGGTTCGCCGAGCGCTTCGAGCTTTATTGCTGCGGTGTCGAGCTTGCCAACGGCTTTGGCGAACTCACGGACGCGCAGGAGCAGCGCCGCCGCTTCGAGGTCGAAATGGACGAGAAGGCGCGCATCCACGGCGAGCGTTATCCGATCGACGAGGAGCTCCTCGCGGCTCTCGCGCATATGCCCGAATCTTCGGGCGTTGCGCTCGGTTTCGACCGGCTGGTGATGTTGGCCACCGGCGCCGACCGGATCGACCGCGTGATGTGGACCCCACCGCCTGATGAGAGAGATGGAGATAGCTGATGCTCGATAAGGGAAGGACGGCGCGCAGCTTGGCCGAACTCGCCGCCGCAGGCCACATCGCGCCTGAAGACATCGAGCGGCTTGCCCCCGTTGCCGCGCGTTATGCGGTGGCGATCACGCCGGCCTTAGCCCAGCTTATCGATCCTTCCGATCTTCAAGATCCGATTGCGCGCCAATTCGTGCCCTCGGAAAGCGAGCTCAAGACGAGCGCCATCGAGAGCGTCGACCCGATCGGCGATGATCGCCATTCGCCCGTCGAAGGCATCGTGCATCGCTATCCCGACCGCGTCCTCTTGAAGCTGACCCATCTCTGCCCGGTCTATTGCCGATTCTGCTTTCGCCGCGAGACGGTCGGCCCCAAGGAGAGCGCCATGCTCTCGCCGCAAGCGTTGGAGCGCGCGCTAGCCTATATCGCGACCACGCCGGAGGTCTGGGAAGTGATCATGACCGGCGGCGATCCGTTCACGCTTTCATCGCGCCGCATCGCGCGACTGACGGCGCGGCTTAGCGAGATCGATCACGTCAAAGTCCTACGCTGGCACACGCGCATGCCGATCGCCGATCCCGCGCGCATCGACGAACATCTGGTGCGAGCGTTGAAATCGAAGAGAGCCTGTTATGTCGTGATTCACGTCAATCATCCGCGCGAATTGACGGATGCCGCCCGCGATGCCGTGGCGAGGATGGTCGATGCCGGAATTCCAGTCTTGAGCCAGAGCGTGTTGCTCAAAGGCATTAATGACAACGCGGGCACGCTGGAATCCCTGATGCGCGCGCTCGTTGAAGCGCGAATTAGACCCTATTATCTCCATCATGCCGATCTCGCCCCCGGCACAGCTCATTTTCGAAGTTCCATCGGCGAGGGTCAGAAGCTTGTGCGCGGCTTGCGCGCACAAGCTTCCGGCCTTTGTCAGCCCTTCTATGTGCTTGATATCCCAGGGGGTTACGCCAAGGCGCAACTTGCCGAGAGCGATGTGAAGATAGTGGACGGCGCCTATCAGCTTCGGGATGCACAACGAACTTGGCGTAGTTATCCTCGGGAATAAAACGCGCATAAGAGGCGTCGTTAAAGGTTGAAATCGTTTTGGTAGATCCTATGTGTTCTGAGTTGCCGGTCTGTGTTATTTTCAATCCGGAGTCTTGCTGCTTTTGGCCACTCGGCGGCAGGCTCGCGCTCATTCCAAGGAGAACGCAATGAAGACCAAGCTTCTGGTGTCTGTGCTGCTCTTGTCCGCGGCCGCGATCACACCCTCTTACGCGAACTATTTCTCCAATCCGAGACTCGGCATCAACTTGAATGTCGGCTCCGCGCCCTCACCCACGCCGCAAGACATTCGCGAAGATCGTCAGCCGATCGTCACGGAAGATGTCGACGACAGCAACACCACGGTCGCCGCGCAGCCTGCGCCGGCCAAGACCGCCACGACCGATCAAAAGACGGCGCAACCCGCCGCCGGAAATGCTCGCACGGCCCAGTCCTCGCCGTCGCGGTGAGCTTCTAAATTTTGCGGCAGCGGGGCCTTGCCTTGCTGCCGCAATACTGCCTCAATTTCCATATGCGCCTCTCTTCGCGCTTAGATTGTTGCGCGAATGTCGACGCTCGCGATTGCGCCAAATCCGCGGCGGGAGCGTAACCTCCTGAAGCGGCAGTTCAATTCGCGAATCCCCGCCAAGCAGCCAGGGTGCGCCTTCGCGCGTTTTCTAACGGTGGCTCACGGGGGAAGTTAGCCAAGGGAGAGTGCTATGAGAAAGACGACCCTACTATCCCTCCTGCTTTTGTCGACGGTCGCGGTCACGCCTGCGTTCGCGAACTGGTTTGCCAACCCACGCACGAACACCATGTTGAACATCGGCTCCGCGCCTTCGCCGACGCCGGAGCAGCTCCGCGCGATCGGTGACTCGCCGTATCCGCCGAGCGGCCCGTATTACGGTCCGCCGCGCTTGTCCTATCAGACGGCGCCTCCGCCGGTCGTGGTCCACGAGCCCGTCGCCTTCACGCCGATTCGGATGAGAGCGATCGATGTCGAGTACAAGCCCGTATTCGGCGCCGGCGGACAGCAGCTTGGAACGGTGATCGCCTTCGACGAAGGGACACAACAGGCCGAGTTGCAGCTTTCCACCGGTGTCGCCATCTCGATGCCGGCGGCGCTCATCATGCAGAGCCGGAATGCCCAGCTGATGACGCCCACCGTGTCGCACAACGATGTCCTGGCGATGGCGAGAACCCAAACCGGGCACATCGTCGCGACGAATGTGATCGTGAAGGACCGCAACTTGCGCGGCTGAACCAGACCTTAAGCCTTTGTCAGATTGCCCAGGGGCCGCGGCGTAAAACGCCACGGCCCCTTGTTTTTGCGCATAGAATCAAATAGTTCCGGGACAAGATATTTTTCCCCATAGCCTCCTCTATGGGTGTAAATAAACCCCTTGCTAGGGAGGGCTGTCTTCTGCGAAGTCGCGCGCCTGCGCGCGACGCAGCCCTCGAACGGTTGTCCTGGGCATGAAGACGGATGTGATCGAGTTGCGGCTGACCTGGCGACGACGCGCGTAAAGCGAGAAAGATGCAGCACCTACGTTGGAGCTTTGTTCATCGACATGAGCGGTAATGCACAGGCGGCGAACGAATCTGCGTCGCGATTGGATCAGGGAGTTCATCGCGGCGCAGGGGAGATTCCAAGCCAAGTTCTCGGAATGAAGCCCACCGATATCAAGGATCCGAATTACTTCCACAAAATCGTCGATTGCCAGTGGGCCTGCCCTGCTCACACGCCGGTGCCCGAATATATCCGGCTGATCGCGGCAGCCCGCTACAGCGACGCGTACATGATCAATTGGCATTCGAATGTCTTTCCGGGGATTTTAGGCCGCACCTGCGACCGGCCGTGCGAGCCCGCGTGCCGCCGTGGTCGCGTCGAGGAGGGCAAAGCCGCGCAGCCCGTCGCGATCTGCCGCTTGAAGCGTGTCGCGGCCGACCACAAGGACGACATCCGCTCGCGATTGCCGCGCGCTGCCGCCGCCAAGAACGGCAAGCGCATCGCGCTCATCGGCGCGGGGCCTGCTTCCTTGACGGTCGCGCGCGATCTCTTGCCCTTGGGCTACACCTGCGTGCTCTACGACCAGGATCCCGGCGCCGGCGGCATGATGCGCACGCAGATTCCAAAATTCCGCTTGCCTGAAACGGTGCTCGACGAGGAAGTGAATTACATTCTCGACCTTCAGCCCGAACTGAGACTGGGACAGCGCGTCACCAGCATGAAGGCAATGCTCGCGGAAGGCTACGACGCAATCTTCGTCGGCTGCGGCGCCCCGCGCGGCCGCGAGCTCGACATTCCCGGTCGTAAAGAGGCAGCATCCAATATCCATATCGGCATCGACTGGCTCTCCAGCGTCTCCTTCGGCCACACGACGAAGATCGGCCGCCGCGTCATCGTCCTGGGTGGCGGCAACACAGCGATGGATTGCTGCCGCACCTCGCGCCGCCTGGGCGGCGATGAGGTGAAGGTCGTGGTGCGCTCGGGCTTCGAGGAGATGAAGGCCTCGCCGTGGGAGAAGGAAGACGCGATGCATGAAGGCATCCCGATCTTCAATTTCCTCGTGCCCAAGGAATTTGCCCATATCGGCGGCAAGCTCACGGGTGCCGTGTTCGAGAAGGTCAAGGCCGAGTACGACGCCAAAGGCCGCCGCTCGCTGGTCTCTTCCGGCGAACCCGACATTCACATGGAATGCGACGATGTGCTTGTGGCGGTAGGACAGGAGAACGCCTTTCCCTGGATCGAGCGCGACATTGGCATCGAGTTCGACCGCTGGGATATGCCCAAGGTCGACGCAGTGACGATGCAATCGACGAACCCGAAGATCTTCTTCGGCGGCGATGCGGCGTTCGGACCCAAGAACATCATCTGGGCCGTTGCCCATGGCCATGAGGCGGCAATCTCGATCGATCTTTTGTGCAGCGGCGACAATGTGAAGGACCGCCCGCCACCGATGGTCAACCTCATGAGCCAGAAGATGGGCATTCATGAGTGGAGCTACGACAACGATGTTTCGGCCGACAAGCGCTACAAGGTCCCGCATGCGCCGCCCGAAGTGACGCTGAAGAACGTCAAGGTCGAAGTCGAACTCGGCTTCGACGTGAAGCAGGCTTTCCTCGAGGCGGAGCGCTGCCTGAACTGCGACGTGCAGACGGTGTTCGAAGGCCCGAAATGCATCGAGTGCGATGCCTGCGTCGACATCTGTCCGATGGACTGCATCACCTTCACGCATAATGGCGAGGAGAAGGAGCTGCGGACGCGATTGACCGCGCCTTCGGCGCATCCGCAGACACAGGACCTCTATGTCTCCGATGCGCTAAAAACGGGCCGCGTCATGGTCAAGGACGAGGACATGTGCCTGCATTGCGGGCTGTGCGCGGAGCGTTGTCCCACGGGCGCTTGGGACATGCAGAAATTCCTCTTCGACACGGCAAAGGCGGGCTGCCATGTCTAAGCCACCCGCCAAATACGCGATCTCGGCGACGAACGACTTTGTCATCAAGTTCGCAAATGTGAACGGGTCGGGCTCGGCCTCCGCGAACGAGATGTTTGCGCGCTCCATCCTGCGCATGGGCGTGCCGGTCGCCTCACGGAATATCTTCCCGTCCAACATCCAGGGCCTGCCTACCTGGTACGAGGTGCGCGTCTCAGGCCATGGCTGGCTCGGGCGACGCGGCGGCTGCGACCTGATGGTAGCGATGAATCCGCAGACCTGGGACAAGGACGTCGCTTCCATCGATGCGGGCGGATACCTCTTCTACGACTCCTCGAAGCCGTTGCCGGAATCGAAGTTCCGCTCCGATGTGAACGTTATCGGCATTCCTTTGACCGAGATCTGCAATCGCACCTACAAGGATCCGCGGCAGCGCCAGTTGTTCAAGAACATCATCTATGTCGGCGCGCTCGCCGCGATCTTCGACATGGACCTTGGCGTCGTCGAAAAGCTCATCACCGAGCAGTACGGCTCGAAGCAGCAGCTCTTGGATTCGAACATCCAGGCCGTGCGCATGGGGCACACCTACGGGCGCGAGAATCTCTCCGGCATTTGCGGGCTTAAAATCGCGAAGGCCGATACCGTGGGCAACCGCATTTTCGTCGGCGGCAACGACGCCGCCGCCTTGGGCTGCGTTTACGGAGGCGCGACAATCGCGGCCTGGTATCCGATCACGCCTTCAACCTCGCTTGCCGAAGCCTTCAACAAGCATTGCCGGAAGCTCCGGGTCGATCCCGTAACCAAGAAGAACAAGTTCGCCATCATCCAGGCCGAAGACGAGATTTCCGCGATCGGCTCGGTCCTGGGGGCAGGATGGAACGGCGCGCGCGCGTTCACGGCAACGTCGGGCCCCGGCATCTCGCTGATGCAGGAGTTCATCGGCCTCGCCTACTTTGCCGAAGTGCCCGGCGTCATCTTCGATGTGCAGCGCGGCGGGCCCTCGACCGGCATGCCGACACGCACTCAGCAGGCGGACATCCTGCTTTGCGCCTATGCGAGCCACGGCGATACCAAGCACATCCTTCTCTTCCCCGAGGACCCGCGCGAGCTGTTCGAGTTCGCGGCGGTTTCCTTCGACCTTGCCGAAAGGCTTCAGACGATCATCTTCGTCATGGAAGACCTCGACATCGGCATGAACGACTGGCTGTGCAAGCCGTTCGAATGGGACGACAAGCGCACCTACGACCGCGGAAAGGTAATGTCCTACGAGGACCTCGAGGCAGGTAAGACCTTCGGCCGCTATCTCGACGTCGACGGCGACGCCATTCCCTATCGCACGCTCCCGGGCACGCATCCGACCAAAGGCGCTTATTTCACCCGCGGCACCTCGCGCGACCGCTTCGCGAAATACAGCGAAGAGGGCTCGGTCTACGTCGACAACATGCAGCGGCTCGTGCGCAAGTTCGAAACGGCGAAGTCGCTCGTGCCCAAGCCCATCCGACGGGAGGGCAAGGAGCCGTCGCGCTACGGCGTTCTCTATTTCGGCTCGACGACGGCGCCGATGGAGGAAGCGCTCGCCGCGCTCGAGAGGGACAATATGCATCTCGACACGATGCGCTTGAGGGCCTTCCCGTTCTCGGAGGAGGTCGTCGAGTTCATCAATTCGCACGATCAGGTCTTCGTCGTGGAGCAGAATCGCGATGCCCAGATGCGCATGCTCTTGGTAAACGAGTGCGCGATCGATCCGGCGCGCTTCATCTCGATCCTGCATTACGACGGGACGCCGATTACGGCGCGCTTCATCAGGAGCGCCATCGCCGAGCGGTTGACCTTGAACCAGAGGAAAGAGGCGGCGGAGTGATGTCGACGCTCCGTCGGGGAATGTGATAGACACGCGCCCATCGAGCTATCAAATCAGGCCAAGTTGCTAGATGACCTACATCGCCAAACCGAAGTTTCACCATCCGGCTCTGCCGAAGAACGCGCTCGGGTTCACGCACCGGGATTATGAGGGTTCGATCTCGACCCTTTGCGCGGGCTGCGGCCACGATTCCATCAGCTCCGCCGTCATCCAGGCCTGCTTCGAGCTCAACCTTGAGCCGCACCGGTTAGCCAAGCTTTCCGGCATCGGCTGCTCCTCCAAGACACCCGACTATTTGCTCGGCCAGAGCCACGGCTTCAATTCCGTGCATGGCCGCATGCCGTCGGTGCTGACGGGTGCCAACCTGGCCAATAAGGACCTGATCTATCTCGGGGTCTCGGGCGACGGCGATTCGGCTTCGATCGGGCTCGGCCAGTTCGTGCATTGCGTCCGGCGCGGCGTGAACATGCTCTACATCACCGAGAACAACGGCGTGTACGGGCTCACCAAGGGGCAGTTCTCCGCCACCGCCGACAAGGGCTCGAAGAGCAAGGTGGGGGGGGTCAACAGCGACTCGCCCATCGACCTCGTTGGCCTCGCGCTCCAGGTCGGCGCGACTTATGTCGCGCGCAGCTTCTCGGGCGACAAGATGCAGCTCGTGCCCTTGATCATGGCGGGCTTGAAGCATCCCGGCCCAGCCTTCATCGACGTGATCAGCCCCTGCGTCGCCTTCAACAACCACGCGGGCTCGACCAAGAGCTTCGATTTCGTCCGCGCCCATAACGAGGCCGTCAACAGGCTCGACTTCATCTCGCCGCGCGAGACGATCACCGTCGACTATGAGCCCGGCACGGTCAGCGAAGTCACCCTTCACGACGGCTCGGTGCTGAAGCTCGCCAAGCTCCATGCCGATTACGACCCGCACGACCGCATCGCCGCGATGGCCTATATGCAGAGCCGCGCGGCCGCGGGTGAAGTCGTCACGGGGTTGATCTACATCGATCCCAATCCGCACGACATGCACGCCGGCCTGAACACGGTCGACACGCCGCTCAATCGCTTGAGCGAAAAGGAGCTCTGCCCTGGCTCCGCGGCACTCGAAAAGATCAACGCTGGCCTGCGCTAACCGCGCCCTTTGGGGGGTGTGAGACGTGGGGCGGATCGTTTTCTTGAATTCGTTCGGCAAGAACGAGATGACCGGCGGCATCAAGACTGCCTATCGGCACGTCGAACTTTTGCAAGGGCTCGGTTTCGATGCGTCCGTCTACCAGCCCGAGGGCGCGCCCTCATGGTTCGAGAGCCGAGCCAAGGTGCTCACCGCGCAGCCGTTTAAGGCCCTACCCGGCGACATCCTCGTGTTCCCGGAAGTCCTCGTCGGCCCTTTTCGCGAGCTGGCGCAAATGCGGACGCCGGCAGAGAAGGTGCTGTACTGCCAGAACCAGTATTACATGACGCTCAACGGCGCGGTCGCGGAAGGCTACGCCGAAATGGGATTTCGCCGCTTTGCCGCCTCGAGCGCGCGCGCCAAGGCATTCATGGAGAGCGTATTCCATGTCAAGGATGTGGCGATCATCCCGTGCTTCATCGACCGCGACCTCTTTGCGCCGCAGACGCGAAAATCCGGGATCGCGCTTGTCCCGCGCAAGATGCCGCGCGAGGCAGCAGTCATCCGCAACATCTTCCAGGCGAAATATCCGCATCTGCGCCACGTGACCTGGAACGCCGTCGACAACAGGAGCGAACGCGAGACCGCGGCCGTCTTGGGCGGCTCGCTCGTCTGCCTCTCGCTCGGATTTTTGGAATCGCTTGGGCTCATCGCGCTGGAGGCGATGGCCGCGGGCACGATCGTCGTGGGTTTCCACGGCTATGGCGGTCTTGAATACGCAACTGATGAAAACGGTCTGTGGTTTCCGCCCGACCATCTCGAGGAAACGGCCGATGCGCTCGCGCAGGCGATCTTGGGGATCGAGAAAGGCGACGCGCGCTTCGCCGTAATGCGCGAGGCAGGCTTCGCAACCGCTGCGCGCTACAGCAAGGATGCCACCTTGGCCGCCTTGCGCGAGTTCTTCCGGCCAAGGAGCTGAATTCGACGCGCTGGCGGGCCATGTTTACCTCTCTTCAAGGAACGGTTGCCTTGACCCGAGGTTCCGCGCGGAAAATCGGCCCTGCTTCAGGCTTGGTTAAGCGTTTCACAGAACTTCAGTAACCAATTTCACCTAGCCTATTCCCGTTATGGGGCGAGGCACTTTCACCATTGTCGCGGCTCTGTTGCTGCTTTTTGGCAGCAGCGCTTGCGCGACCACGTTGACGGCCGAAGTCGTCGACCAGGATGGCCATCCGGTGACGAATGCCGTCGTCTCGCTCGCCTCTGCATCCGGCTCCACGCCTGCGGCTTCGAGCAGGCTTGCGAACGAGAAGACGATCGATCAGCGCAACGAAACTTTCCTTCCGCTTGTCACGATCGTGCCCAAGGGCGGCCGCGTTCTCTTCGCCAACAACGATCAGACCACGCACCAGGTGTATTCTTTTTCCGCCGTGAAGCGTTTCGAGATCACGCTCGCTCGCGGCGAAACCTCCCCTCCATTCGTTTTCGACACGGCTGGTGTCGCGGCCCTTGGCTGCAACATTCACGATCACATGATCGCCTATGTGTACGTCGCCGACAGCCCCTGGACCGCGCTTACCGGCGCCGACGGGCGCGCAGTCTTCAACGACATGCCGCGCGGCGCTTTCCAGGCGCAGTTGTGGCATCCGCAATTCCCTCAGGGGCGCGCGGCACCGAGCGTCCGTGTCGATATCGGCAATGAGGACGCGCGCCTCGTACTGACCGTCAAGCTTGGTTCGGCGCCCGTGGGCCGGATGGCGCATTCCCACGGCGGCATCTACTAGGAGCAGGGCGGAGATGAGCTTTCGCAACCGCCTCGCTCTCTTCCTGATCGTGACGCTTGTCGGCGTCCAGGCGCTGACCGCAGTGCTTGCCTACGGCATCGTCCGCGGCAATCTCGTCCAGCAGGGGCGGCAAGAGCTTGCCGCGACGGCAGGCGTATTCATGCGCCAGCTTCGTGTCCTTTCGGACCGAGTCGCCGATGACGTGGAGGTGCTCTCGCTCGATTACGCGTTGCGAAAGGCCGTCGCCGAACACGATCAGGCGACCGCACTCTCCGCGCTCAAGAATCACGGCAATCGCATCGGCGCGACGCGGATGCAGCTCCTGGATCTCGACGGTAAGATTACCGCCGATACCGGGCCAAGCGGCAGCGTCGGTGAGGCGTTTCCGTTCACAGGGCTGCTGGAAGCGGCCGGCGCCGGCGATCAGGCGACCTCCTTGGCTGTCCTCGATGGGCAAGTCTATTGGATCGTCATCGCGCCGGTGCGGGCACCCGTCCCGATCGCCTTCATTGCCGCGGGCGTTCCGGTGGACGACGCGTTCCTGGAAGAACTGCAGCAGTTATCTTCGGTACCTCAATCCCTGGCACTTGCCATTCCCGACGAGAAAGGCGCCTGGGTTGCCACCAGCAGGACGAAGGACTTCTCCATCAAAGGCTCGCTACCGCAAAACCTCCCGGCCGATCGCGTCAGCGCCATCACGACATTCGAGCAGGGAGACCATCTGGCGATGGTCGCGCGCCTAGCCAGCGCGGAAGGAAGCGTTCCCGTCGTTGCCGTCCTCGACTATCCGCTCGAAGAGGCCTTGAGCGCCTATCGCGCCGTGATCACGCCGATGCTGCTGGTCCTGTTGGGCGCGCTCCTCGTGGCGCTTTTGGGCGCAGTGATGATCGCGCGTGGCGTCTCGCGTCCCTTGGAAGTCCTCGCGGTGGCGACGAGGCGGATCGCGAAAGGCGACTACCGCGCGCTACCCGCGATCGTCCGCAGCGACGAAATCGGCGAGCTGTCCACCGCACTGAACGGCATGGCGCGATCGATCGCCGATCGCGAGACCGCGCTGATGGGCGCCGTCGCCTCGCTCGAGGTCGCTCACAAGGAGGCGGTGAAGGCCAACGAGGCAAAATCGCAATTCCTCTCCAACATGAGCCACGAATTGCGCACGCCCCTAAACGCGATCATCGGCTTTTCCGAGATGATCGAGCGCCAGCTCGTGGGACCGATCAGCCAGCGCTACATGGATTACGCGCGCCATATCTACGACAGCGGCAAGCATCTCCTGGTCCAAGTCGAAGAGATGCTCGATCTTTCGGAAGCCGCCGACGGCAGGCTTTCCATCAGCCGCCAGCGGGTGAAGCCGGGCGGTCTCTTGGCCGCAAGCCTCGAGACGCTCGCTCCCATCGCGTCGAGCTCGCGTGTCATCCTCATCGCGCCTTCGGATGCGGCGTCATGGCCGCTGATCGACGCGGACTTGGCCAAGCTCCAACAAAGTCTCGCGAACGTCATCCACAACGCGATCAAGTTCACACCGGCCGGCGGACAGGTGCGGATCACCGGCGAGCAGGCCGGCAACGTGCTGAAGATCGTCGTCGCGGACACCGGGATCGGCATCAAGAAGGAAGACCTGCCCCTCGTCGTCCGGCCTTTCCATCGCCGGGAGCCGGCATTCGATGCCCGCTATCAAGGCGCGGGGCTCGGCCTTCCCTTCGCCAAGACCATCGTCGAGCTGCACGGCGGCACGCTTTCGCTCGCCAGCATCGAAGGCAAGGGCACGACCGTCACCATCGAGCTGCCCGTCGCGATCGACGCGGCGCTTCACGATGCGGCATGAGCGCGATGCGCAAGCGCCTCCTCCTTGCTCTCCTGTTGGCCGCGACACCCGCATCCGCGGTGGAATTTCATTTCGACGGCTATGCCGATTTCCGCATGATCAAGCCCTCGAACGAAGGCTCCTGGGAGGACGGCGAGCTCGGCAAGACCCGTTATGGCGACCGCCTCCCCTCGCCCAATTTCCGCTTTGCCGAGGCGATCGGTCAGGGCGTGATGGAGTTGACGCCCGAGCTGATGGCCATCGGCGTCGCCCGCATCGAGCCCGAGCAGAAGACCTTCTTCGACGTGCTCGAGGCCTACGTCCGCTATCGCCCGGTTTCGACCTCGCGCTGGCGCTGGACGTTCAAGGCCGGCGCCTTCTTTCCGCCGATCTCGCTCGAGAACACCGAGCTTGGCTGGACCAGCCCCTGGACGCTAACGCCCTCGGCCGTGAACAGCTGGGTCGGCGATGAGCTGAGAACCATCGGCGCCGAAGCGAAGCTCGAATGGCGCTCGGACGAGCGCACGATCGCGGCCTATGCCTCGGGCTATGGCTGGAACGATCCGGCCGGCATCCTCATGGCCGACCGCGGCTGGGCAATGGATGATCGTCCGACGGGGTTGATCGAGCGGCCGCGTCTCCCCGACATCGTCGCCTATCAGCGACATCTGCCCGAGCCGCTACACACCTTTGAGTTTCTCGAGATCGACAAAAAACCGGGCTGGTATGCCGGGGGCTCCTGGGACGAGACCGGCTTAGGCCATCTGGATTTTCTTTATTACAACAACGAGGCCGATCCGAAGAAGATCCGCTACCAGGTGGCGTGGGACACGCGCTTCTGGGATGTCGGTGCCAGCACGCATATCGGCCCGGTGACGCTGCTCGCCCAGGGCATGACCGGCGACACTCTGATCGAGCCCAGCCCTTTCTTCACCAGCGACACGGATTTCGCGGCCGCTTATCTGCTCGCGGGCTGGACGATTTCCGACGATTGGCGCGTGGCGGGCCGCGCCGATGTGTT
>DASQHF010000169.1:0-10432 GCA_035632215.1 Micropepsaceae bacterium | reverse complement strand
CCTCGAAACCTCTTGGGCTCAAGGGACTTGAACTCGATTCCCCTCGCCCCCGAAGGGTGGAGGGTCGGAAAACAAAAGGTCCAGTGGACCTTTTGCCGGCCCGACAAGGGCCAGGGAGGGGGGCACGTTACCCAATAGTATAGTCGACGAAGCTATTTGCGTGAGCTAATCTTTCCCCGCAAGACAGGGCCAGGAAGAATGCCGGCTGAGGACACCACTTTCCGCAGCGCGATGCGGCTCCTTGCCGGCGGCGTCACCATTGTCGCCACCACATGGCAGGGGCAGAAGAGCGGACTGACGGCGACGGCCGTCTGCTCGCTCGCGCTTTCGCCGCCGCGCGTGCTCGCCTGCCTCAATCTCGCCGGGATGACGTACGAGCTCCTGTCCAAGAGCAGGATCATGAGCGTGAACCTGTTGGCCGAAGGTCACGCGGAGCTCGCACAGCGCTTTGCCGCGAAACGCGCGACGCAAACGGAAGACCGCTTCTTGGGCTCGAACTGGCGGAGCACGGTCACCGGCGCGCCGCTGTTCGCCGATGCGCTCGCCGCGCTCGACTGCCGCGTGACCGAGATCATGCCCTTGGACACGCATGCGATCCTGATCGGCGTGGTTGAGGACATACAGTTCGGGCCCAGGCGCCCGCCGCTGGTTCATTTCGAGGCCGGCTACACCTCGGTGCTGTCGGCGCTGTCGGAGAGCTTGAAATGAACGTCGTGGCGCGCGGGTCGAAAGCGAAGCTCCGCAGCGGCGCGGAGTATCTGAAGAGCATCAAGGACGACGGCCGGCGCGTCTTGTTCGAGGGCGAGCCCGTGCGCGACGTGACCTCGCATCCGGCTTTTGCCGGCGCGGCGAGGTCGCTCGCGCGCCTCTTCGATGTCGCGGCGGATCCGACGAATGCGGGCGTGATGACCTATCCTTCGCCCAAGACCGGGCGACCGGTCTGGCGCTGCTATCAGGTGCCGAAGACGGTCGAGGATTTGGCCGCGCGCCGGCGCATGAGCGCGCGCTGGGCCGAGGAGACGTTCGGGCTGATGGGCCGCACGCCCGATCACGTCGCGGGTTTCCTGGCCGGCTACGCGGCGAAGCCGAGTGTGTTTGCGGAGCTTGGCGGCAAACAATTCGCCGACAATGTGGTGCGCTATTACGAGCACGCGCGCGACAACTCTCTTTATCTCTCCTATGCCATCGTGCCGCCCCAGATCGACCGCTCTAGACCTGCGCATAAGCAATCCGATCCGACGCTCTATGCGGGCGTGGTGAAGGAGCGCGACGACGGGATCGTCTTGAAAGGCGCGCAGCAATTGGCCACCGGCGCCGCATTCTCCGACGGCGTGTTCATCAGCTGCATCCATCCGCTTAGCCCCGGCGACGAGGCGTATGCCTTTGCGGTCGCTGTCCCTTCGAACGCGCCCGGGCTGAAGATCTATTGCCGCCGTCCTTATGCCGCGAACGCGACGAACGCGTTCGACTATCCGCTCTCGTCACGCTTCGACGAGATCGACGCGTTGTTGGTGCTCGACGACGTATTCGTGCCCTGGGAGAACGTGTTCTGCTATCGCAGTCTCGCGCTGTGCCGCGATCAATGGTGGAAGACGCCCTCGCACTCCTACGGCAACCATCAGGCGCAGGTGCGCTACTGTGCGAAGCTCAAATTCCTGATGGGACTGACGAAGCGCCTGGTCGAGATCACCGGGGTCGATCCGATGCCGCCCGTCCAGATCATGCTGGGCGAGATGGCCGCGTTCGCGACCATCATCGAGGGCATGGTGCTCGCGCAGGAGATCGAAGCCACGATCGATGACGAAGGCGCGGTGTGGCCATCGAAAGCGGCGCTCTATGCGGTGATGGCGCTGCAAGGAGAGATCAACCCGCGGCTGAACAACACGCTACGCGAGCTCGCGGGCGGCTCGATCATTATGCTGCCGTCCTCGGTCAAGGATTTCGCGAGCGCGGAGACGGCCGCCGACATCGAGCGCTACATCGCCTCGCCGGGATTCTCGTCTAAAGAGCGGGTCGCGATCTTGAAGCTGGTTTGGGACTTCATCGGCACCGAATTCGCGGGCCGGCACGAGCAGTATGAGAAGTTCTATGGCGGCGCGTCGTTCCTGGTGAAGCAGAACATGGCGCGGGCGTATGATTTCGCGTCCGCCACCGCGATGGTGAGCCGCGCGCTGTCGCTGCCGGAAGAGTGAGCCAGCTCCTACCCCCTCACCCGCTCGCGATGTCGCTGCGCTCATCGCTCGCGACCTCTCCCCCGATGGGGGAGAGGGGAAGTTTGAGCTCAATTCCCCTCGCCCCCGTAGGGGGAGAGGGCTAGGGAGAGGGGGCGCGAGCCATATGCGATGCCCTGCCGGTTCAGGGAGGGGGCGTTGCGCGGGGACGCTGCGACTCGCTATGTGTGCCGCGGTGAAAGGTGGGGTTGGATGACAGAGCGTAAACCGCGGGCATTTACCGATCAACGTGGCTGGCTCGACGCGCTCGAGGCCGAGGGCGAACTCAAGGAAATCACCGCCGAGGTCGATTGGAACATCGAGCTCGGCACCATCATGCGGCTTGCGCAAGGGACGGGCGATGGCCCCGCGCTCCTGTTCTCGAACATCAAGGACTACAACGGGCCCAACGCGCGTTCGTCGCAAGTGTTCGGTTGCTCGCTGTCGAGCTATCGCCGCGTCGCGATGCTCTTGGGCCTTCCGCCCGATACGCATCCGCGCGAGTTGGTGAAGGTCGCGCGCACGATCCTGCAAGGCACCATTGCGCCCAAGATCGTCAAGGACGGGCCGGTGAAGGAGAACATCCTCAAGGGCGAGGATGTCGATCTGTTTCAGTTCCCGACGCCGCATTGGAACCGTTTGGACGGCGGCCGCTACATGATGACCTACGCCGGTTGCGTCACGAAAAACCCGGACACGGGCGTGATGAATGTCGGCGTCTATCGCGGCATGATCGCGGATAAGAACCATCTCCCCATCTACATGTATCGCGCGCAGCATATCGGCCATCACGCGCTCGCTTGGCAGCAGAAGGGCGTGAAGGAGATGCCGATCGCCTATGTGATCGGCTGGGAGCCGTCGATGGATTTCTGCGCCGGCGCGCCGGTGCCGATGGGCGTGTGCGAGTACGACGTGATGGGCGCGATCAGGGGCGCGCCCGTCGAGCTCGTCAAATGCGAGAGCCACGATCTTTATGTGCCGGCGACGGCGGAGATCGTCGTCGAGGGTTTCCTTCCCTTCGATCCCGCGACCCACATGCTGGAAGGCCCCTTCGCGGAATTCACCGGCTATGTCGCGGGCGAGCGCGCGCCGCGTCCGACCATGCGGGTGACCGCGATCACGCATCGGAATAATCCGGTTCTGCGCGGCACGATCGAAGGCGCGCTGCCCAAAAGCTTCTCCGAGAACGCGATCTGTTCCTCCGTCATGCGGTCAGGCATCGCCTGGAACGTGCTTGACCGCGCGGGCGTCCCTGGTGTCACCGATGTCTGGGGTCCGCCGGTGCATGGGACGATGAATTTGATCGTGCAGATCAAGCAGACCTACCGCAATCAGGC
Source organism: Micropepsaceae bacterium (assembly GCA_035632215.1). Lineage (GTDB taxonomy): Bacteria > Pseudomonadota > Alphaproteobacteria > Micropepsales > Micropepsaceae > CAIYRG01. The sequence continues at coordinate 6,885 of DASQHF010000169.1, read as the reverse complement.
CAAGCAGGTGGCGAATGCGATCTGGGGAAGCTCGGCGAGCCACGTGCGCTATAAGCACGTCACCGTGGTGGACGACGATATCGACATCCACGACTACGCCGCGGTCGACTGGGCGATCGCCTATCGCGTGAATGCGGGCGAGAACGGCATCGTGATCATGCCCTCGACCTTCGGCGCGGGGCTTGATCCTTCGACGCGGCGGCGCGACCGCAACATCGGGCTGTTCGGTACGGGCAAATGGAACCGCGTGCTGATCGACGCGACCATCAATCTCGATTTCGATCCCGATCCCGATTTCGGCGGCGCGCGTTTTCCGCCAACGGCGTGGCCATCGCCGGAAGACGAGGCCCGCGCGCGGGCGCGGTGGAAGGAACTCGGGCTGGACAAGAAGCAATGAAGTTCACCGGCGAACTCTCCGTGAATGCGCCGCGCGAGGAGGTCTTCGACAAGCTCAAGGACGCGCGCTTCTTCGCCTGCTGCGTGAAGGGCGTGCGCGACTTGAAAGAGCTCTCACCCACGACCTATGCGGCGCATTTCGAGACCAAGATCGCCTACATCAAGTTCAACTTCGAAGTCACTGTCGAGCTGACGGAAGCGCAGCGGCCTTGCCGCATCGCCGCTAAGATCGAGGGCAAGCCGCACGGGATCGTCGGGCGCTTGTCCGCGACGTCGGCCGCCGATTTCCACGAAGCCGCGGGCGTGACGACGATCCGTTATGAGGTGGAAGCGAGCTTGACCGGGCGCTTGGGCAGCATCGGCCAGCCGGTCTTGAAGGCAAAAGCCAAGGAGATGGAGCGCGAGTTCGTGGAAAACTTGCGCTCGGGATTCTTGGGTGACGTCGAGGCGGTCCTGCCATGATGGCGTTCGACTGGGCCGAGCCCGCGACGCTGAAAGAGGCGGTCGCGCTGCTTGACCCGGAGGACGCCACCGTGCGCGCGGTGGCGGGCGGCACCGCGCTGATGCTGATGATGAAGGCCGGCGTGTTCCAGCCGACGCGCCTCATCAGTCTGGCCAAGATTGAGCCGCATTATTCGCAAGTCCGCATCGAGAAGGACGGCACGCTGAAAATCGGCGCCATGGCGACGCTCTCCGCAGTCGAACAGTCGGCGGACGTGGCCGAGCATTTCCCGGTGATCACCGAGACCTTACGCACGCTCTCGAATGTGCGGGTCCGCAACGTCGCGCGCGTTGGCGGGGCGCTCGCCCATGGCGATCCGCATATGGATCTGCCGCCGCTGTTCGCGGCTCTCGGCGCGCGCGTCGTGGCGAGAGGCACTGCCGAGGTCCGCGAGATCGAGGTGGCCGAGCTCTATGCCGGTTATTACGAGACGCATTTGAAGCGCGACGAGCTGATCGCCGAGGTCATCGTGCCGGGCCTAAAAGACTCGCGCGCGGCTTACTTGAAATGCACCTCACGCTCGGCCGACGATTGGCCAGCGCTGGGCTTGGCCGTCCATCTCGACGTCGAGGGGCGCGACGTGATCAAGCGCGCCCGCATCGTGCTTGGCGCCGCGACGGACAAGGTGACGCGGCTGAAAGAGACCGAGGACGCACTGAACGGTGCCACGCCCACCGATCCGGTCTTGAAGCGCGCGGCGGCAACGGCGGCGGAAGAAGTGTCGCTCTTGGGCGACGCGCACGGCTCGGCCGCGTACAAGCGCGAGCTCCTGAAAGTCTATCTCGTGCGCGCCATCCGCCACGCGCTCCGCGGTAAGCACGCATGAGCGAGATCGGCCGCACGCTCCCGCGCTTGGAGTCACGGGCGAAAGTCACGGGCCGGGCGGACTACGCGCACAATCTCCGTGTGCCCGGCATGCTGTGGACGAAGATTTTCCGCAGCACGGTGGCGCACGGGCGGATCGTATCGATCGACACCGAAGCCGCGAAAGCGGCCGAGGGCGTGTTCGCGGTCGTCACGGGCGAGGACATCAAGAGCGTCATGCCCGAGCCCTATTTTGGCCCTGCGTTCCACGATCAGCCGGTGCTGGCGCTCGACAAAGTGCGCTTCGTCGGCGAGCCGGTCGCGGTCGTGCTGTCGCATGATACGCACTTGGCCGAGCAGGCGGTCCAGCTGATCGCGGCCGAGTACGAAGAGCTCCCGCCGGTGTTCGATGAGATCGAGGCGACGACCTCGCAAGCGATCGTGCACGAGACTTTAAAGCCCGCCGGCACCTTTGCGGACTTGAAGCATCTGGCCGGGCGCAAGAACACCAATATCGCGCTCGACTATCAGCTGCGCCGCGGCGATGTGGAGAAGGCGTTTGCCGCTGCCGATCACGTCTTCGAGCACAGTTTCCGCACGCAGCAAGTGCTGCACGTGCCTTTGGAATCGCACGCGGCCCTTGCGGAACCTGGGAACGGCACGCTCACCATCCACACCTCGTCGCAGACGCCGTCCTTCGTGCGCATGGAGATCGCGCGGCTCTTAGGCTGGCCCGAGAACCGTGTCAGCGTGAAGGTGCCGTTCTTAGGTGGCGGCTTCGGCGCCAAAGTGTACGTGAAGATCGAAGCGCTGGCGTCGGCGCTCGCGTTGATCGCGGGCAAGCCCGTGAAGGTCGCGCTCTCGATGGAAGAGCAGTTCTACACCATCAGCAAGCATGCGACGACGTTCACAATTAAGAGCGGCGTCACCAAAGACGGCCGCGTCGTCGCGCGTAAATGCGACGTCTATTGGAACGGCGGCGCTTATGCCGATATCGGACCGCGCGTGGCGCAGAAGACGGGCTTCACCGCGGCCGGGCCTTACGACATCGAAAACGTCAGCATCGATTCCTATGAGGTCTACACCAACCGTCCGACCGCTGGCGCGCTCCGGGGCTTTGGCGTGCCGCAACTGGTGTGGGCTTACGAGAGCCATACCGATCTTATCGCCCGCGCGCTGAACCTCGATCCGATCGAATTCCGGCGGAAAAACATTTTGCGCGATGGGCGGCCCCAAGCGACCGGCACGGCGATGAAGGACGCCGCGATCGACAAGGTGCTCGAGCGCCTGGCCGAGGCAATGGGCGGCACGTTCGATCGCGGCTCGGGAGGAATGAGACGCGGGCGCGGGCTCGCCATCGGCTTCAAGGCTTCGATCTCGCCGACGACATCCTGCGCGACCGTGAACGTCAACGCCGACGGCAGCATCGCGCTCTATATCAATACCATCGACATGGGACAGGGCTCCGACACCGCTATGGCGCAGATCGCAGCCGAAGTGTTGAACGTCGGTGCCGAGACGGTGCGCGTTGTGCACGGCGACACCGACTTGGCGCCTTACGACATGGGCACGCTCGGTTCGCGCTCCACCTTCCACATGGGACACGCGGTGAAGCTCGCGGCGGAAGATGCGCGCGCGAAACTCAGGGCACTCGCGGCCGAAGTCGGGCTGCCCAAGGGCACCAATTACGACATCAAGGAGCTGTTCAAGAAGCGCTATGGCATGCAGGCCGGGACCATCGTCGGCACCGGCGCTTATGTCCCGAGCTACGCGCCGCCTGAGGCAAAGACCGGCCAATCGGCCAACGTCACGCCGTTCTGGATGGTAGGCGGCACGGGCGCTGAGGTCGAAGTCGACACCGAGACGGGACATGTGCGCGTCGTGAAGCTCGTCAACGTCGCGGACGTGGGACGTCCCGTCAACCCGAAGATCGTGCGTACGCAAGTGTCGGGCGGCGCGACCATGCAGCTCGGCTTCACGCTGCACGAGAACATGGTGCTCGACGGCGGCCAGGTGACGAACGCGTCCTTCGCCGACTACAAGATCCCGGGCTTCCGCGACATTCCGCTGATGGAAACGGAATTGGTGGACGCGGAGCAGGAGTCCGGTCCCTTCGGGGCCAAGGGCGTAGGTGAGACCGCGACCTTCGGCGTCTCGCCCGCGATCGCGAACGCGATCGAGGACGCGATCGGCGTGCGGCTGACCGAGCTTCCCATTACGGCGGAACGCGTGTTGCGCGCGTTGCGCGATCGTGACGGCCATCCGCTCGGTGATGACGAATGAGCTCGCGCTCGATCCGCTTCACCTTGAACGGCCAAGCGACGAGCGCGGCAGTGGAGACGCATTGGAATCTCGTCGAGCTACTGCATCAACTCGGCTTGACCGGTGCACGCGAATCCTGCGGGCAGGGGCTTTGCGGCTGCTGCACAGTGCTGGTGGATGACATTGCGGTCTCGGGCTGTCTGTTCCTCGCGGTACGCGTGGACGGGACGAAAGTCACGACCATCGAGCATCTCGATCAGGCGGGCTTGTCCTTAGTCCAGCAGGCCTTCATCGAAGCGGGTGCGTTCCAGTGCGGCTTCTGCACGCCCGGCTTCGTCCTCATGACGCACCAGTTGCTCGAGCGCCATCCCGATCCGAGCGAGGACGACATCAAGCACTATCTTTCCGGCAATCTCTGCCGCTGCGGGACGTATCCGGAAATTCTCGAAGCCGTTCGTCTGGCGGCGAAAGCCAAGAAGGCGGCGCGGTCGTAAGCCTGAGACACGCGATTGCGCTATAGTGCGCGCATGCGACTTGGCGGCATTGGCATGGCTCTGTGGCGCGCGACGGTGTTCACGCACCGTTATCTCGGCGTCGCCGTCGGGCTCCTGATGGTGATGTGGTTCGCCTCAGGGATCGTGATGATGTACGTCCCGTACCCCGAGCGCTCCGACAAGGAGAAGCTGCAACTCTTCGCGCCCATTGCCTGGGATCGCTGCTGTTCGCTCGACGAGCAGGGTATTCAGGACGATCAACCGATCCGAACTGCAGTCGTCGAGAATTTGCGCGCCGAGCCCGTGCTTCGCTTCCGTCCCGAAGGCCAGCCGCCGCGAATGGCGGCGATCGGTCCATCAGGGCCCTTCGATATCGACCTTATGCAGTCGCAAGCGATCACGCTTGCGGCCGCGAAGCGCCTCGGGGGCGACAAGGTGCAAGTGGTCACTGCCGAAGCGATCGACCGCGACCAGTGGACGGTGAGCGAGGACTACGCGCGCGACCGGCCGCTCTATAAATTCGCGTTCGATGATGCAGCCGGGACCGAGATGTATGTCTCGAGCGCGACGGGCGAGATTGTGCTGTGGACGACGGCGTCCGAGCGATTCTGGAATTGGCTCGGTGCGGTGCCCCATTGGCTCTATTTCACCGAGCTGCGCGACGATGGGCCGTTGTGGTCGCAGATCGTGATCTGGAGCTCGATCGTCGGCGGATTCCTCACCGTCATCGGGTTGACCCTCGGAATCCTTCAGTTCAAGCGGGGGCAAAGCGGACGCATCTCGCCCTATCGCGGCTGGTTCTATTGGCACCACATCGCCGGGCTCTTTTTCGGGATCGTTGCCCTCACCTGGGTGGTAAGCGGAACCTTCTCGATGAATCCGTGGGGATTCCTCGAGGGGGGCGGCGGCGATGAGCCGCTTCGCGTCGCCGGCAAGCCGATTCCCTGGCGCGAGATGAAGGTCTCGCTCGCGGCGCTCAAGGACAACGCGCCGGCCGGAACGGTGAAACTTTCGAGCGCGATCCTCGACGGAAATCTCTTCTGGCTCGCTTCGACCGCGGACGGTGACGTCGAGCGGCTGGATGCGAGCGGGAACAAGGCGCCCACCATGCCACAGGATCTGACCGCGGCCGCCCAGCGCATCGCGGGTGCCGAGAAGATCGCGTCGCAGGAGATGCTCGCGCGCGAGGACGAGTATTATTTCGGCGCCCCGGGCGAGCGTAGCGAGGTCACGCTCCCGATTTATCGCGTGATCCTGAGCAACGCCGAAGCGACGCGCTATTACCTCGATCCCACGTCGGGCATGCCGATCGCGAAGTTCGACAGCGCGCGGCGCGGCTATCGCTGGCTGTTCAACGGCCTGCACCGGATCGACTTCGCCGCCTGGCTGCGCGCACGGCCCGTCTGGGACGTCATCGTGCTTTTGCTCATGCTGGGCGGATTGGCCGTGACCGGGACGGGCGCTTATCTCGCCATCCGCCGCATCGGCCGCGATCTCACCTTCTCGCGAAGGTAGCTCGCCGTTGTTCAGCGCGGCTTGCGGAACACGAGGAAGAACTTGTCCGACTTGTCGCCGATATTGCCTGCCCCAGGCACACGCGCCGTATGCGGATCGTTGGGATTGCCCAATGCCTTGCTTTCGCGCGCCAATTGGAATCCGGCGGCCATCACCTCCGTCTTCACGAGGTTGGGATCGATGCGATGAAGCGTGCCGGTGTCGCGCGTCCCCGATCCCGGCGCGGCCACGTGGTCGATGATGACGTATAGCCCGCCGGGCTTGAGCGCGCGAAAGATCGCCCTGTCCATCGCCTCGGTGTCGGCAAAGAACATGCCCGGATTCTTGAAGTCGTGATAGTTCTGCGCCGTCCACACGACATCGACGAGCTCCGGCAGCTTCAGATCGCTCAGCTCCTGATTCGACACGGTCACATTCGCATAGGCGGGATCATCGGTGACCGGCTTGATCTGATTCTTGATATTGTCCGAGAGCGTCGCGAGGTTGATCGAATAGACATGCCCCTTCGGCCCCACAGCGGCGGAGAGAAGTCGCGTCGAATAGCCGCCCGCCGGGATGAGCTCGGCCACCGTGTCGCCGGGCTTCACGCCGGAGAAGCCGAGCATGATCGCCGGCAATCGATCGGCATCGCGGTTGCTGTCGGCCTTGGGTCGGTGCGGATCCGCGACCGCCGCTGTGACGAAAGCGGGTGTGTTCTGAGCGGCGGCGAAGCCCGGGCTCGGATGCGAAACGAACAGCGCCATGGCTGCGATGGTGCTAAGGGCAAGGCGACTTCTCATTTTTCGGCTCCTCGACGCTTTCAAGGCTCAGTCTGGCCCAACAAGGCGCCCCTCGTAAACTGAGGCTTGCGGCCGCGGCCGGACTGCTTGGTTCGGACTCTGCCGCGCTTGTCGCTGTCGCAAGCGCGGCCCG